>JASHTY010000286.1 GCA_030040315.1 Terriglobia bacterium | reverse complement strand
AATTGCGGGCCGTAGACGATGGCTCTTTTCCAGACCGTACGAGGTTCATGCAGCAGGCGCCAGAACCATTCAAACCCCACGCGGCTGGCCCAGCGTGGCGCAGGCTTCACCTTTCCGCTGTGAAACTTGATGGCCGCTCCGATGGCGACGATTACGGGCGCCCTCAGCCGGGCGAGGTGATCGACAATCCAGCGCTCCTGCTTGGGCAGTCCCAGCGCCACCCAAAGCACATCGGGATTCGCGTGATTGATCGATTGGATGATCTGCTCGTCTTCGGCAGCAGTAAGCGGGCGGAAGGGCGGTGAGAGCGTGCCGACAATCTTCAATCCCGGATGCTGCCGGCTCAACCGCCCGCTTGCCAGCGCAAGGTTCACCTCTGTATCGCCGTATAAGTAATTCGTGAAACCTTTCTTGCTGGCGAGCCCGCAAAAGGCCGACAGCAAGTCCGCGCCACGCACCTGATGCGTAGGACAGGACATTTTCTTTGCAGCCACGCGAGCGGCCCAGCGGCCATCGGGCACGGAAAGGTCAGCGGTGCGGAGAATTTCCCGGAAATCCGCGTGCCGATGCGCCTCCAGCGCTCCGTGCGAACCCGTCACGGCGATCCAGCGCGGGCGCCCGCGCTCGCAAATCCATTGCTCCATCTGGCGCACGACGTCTTCAATGTCGATGATGTGGACAGGAGCTCCCAAAACCTCTGTGCGGGGAGGGAAGATAGGTTGATCGGCCATGGTGGGTGGGTCCAGCTTGAGGTTGGGTGCCGGCAAAGCGATTTCACGCCCGCGCGGCCGGGGCCACGCGCCCTCCGGAGGTCCGCCTCCCGCTCAGCAGGCGCGGCAATTTGGCGGAACGGTCCTCCCATTTTCCCGTGAAGGTCACGAGGAACGAGACGAAAACAATGCGCACGTCCAGCCAGAAACTTTGGCGCTTGATGTAAAGCAGGTCGTAGCGAAGTTTTTGGCGACGCGGCAGCTCGCTGTGGCCGTACACCTGGGCGATACCGGTAAGCCCCGGGGTGACGGCATGGCGGCGGTCGAAGCCGGGAATTTCCGCGCGAAATTGTTTCACCAGCTCGGTCCACTCCGGCCGCGGTCCGACGAAACTCATGTCGCCGCGGAAAATGTTCCAGAGTTGCGGCAGTTCATCCATGGCGGTGGCACGCAGTATGCGGCCCACCCGCGTGATGCGCGGGTCGCCCTCTTTTGCCGGCACCGCGCCCCACTTTGCGTCCGAATCAGGCACCATGGACCGAAATTTGACGCTACGGAACTCCTTGCAGCCCTTGCCGACTCGAAGCTGCCCGTAGAAAATCGGCCCGCCGTCTTCAATCTTGATGGCCAGGGCAATCGCCGCCCAGAGCGGTGAGGAGAAAACCAACCCGAGGCCCGAAAGCGAAATGTCAAACGCGCGCTTCAGCATGCCGTCCCCACGGCGCCGGGCAGAGCGAGCAGCGCGCGCAGCGCCGCCAGCAGGGCCCGATGGTGCCAGTCGAAATTCAGCCGGCCGTTCAACCGGAAGAGCAGGTTTGTGGCGTTCGCCGCGTCGAAGAAACTGTCGAGTTGCCGGTCACTGAGCCTGCCGATGAGCTTGCGGGCAAAATAACCCACCATCAACTCACAACCGAAGGTTGAGCGCCAGTACCGCTCGAAATCGCCCAGCGAACGCGCGGTAAAATCCAAGTTGCGGAAAGCACGAATCAGCACATTGGCGGCAAGCTCCGCGGAAAGCAGCCCGTAGTAAATTCCCCCGCCCGTGGAAGTCTTGATGTGGCCCGCCGCTTCGCCAGCGGCGATGACGCGATCGCGGACGCACCGGCCTTCCGGAGCCTGGGCGATTCCCTTCCGGTCGATCCGCAGCATGGAGATGTCAACTTGCGGCGCCACCCGGCCAAGCAGCCTGGCGAAAAACGGGGCGGGATTCTGGTCCGTCATCAGCCCCACGCGCCAGCGATTGTTTCCGAGGGGGATTTCCCATCCGAAGGCTGCCGGCGCCACGCCCTGGCCTACAAAGACGCGCGTGGCGTTGCCGTGGCCATTGGGAGGCAGGGTTACTTCCGCCTGAAGCGCGCGAAGAAATTGTCGCGGCCGCGCCAGTCCCAGGGTCTGGTTCAGCGAACCGTTCACGCCGGTGGTGATAACCGCCACTTGCGCCCGAATACTTGAAGGCCCCGCGGAGACCGACCGGTAATTTATTGCGACGGAATTCTTCTCCACTTCCAGCGTGTTCACCCAGCAGCCAAGTTTGAATTCCACTCCCGCGTCAACCGCGCGGCGCGCCAGTGCGCGGTTGAATTCACCCTTATCGATCACATGCGCAAGAGCCGAGTCCGTGCGATGCTCGAGCTTGCGCCCGGCGGGCGAGACGGCCTGGATGCACCGAATCTCCGACAGAACGGGCTGAGTGGGCAGATCGAAGCGGGCGAACGCTTCCGCGCCCACCACGCCCGAGCAAATGGCCCGCTCACCCACGCGGCTTTGCGCTTCGAGCAGGACAACATTCAGTCCCGCACGCGCCAGCAGCGACGCAGCGTGAATGCCTGCGGGGCCGCCACCGATAACGACAACGTCCTTCAATCGCCCTCTCTTTCGAACTTGCGTGCAAATCTCCTGCGCAGCTCAAAATCAATTGAAAATGGAAATCGTCACCTGGGACGGGTCACCCAGTCATAGTTTATTCCCGGCTCGTCAAATGGAATGCGTCCCTCGTCCTGCGGATTATGCGTGCGATTGGTCGCATAGACCATCAGGCCCGATTCCGGTCCCACCACTTTGTATCCGTGGCCCACGCCGGGAGGAATTCGCAGCTTCCAGGGCCGCATCGTGCCGATGAAGATGGTGTTCAACCTGCCGCAGGTCGGCGACGATTCGCGGAGATCGTACAGAATCACCTGGAACATTCCGGCCAGTGGAACCCACAGGTCGGTTTGTTCGAAATGGTAATGGATCGCTTTGATGACGCCGGGATAGGAAATCGTGAAAGAAACCTGGATTCGGCTGCCGGTGGCGGAATTGAAATCGCGCGCCAAGCCCGGCTCGCCGAAGCGAAAAAGCTCCGAGAAGCAGCCGCGATCGTCCGGAAACTGCGTCAAGGGCTCCGCTTCAATGCCGTGAATCAACTGCGGAGCGGAGGCGCTGGTGATGACCTCGCCGCAACCCGGTTGAGGCCTGCTCAGGATGACCAGCCGCGTGCCTGCTCGCTCGGCGACTAATTTGGAATTCGTGGTGGTGGTCATTTCTATGGAACCCTGGCTACTTCCTTCCTCCGTGGGCGAGGGCCTTTGCCAGCGTCGCTTCCCTGCGCTCGTAATGCTTGCGGTAGTATGCGCGGTACCCTCGCGACTCCACGTGCCGCACCCAATCGGCGTTGGACGTGTACCATTCGACCGTCTGCTTCAGTCCCTCTTCCAGACTTGTCCTGGGCGCCCACCCCAGTTCACCCTGAGACTTTTCACAGTGCAGCGCATAACGCCGGTCGTGGCCCGGCCGGTCCCGAACAAACGTCAGCAGGGACTGCGGCTTGTTGAGCAAGCGCAGAATATAACGGGCAATTTCCAGATTGGGCCACTCGTTGCCCGCGCCAAAGTTATAGGTTTCACCCTCGCGGCCTTTGCGTAACGCTGCGTCTACGCCGGCGCAATGATCCTCAACCCAAATCCAATCCCTTACCTGCATCCCGCCGCCGTAGACGGGAATGCTCTGCCCCCCTGCGGCACGCGAGAGCACGAGCGGGATAAACTTTTCCGGGTACTGAAAAGGGCCGTAATTGTTGGTGCATCGCGTAATGATAACCGGGAATCGAAAAGTGCGAAAGTGGGCGCGCGCCAAAAGGTCCGCGGCCGCCTTGCTGGCCGCATACGGGCTGTTGGGAGCCAGCGGCGATTCCTCGGTAAACTTTTCGCCCGGCTGCGCGCTGCCGTACACCTCATCCGTGCTGACTAGCACGAAGCGCTTGATTCTCGCCTCCTGCGCGGCGGTCATCAGGCACTCGGTTCCCTGAACGTTGGTCTGCACGAATGCCGAGCCGTCCAGGATGCTGCGATCCACATGCGTTTCCGCAGCGAAGTGGACAATGGCGTCGAACCCTGCCGAGAGCACCTTGCGGACTCTGCGGCCGTCAGCGATATCGCCGCGCACAAATTTATAGCGACGGTCGCCTTCAACACCACGCAAGTTCCGGAGATTCCCGGAATAGGTGAGCTTGTCCAGGTTCACGATGGAATCGCCGCGGTGCCGGGCAAGGATATAGCAAATAAAGTTTGACCCGATGAATCCCGCACCGCCTGTGACCAGGAGTTTCATTGGCGACCTGACATTGGTTTAGAAGTTTCAGTCTGCCTTCGCCCGCTGTGCCGGTTCGTTGGGCACACCCGGCGGCGATGATATCACGCGGGGGGCTCGGCGCCGGCGAATTGGCGATCCCAATCCCCACGCAAATCCCGCGAAAACTTCCGGCGCATTTCCCAAACTGGCCGGGGGTGCGTGGCCACGGCCAAACACACCACGAACCACGCCGCGTTGGCGGGGACACGCAGGTTGAAGTCCACAAAGCTGTGGCAGAACAATCCCACCGCTCCTATCGCAGCGCCCAACTGGATCCAGCCCCAGCCATGCCTCAAGCGCTCGTCCAAATCACGAAATGCGGAGCGCAGAAAGAGCACAAGCGCCGCCAGGATCAGCAACGCTCCGGGCAAACCGGTCTCAGCAACGGCTTCCAGCACGTCGTTGTGGCCGTGAGTCCAATGCAGTTCGGTGGGAAAGGTTATATAACCGGGAATGACCGCCTCAAAGGATCCCACGCCAATTCCCAGCCAGGGATGATCTCGAATGATGTGAATCGTGTCGATGCCCATCTGATAGCGATCGCCGAATGTCGCCTCCAGGGGCCGCGAAGTGTCAAACACTGACCAGGCGTTTTGAACCACCCGCCCCGTGCTTGACATCCAGTAGAAGGTGACGGCGGAAATCAGAATCACCGCCACTAACAAAACAAGTGAGGGAATGGAAACGCCGCGCGGCCGGGGCCAAATCAAGAGGCCCGCCAGCAGGAGTCCCTCAATGACCAGCGCGACCGTGCCGCCCCGCGAGCCGCAGATCCACACCGATGAGATGACCAGACCCACACCGCACCACAGCAGGGTTCGAAGCGCAATGTTCACCGATCGCGAGAGAATGTAAACCACGGAAATGGGAAGCAGCATTTCCATCAGGCCGGCATAGTCATTATGGTTGACGTAGGGTCCAAAAGGGCGAACGGGCGAGGCATACTTCCAGTAAATCATTCGCAGGCTCGGACCGGACAGATTCTGGGCAATTGCCAGGATGCACAGAGCGAACGCCAGCGCGGTCGCGATCAGGCCAAGCCATTCAAGTGCCCTGCCATTGCCGCGCTGGGTGATAAGCTGGCCCGCCAGAAAAAAGAGGACAAGATTGGTAACGATCTTTAGAACTGCCTCGCGCGTGGCGGCATGGTCAGCAGTGAATCCGGCCAACAACTGAATCGATGCGAGAGCCAGAAAACCCAGGAAGGGCACGTAGAGCGGCGACCATGTCAGATTCATCACCCCGAACTGGGCGCACGCCCCTGCCCACAAAACCAATGCGAGCAGCGTGAGCACCATCAGACCGCCCCACGCCCAAGGCTGAACAGCGCCGAAGGCCCAGGGCGCTGCGCAAATCGTGACCATCAATACAACGCGCGCCAGCGTGTGGAGGGGAGACGAAGCGCTTCGCACAGAAGCCGGCAACTGTAGGGCGGTTGAGGAGGTCACCGTGCCCTCACTCGGCTTGAATCCAGCGGCGAATCCTCCACCTTGCGGAGATTGACATCATTCAGCCAGACCGTACCCGTGATGTCGCTCGGGTAAGGTTGACTCTGCGGCCGCCAGAAGGATATCTTCACCGCCTCTGTCTGCGGGTGAGTAAGGAAGTCGACATCGACCTCGTGCCAGGGAGTTGTGCCCACGGTCGGATCGCTCATTCTGGCCGCACACTCGCCGCAACCCAGTTCCACCACCCGCAAGCGAGGCCCGCTGTCCGATGTAAGATTGTCGGACCGCACGTAAGCGGACACCTGGTAAGATGTGTTGGGCTGGATGCGCACGACCTGACTGACCAGATCGTATTCCGAATTCCTTCCCACGGCGAATTCAATCCGCAGGGACCTGGCGCCAACGAACGTTGAGCTATCCGCAAAATCAAAGACCAGGTCCGGCGACTCGGCCGTCCGCCAATCAAATCCAGTGTTGAGGAGCGGGCCCTCAAAGTTGCCGTCATACAGAAGGTTGTCGGATTGCACAGGCGCGGGTGGAATTACGCCGGCGTGCTGAAGGCTGTCCCACACTTTGCCTGCGTCGCCAACCCGGCCTTGGTCCAGGAGATAGTCGAGAAAGGGCTTCACCATCGGCACGCTGGGCGAATGATCAGGGCCGGAAATCATTTGCTCCCAAACCCCCATCGCACCTTCGTAATCCCCCGCAGAAGCCAGTTGCATCAGGAAGGTGAATCGAGGACTCGCATCCTTCCCTTGGGGCACAACTTCACGAAAGATTGCCTGCGGATCCTGGGTGGCGCGCAAACAGAGTCGCAGAGTGTTGCCGAGATACTCGGGATCCATTCCCACAAGTTTGCGGAAGTGCGGGAAGGCCTTCTCCGGGCGACTGGTCAGGAGGTAATGATTTGCCACCGAATAATTCAAGCCCGGGGCCATGGGATTGAGCGATTCGGCGCGTTCATAGGCCTCGTCGGAACAAGCCGCGTCGCCGACATCGTCACACACCGCACCCAGGTCCGCCCAAAAATCCCAACGGCGCGGGCTGATCTCGACCGCCAGCCGAAGATACTTCATTGACTCCGGCAGATCGATGCTGACGGGGTTGTAGGCGTAAACCCAGCCCAGGCGGTGGATTAATTCCGGGTTGCCAGGATCCTGTTGAAGCGCCCTTTGCAGGTCGGCGGCGGAAAGGCTATCGACTTCGTAGGACGCCTTTGCCACCAGAATTGCAGTACGCGCAAGCCAGACACTGGCGGCGACAATGGGAATCAGGAATATCGCCGATCGCCAGCCCGGACGCAGCGACCAGGTGTGGATGCGAGGGGAACTACACGCCCGCCAATCCCTCTCATCAGAATCGTCAGGGCTGGAGAATTGACTCATTTTGCGATTTCCCTGGAATCGCCGCTGCGCGTAAACGGGGAATCGTGTAATTCTTCGACTTTTGGAGAAGACTGCCGTCACACGCTGGCCAGGTTTCCACAGGCATGTTCAGCTGGGTCAATCCTTCCTCGCGCGGCCGCCTGCCGAGGAGTGCGTTGGGTTCGACACGGTAATATCGTCGTAATAGCCCTGGTGGTAGGGCCCGTAGTAGTAGCCGTAGTAGGTGTCAAAGCGCATGTCAACTTTGTTCAGGACCATTCCCAGCACGCGCGAACCGGCGTTTTCCAGGATTCGGTGGGACCGGGTCAGCGCCCCGCGAGTCGTCGCGCCACTGGAAACCACCAGGATGACTCCGTCCACCAGGGCGGAAAGCACCACGGCGTCCGTCACCAGAAGGAGGGGAGGAGAGTCAATGACTACGTGGGTGAAACGCTTCAGGAGATCCTTCAGCGTCGCATCCATCATGTGCGAAGAGAGCAGTTCCGCCGGGTCAGGGGGACGCGGACCCGCAGGCAGCACCCAAAGATTGGGCACGCGATCATACCGAATCAAAACCTCGTCGAGCGAGTGAGCACCGGTCAGGAAGCTGCTCAAACCCTTTTCGTTGGGGACTCCCAGGGTCTTGGCGATGCAGGGGCAGCGCAAGTCCGCATCCACGATCAGGACCTCGCCTCCCCGCTGGGCAAAAGACATCGCCAGGTTCGAGGCGATGGAAGTCTTCCCTTCACCGACCTGCGGGCTAGTTACCAACATGCTCTGGGGGGGGCGCGGAGCCGTGGAAAGCAGGACGGAGGTTCGCAGGCTGCGGAACGATTCAGCCAGGACTGAAGACGGGCGCTTCAGCACCGCCAATCCCACACCATCGCCCATCGCCGGGCCCGCCACTTTTCCCGCGGAAACCGATTCCCGCCGGTGCCCGTCCGCCTCTGAGGGGATCACGGCAAGGGCCGGAGCGTTGACCAATCTTTCCGCCTCCTCGGTAGTTCGCACTGAGCTATCCAGGGCTTCCTGGACAAACCCCAATGTAATGCCCAGAATCAGGCCGATGATTGTTCCCACGGCGATATTGCGCTTGCGATTGGGGCGGATGGGGCGAAGGGGCGGAGTGGCCTGATCGATAACATGGACGTTCGGCGCCTGTAAAGTCGCGGAGAGAGTGGCGTCTTTCAGACGCTGCAACAGCGTCTGGTAAAGTTGCTGGTTGATGTCGAATTCCCGCCTCAGGATGTTGTGATCAATCATGCGCTGGTTGAGGGCGCTGACCTGCTCGTTTTCCTTTGCCAAAGCGTCGGTCAGAAGCCTTTCGCGGTCAACTGCCGCAAGGTAATCGCTGTGAACTTTCTCAACCGCCCGCTTGTGGTTTTCGTCCAGAAGAGCCTGCATTTGCGCAACCTCTTCGCGCAATCGCACCACCTTGGGAAAATTCGGCCCGTATTGAGCCAGGGCGTCGGTGTAGTCCGCCTTGATATCCGCGTATTTCTCCTCGAGATGCAGAAGGATCTGGTCCTGCATGATGATTCCCACCTGCCCCTGATGATCCCTGGCCAGTTCGTAGAGCGACTCCTTCTGGATGCGGTCGCTCTCCGCAGCGGCAAGGTCATGGTTCAATTGGTCCAGCTTCTGATCGTCAATGGTCTGCTTGTCGCCGACATTGACAATAAGGTTCTTGCGCTCGTAGTCGATCAGAGCCTGCTGGGATTTTTCTACTCGGGCTTTCAGGTCAGCCAACTGCTGCTCCATGACGCTTGAGGCCCGCCGGGTAAAGTCGTATCGCGCCTCTATGCTGAATTCGATGTAATTGTTGATCAGGTGATTGACAATGTTGGCTGCCAATTCCGGACTTCCGCATTCATAGCTCACGGCGATGATGCGCGTGTCCTTCACCAGATCGACCCGCGTGCCGCCCTTGAATGCCTCAATCATACCCGCTTTGCGCTCTCCCGCG
Source organism: Terriglobia bacterium (assembly GCA_030040315.1). Taxonomy (GTDB): domain Bacteria; phylum Acidobacteriota; class Terriglobia; order UBA7540; family UBA7540; genus Bog-366. Next base: position 38,675 of record JASHTY010000286.1, on the reverse strand, counting down.
GTTTGCGAGGCAGATTTACCGGAAACATCGGTGGAACCGGTGGGCGCGGGTTCACGGTCCAGGCCCAATTGCTCCATAGTCGTCCAAGCCAGGCTGTTGCTCTGCAAAACCTGCATCTGGGTCGTCAGGTAGGAAAAGTCGTCGACCGGAGTCTGGTTGTACACCGTGTTCAGGCTGGTGAGTTGCGGGTAGTCGGTTTCCACCTCAATACTGGCGGTCGCCTGATAAACGGGCGCCATTTTGAAACTGTATATCCCCGCCAGGACCGCCACCACGACGGTGGCGGCAAGAATGGTACCCAGACGCTTAATCAGGATGTCCCAGAAGGATGCAAAAGTAATGTGGGGCTCGCTCCCCTGCCTTTCAAGTTCCAGGGTGGCGGGCGTCAGGCCGTTGATGCGTTGCGGCAGCGGCCGTTCAAGCGGGACTAACGATTCGTCTTCGGGCACTTTCCAGCTCCCTCAGGCAGCCGGGGTGAATGAAATTCCCAGTCAAAACTCAGTGGTAAATCATCAGGGCGGCGCCGCCGCTGGTCGCCACCGATTCCGTAGCGGCGACGGAGGCGTGCAGGGCTTTGAGCCCGGTGCTCTCCGGGACAAATAAAATATCATCCGCTTTCATGCGGATGTCCTCGGTCTGGCCTTTCACCATGGCCTTGATGTCCACCGGAATCTGCTCGCGCTTTTCATCCGGCGTGCCGGGATCGCGCCGGAGAATGGTAATGTGCTTTCGCTTGGCGATGTTATTCACATCACCCGCCAAGGCCAGAGCTTTTAGGACGGTCATGTGCTGCCGGGCTTCATCCAGCACGTATCCCCCGGGACGATTCACCGCTCCCAGGACGTAAATCAGTTGCATGCGAGGAACGGTAACTCGATCTCCGGGGTAGAGAAGAATGTTGGTGGTGTCATTGCCGGTTTCCACCAGCTTGCGGATATTCAATGTAAAGGTCAGCCCGCGGGGCGTTATGGTGCCATTTGAATCCGCGCTTTCCAGCAGATCGGCGCGCGCACCCATGTCGCCGCGCATGATGATGGCATCATTACCCGCGTTATCCGTCAGTCCGCCTGCCTTGACCAGGATTTCCAGCAATCGAGTGGGGCCGTAAACAGGGTAAACCTGCGGATTCTTGACTTCGCCCGTCACCAGGACCGAATGCAACCGAGTTTCCAGCACGGAGATTGACACCTGCGCGTTGGTGAGCATGCCCGAATCGTGAAACTTGACGGCGATCAGGTGCGACAGTTGGCCCAGGGACAAGCCGGCCGCGTAAATCGGTTCCGGCAACAGGGGCAGCGTCAGATATCCATTCGAACTGACTCGATAGCTGCGGCTGACCTCCGGCACATCGATGATATAAATATCCAGCAGGTCTTCCGGGCTTACCACAAAATCCGCACCGGTAATAGCCATCGGAGGGGCGGCGTTGGCGGCGGTCTGACCCGGGGCCGGCGTCGGTTGCGTGGCTGGAGCGGGCGGAGTTTGCTGTGCCCAGAGACAGCTCAGCCCGGCGACGTGGCTGAATGCCAACGCCATTGCCAGCACCCGCGCAACGCTCCATGTCCTTCGAGTCTTTGATTGATGCTCGACCACTAGACCTGCCTCACGCTGGCGCTTACCGATGGTTCAGTTCAATCACCGCCATGCGGATTCTGATGCAACAGCTTTCCTAATTCCGTCAGAGGGCAATTGCGGATAAGTTTACTCTCATGCATTCAAGCAGACCTCGAAACAGTACGCCTCTACCTCCTCAATCGTGGCTAGCTACTTAGGCGGACTGCTTCGTGACGTGTACGATGGCACCAGGCGTTCAGCGGCGCCGGTTTTTGCAACCAGCAAACACGCTGAGCACAATTATCGGGGCTACGAATCAGGCGTAGCGTTGTGAATCCGGATAGTTTCGCTCAAAAATTGTCGCCTCTAAGTATAGGGCGGCGCGCGGGGGGTGTCAAGCGTGGGGGGTTGGCCAGGGCCTGACCTCACGCCGCGGATTTCACTACACCTCTAGCCCCAGGCCTGCGGCCGATCCGCATCTGTCTTCGCGCTTGACAATTCCTTTGCCGGACGGCGACAATTCATGGCGAGGCGCCTGGGATTGCAGCACAACCATGAGTGACATCTCGGTTTCGCAGGATTTCAGCCTTGACAAGGCCGCGATTACTGTCCTGGGCTTGGGCCACATTGGGCTGCCCACGGCACTGGGCTTGGCTGAACTGGGACGCCAGGTGATTGGCGCCGACGACGATGCCGCCAAGGTGCAGCGCATCCGGGCCGGCGACCCCAATTTTTACGAGCCGGGGCTTGTCGAACTGCTCGCCAAACATCTGAAGAGCGGGCAGTTCCAGCCCCAGGAGGATGTGGCCGCGGCGGTTCGGGCGGGGTCGATTATCTTCATCTGTGTGGGCACGCCCCAAAAAGCCAGCGGCCAGGCTGACTTGGGCCAGGTGCAGGCCGTAGCGCAAGTGGTGGCTCGCAACCTGAACGGATACAAGCTGCTCATCGAGAAAAGCACCGTGCCGGCCATTACCGCCCAATGGCTGAGGCGAACCATCCTCCGCTACAGTTCCCGCAAGGGCGGCCCGGAAGACGCCTCGGCATCCGGCGCGGGTCCAGTCGAATTTGATGTAGCCTCGAACCCTGAATTCCTTCGCGAGGCCAGGGCGCTGGAGGATTTCTTTCACCCCAACCGCATCGTCTGCGGCGTGGAATCGGAGCGGGCCCGCCGGATTCTCGAGAACCTGTACAGCCCCCTGAAACGTCCCCTGGTGGTCACCAACACCAGCACTGCGGAGCTGATCAAGCACGCGGCCAACGCCTTCCTTTCCATGAAGATTTCGTTCATCAACATGGTCTCCGACCTGTGCGAAAAGGTGGGAGCTGACGTCGGCGCCGTAGCCCGCGGCATCGGCCTGGACAACCGCATCGGACCGCAGTTCCTGGACGCCGGCATAGGCTATGGAGGCTACTGCTTCCCCAAAGATTTGCGCGCCTTCATTCACCTGGCGGAAGAGCACGGCGTGGACTTTGGCATGCTTCAGGAGGTTGAGCACGTCAACCAGAGCCGCGTGGAGGTTTATGTCTCCAAGATCCGCCAGGCCTTGTGGAACCTGCGTGGGAAAATCCTGGGCGTTCTGGGCCTGGCCTTCAAGGCCGGGACCGACGACATCCGTGAAGCCGTATGCCTGAAAATAATTGCGCCCCCGCGGGACGAGGGGTGTATTCTACGCCTCTACGATCCCCAAGCCATGCCCAATACCGAGCGCGCGCTTCCGGCCTCGCAGCAAATCAGCTACTGCACTTCCGCCTATGGGGCGGCGCAAGGCGGGCATGCCCTGCTCCTGCTGACCGAATGGCCGGAATTCCGCGATCTGGATCTCTCACGGCTGAAAAGCCTGATGGAGGTCCCGGTGCTTGTGGATGGAAGAAACCCGTTTGATCCAGGCACTGTCCGCCAGGCCGGATTTGAATACGTTTCGATGGGGCGCCCGGATATGAAACCCGCGGGCCAGCACTCGCACCCCGGAACCTTGGCAGCATCGTTCTGACCCGGCGCCGCCGAAAGGTCAATGCCCATGACAAATTCCGCCTCCAGTCAGAATTCCCGTCCCTTGACTCTGGTGACTGGCGGAGCGGGCTTCCTGGGATCGCACCTTTGCGACCGCCTGTTGGAGGAGGGGCATGAGGTCATCTGCCTCGACAACCTTATTACCGGGCGACAGGAAAACATCCGCCACCTTCTGGGCCGGCCGCATTTCCACTTTCTTCAGCATGACGTGACTCTGCCGATCGATCTTCCGGCTCTGTTCGCCAAGGCTTCCACGCCGGCTCCGGACCGCGCGCTGCGTTACCTCCTGCATTTTGCCTCGCCCGCCAGCCCCAAGGACTACGCCCGGCACCCCATCCACACCCTCAAGGTCGGCGCGATGGGCACCTACCACGCGCTGGGACTGGCCAAGGCCCAGGGCAGCGTGTTCCTGCTCGCCTCCACTTCGGAGATTTATGGCGACCCGGAGGTTAACCCGCAGACCGAAAGGTATTGGGGCCACGTCAATCCCATCGGCCCGCGCAGCGTGTACGACGAGGCCAAGCGATTCGCTGAGGCTATAACGATGGCCTATCACCGCGAACACCAGGTGAAGACGCGCATCGTGCGAATCTTCAACACTTACGGTGAGCGCATGCGCCTGGATGACGGCCGCGCCCTTCCCAATTTCATGGTCCAGGCGCTACAAGGAAACCCCCTCACTGTTTACGGCAAGGGAGCCCAAACCCGCAGCCTGTGCTATGTCAGCGACCTGGTGGAGGGCCTTTATCGTCTGCTCATTTCGAGCGAACCCGGTCCCGTCAACCTGGGCAATCCCGAGGAGGTCTCCATTCTGCAGCTTGCCCAGACGATCATTCGGGCCACCGGCAGCAAGAGTTCGATCGTCTTTGAACCCCTGCCCGAAGACGACCCCCAGCGCCGCCAGCCGGACATTTCCCAAGCCCGCCAGAAGCTCGCATGGGAGCCGCGCGTGAGCCTTGAAAATGGCCTCGCGCGCACCGTTCCCTATTTCCAGTCCTCGCTTCAGAATCCGCCGCGCCCGGCGGATGCCACCTTGCCCGCCTCATAGGTTTCCCCGCCTCGTGCCCGCGAAGCGCGCTATGTGCCTTCTAATGTAGCCTCTGGCCCAGTGGTAGCCCGCAGAAAGTCGTCGCTGCGGCCACCAGCCTGCGCACAGTCGGCCCCGGAAGCACCGCGGGATTTATCTCCAAGGAATTCCATAACTCCATGTTTACAATAACTTGTGGGCTTCGTTTTTTGAAACGGCCCGGCGCGACCCTTTGTTTTCAATACGTTCTGGGCTTCGTCGTTTTTCCACCGGACGTTCGCAACTGCGCCCGCGGGATGGCGATAAGCCGTTTTCCCTCAAGAAGATCGGAGCGTCTGTTTCTGTCATGGTGTAATTCTTACCCTCGCCCCTCTGCCTTTGTTGATTTATCAAGGGGCTTTTGCCTTTCTAACATCTTTTTCGGCCCCCCGTCCCTTCTCTTGCGACCTACTCATCTAGGCTTTCCACAAGCGGAGGCGACCACAGATGCAAAGCCCGAGCGCGCCAGCCGCCGTGGCTGCTTCCAAACATCTGCAGCATAGCGTATCGCACGAGACGTGGCCGGCCTCCTGGGACAGCGAGTTTTCACACCTGGACACTGATCCTCAAGAGAGATCAGAGCACTTTCGGTTCCATTATCCGCGGGAATATATACCGAATGTTAAATGTCAAGCCTAGAAGTACTTACGGGCAGGACGGAACCCTTCAGGCTGGGCTACGGCTCAGCCTGCTGGGTGATTTCACCCAGTGGTGGGTGAAAAGACCCACGCGGCGCTCGATGACGCCCAGCCGCGGCTCCGGCATCTGGCGGATGGTCCGCGCTACCGTCATCGGGACGTCACGCGTGGATTGCCATTGCCTTGCCCGTTTTTTCGAGGAGCACTTCCAGGGCAATTGCGTCAAGCTTGACCTGGCATTTGCCGAAGCGGCTCTGCTGCGCCATGCGCAGAAAATCGCTTTCCGTGTAGGCGCGCTTCAGGAGCATCGTGCGGAACGCCCAGCGAGTGAGCCAGGCATCGATTCGGTTGCGCCCGCTCTTTTTCACGTAGTCATCGATTTCCTCAAGCGATGCGTCCTTGCGCAGGTCGGAAATCAGCGCCCTTCCGCCGGGACGCAGCGCCCGCTGCATTTCATCCAGCGCTTTAACGGGCTCGGTAAAATTCTTGAAGGCCGCCGAGCAGTAGACGAAGTCGAATGAGTCGTCTGCGAAGGGCATGGCCGAAGCGCTTCCCTGCTGGAAATCAATTCTTACTCCGGCCCTGCGGGCGTTTTCGCGGGCGATTTCAACCAGCGTGCGGCTGACGTCCAGTCCGCAGATCCGGTAATCGCCCAGCTTCGCGAGCTCCACGGCGAAGAATCCCGGGCCGGGCGCGACTTCCAGCACATCGGCCCCGACGCGTAATTGCAAGGCCACGGCCTGCGCCTGGCGGCGGAAATCCGCCATGTCGTTTGCCCGCGTGCGCGCGTACCAGCGGGCCGTCCATCCTTCCATGCCTTTTCCCTTCCAGGGTTTGGCGGTCATGATTTGCTCCTTCGGTGAATTTGCGCTAACATCTGAATTGCGCAGTATCTTAAATATGCAGGCATTTATCTTAACAATGCAGATATCTGATGTCAACTCGAAAAGGTAGGAAAGCCCATCGACAAGACCTGCTCACCCGGCTGTGGGACCTGGGCCGCATCATGAGCACCCAAACCGTCTTTTTGCATCAGGCGATCGCCCAAAGCGTCGGACTGAATGCCACGGACACCAAGTGTGTGGACCTGATTCTGCGCGGGCCGCACGAAGCCGTGACCGCCGGCTGGCTCTCCAATGTGACCGGGCTCACCACCGGCGCCGTCACCCACATTCTCGACCGCCTCGAAAAACGAGGAATCGTGGAGCGGGTGCGCGATACGAGCGACCGGCGAAAAGTATTCGTCCGCGTGCGGCAGGACAGGCTGGAGCCCCTGATTCCCCAGTACGAAGCGATCGGCAAAGCCTATTTGCGTCTGGTGGAAGAGTATTCGGACAAGGAATTGAAGCTTATCTGCGAGTACTTGGAAAGGGTTTCTGCGCTGTCGGAGAGCGAGTTGGCGAAGATCATCAGCGCTCGCAGATCACGTGAATATAAGGGCTGATTTGGCTTGGAAAAAAGACGTTCCCGCTCAGGCCATCGGGTAACAAGCGGGTTGGGCTGGCGCGGGCGCCTTAGCTTAAACGCCTTAGCATTCCCGCCTGGACGCGAACTTCCTTGCCGGGAGGAGCGCACGCCATAAGTAGATTGCGACTTCTTTGTTCCTCCATTAGTATTCCAAAGAAGCTGAATGAAGTTCGGGGAGAGTAATCCATGAAGACGGAATCGCGAGCCCGGTCCCTCCACGAAATCGACCCGGAGGTGGCGCGCGCCATTGATCTGGAAACGGATCGCCAGGCCCGCACGCTGGAACTGATCGCCTCGGAGAATTTTGTGAGCGAAGCGGTGCTGGAAGCGCTGGGCTCGGTGATGACCAATAAATACGCCGAAGGCCTGCCCGGCAAGCGCTACTACGGCGGCTGCGAGTACGTGGACATTGCGGAGAATCTGGCCATCGACCGCGCCAAGAAGCTCTTCGGCGCCGAGCACGCCAACGTGCAGGCGCATTCCGGCAGCCAGGCCAATCAAGCCGTGTACCTGACCGTGCTGAAACCCGGCAACACGCTGCTCGGGATGAGCCTGGCGCACGGCGGCCACCTGACGCACGGGCATCCGCTGAACTTTTCCGGCAAAATGTACAAAATCGTTTCCTACGGCGTTCGCAAGGATACGGAGACAATCGATTACGACGAGCTTGAGCGCCTGGCAAAGGAGCACCAGCCCAGGCTGATTCTGGCCGGGGCCAGCGCCTACCCGCGCACGCTGGATTTCGCGCGCTTTGGCGAAATTGCGCGCAGCGTGGGCGCGGTGCTGATGGTGGATATGGCACACATCGCGGGACTGATTGCCGCCGGCCTGCACCCCAGCCCCTTCCCGCACTCCGACTTTGTCACCACGACCACCCATAAGACTTTGCGCGGGCCGCGCGGCGGCGCGGTCTTCTGCAAGGCGAAATTCGCCAAGGACCTCGACAAGATCGTCTTCCCCGGAATTCAGGGCGGGCCCCTGATGCACGTGATCGCCGCCAAAGCCGTCTGCTTCCACGAAGCGCTTCAACCGGATTTCGTCGAATACCAGAAGCAGATCATCTCCAACGCCCGGGTCATGGCGGAATCACTGGCTGCAGAAGGTTTCCGCATCGTCGCCGGAGGTACGGACACACACCTGATGCTGGTCGACGTGTTCACGAAGAAAGTGACGGGCAAGCAGGCGCAGGAGGCGCTTGAGCACGCAGGCATAACCGTGAACAAAAACGCCATCCCCTTTGACGCAAATCCGCCCGCCGTGGCCAGCGGCATTCGCGTGGGAACCCCCGCGGTCACCACGCGCGGAATGAAGGAGCCGGAGATGCGCCAGATCGCGCGCTGGATCGCCGATGTGCTGCATCACGTTGACGACCCAGCGACGCAACAGCGCGTAAGAAGCCAGGTGGAAGCGCTGACGGATAGATTTCCACTCTACGAAAGCCGGAGGGTGGGGGCAGCATCGTAATTCCCACGGGCTACAGATTTGTCGCCGATGCGTTTATGGTATAATTGGTTTTCTCCGGTCCGGTGACTGCTCACGGGACCCTCCCGAAAACATACCTCGAGGATTGTCATCATGAGATGCCGCATGCGGGTTGTGATGATTCTGGGGGCGGCTTGTTGCTTGCCCACTGCGCTGATGGCCCAAACGGGAGGCGTGCCCATGGGAGCCCCCGGAATAAATGCCGTCACTGGGGCGCCCACTGTAAACACTCTTAACCCGTATGGCCTCTACCAAAAACACTGGATGGTGGCTGGCCGGGTGGTGACGCTCAACGGTGATCCCATCCCTAATGTAAGAGTTGCAGTTCAGCCCACCGAGGCCGGGGAATTCCGGACTCTGATAACCGACGATCAAGGCAATTTTGCAACCGAATACTTCACCAACCCCGAGCTGGTGAAAACCTTCGGTGTGATCTTGATTGTAAACAAGAAGGGCTACCTCAAGGCACACGAGCTGGTGGATTTTGGTGAGGACCAGAAGACGACGATGGCCATTCCCATCACCCTGCGCGAACCCATTGCCGATCCGCAATTGCTTTCGCAGGCGGAGATGTCAGCCGCCTTCACGGCGCGGCTGAAGTCTCTCGGGCCTGCGGACGGCCTCAGCTCGAAGAGCGAGAAAGATTACGCGCATGGTGTAGAAGCATACCTCGATCATCAGCATCCGGATCATGCTCTGCCGTCATTCAGCAAAGTGATCGAACGCGACCCATTATGCGTGGCCTGCCGGGCAATGCTGGCGATGGCCGAGCTGGATTCGGGTGACTGGGACGGCGCCAACCGCAATTTTTCCCGGGGTGTGGATGACATTCGCAGCGGCGGGCAAGGGGACACCGGCAAGGCCAAAGCGCTTCCCGGAATGAAACGCCCCGAACCCATCATCGCCCTGGGAATCATGGAGAGTTGGCGCCACCAGGAAGAGAGGGCGGCGCAGTTCTTCCAGGAAGCGCTGACCCTCGCTCCCAATGATGCGCTGGCGCTACAGGAAATGGGGCGCATGCAGATGTTCATGCGTAATTTCTCCTCCGCGGCCAGCTACCTGGGAAAGGCCGTAGCGGCCGGGGGATCGCCGGAAGCGCGTCTGTTGCACTCCGAGGCTCTGCTGGATGTAGGCGACTTCGACGCCGCCAACCAGGAAATGACCAAGTATCTGGACGGGCGCGACGTGAAGACCATGCCCCTCTACGTTCGCCAGGTCTGGGCGCGCATCGGCGAAAGGAAGAAGATTGAGGTGGCGTATCTTCAGCCCAAGACCAAAGCCAAATCGGTTCCGGCCATCGACTATCTGCACAGCCCGATTCCTGAGTTGAAGGACCTCGTCGTGGCAAAGGACCAGGCGCCGCTTCAGGAAGTCCTGACCGAGGTGGGGAAAAACGTGGAGTCGTTCTTTAAGAATTTCCCCAACACGGTTTCGCTGGAGGAGATTCATCAGGAAAAGGTTTCACATCGCGGCAGGGTGGATGGATCGCTGGACCAGAAATTCCACTACCTCTGCCTGATGCCGGAGGACAATTCGGAACTGGCCTTCAATGAGTATCGCGCCAACATGACCGGCGATGCGGGGCAGCCCCAGGGGCTGAAGGACGGCTTTATGCTGACCTCGGGGTTCGCCTCAGTCTCCCTGATCTTTCATCCGCTCTACCAGTCCGACTCCAATTTCAAATACCTAGGCCAGCAGAAGGTCGATGGGCGCGACACTTACGTAATCGCTTATGCACAGCGGCCTGAAAAATCGAAGATCAACGGCATTTTCAAAATGGGACCCACCAGCATGCCCACATTCTCCCAGGGTCTTGCCTGGATTGACGGCGAGAATTACCAGATCATTCGCATGCGCACGGATTTGCTCAGGCCTTTGCCCGAAGTCCGGCTGGACAAGGAAACCACCGAGATCGATTTTGGCCAGACCCGTTTTAAATCGGTTTCAGGTGATTTCTGGCTGCCTCGCGAGGTGAAGGTGAGCGTCGATTGGAACGGCCATGCACTGCGCAACCTGCACGACTACTCAGATTTCAAGCTGTTCAGCGTGGGCGCCACGGAGAAGCTGGGAAAGCCCAAGGAGGCAGGCCAGTCCGCCAAGCAGGATCAACCCGGCCCGGACAAGAATTGACTCTGTGGAAGTCAGTGTACCGCCACCCAAGTCTTTTCACGGCGGTGGCGTAGAAAACAGATCCATCAGGAGCGAGTCTTCGAGTGCCTCGACTGAGTGCGGCGCGTTGGGCGGAATCACGTACGTTTCCCCGCCGCTTACCACCACCTCCTGGTTAGCTACGAGAGATTTGATCCTGCCGCGCTCGATCACGCTGACCTGTTCTTCTGCGTGCTGATGGAGCCGCAGCACGGCGCCTTTCGACAGCCGGCGCCGTACGACGGTCAGGGTGTCGGTGCGGATAATTTGACGCCAGGCCAGAGGGCTTACTTGTTCTTCAGAGATCTGGCTCCAGTTATAGACCTTCATCACGGCGCACTTAACCCCTTGTATCTGCCTTGTGGGTGACTCAACAACTGGCAGTTCTAGCGGGTTCTATTGTGCGTCTCCTCCCTCGCATGGATCGTTGCTCTTTCTGCCGCCTGCGATCTCATTGAGTTGCTTGGGAGACAACTCTTCGTTCTTGCCCTGGGAACCTTTTGCCTGGCCCTTTTCTACTGCCCTATCTTTTTCGTCTGCCATTTTTTTGCTCCTTTTTCGAGAATTCGGCGCCCAAACTGAATTTGGCCTTTCAGTTTGGATATCGAAATCAGGAGGCAAAAGACGACATCGGGAGAAGATTTTGCTTACAGGACTTCTTGGCGCTTGCGGCCCTGACCGGAATCCGGCGGACAGCGCATACTTTGCCATGGATGGATGGGACGGCGGCCTCACCGTGGGTAGCGGGTAGCCATGGCAGGCCATTTATGCCGTGGGTACTTCCAAAGAAACCTAAGCTCACGGCGCGAAGATCGTGCGGTGGCTACTCGCTGTTGGTTTAGGAAAGATACGTAGTCACTTGACGGACGAAGAGTTTTTCCCCACAACTTCCCGAACGCGCCCCAGAATGATCGATGGCATGGCCGGGTGTCCTTCGAGCGATTCCCCGACGACGATATCCATTTCCGGATGCGCTGTTTTCGCCGCTTCGATCAGCGCGGGAAGGTCGCGCCGCAGGTGCAGGCCGAGCGTCAGGAAGTAGGGAATAACGATGAGCCGGGCAAGGCCGGCCTTCGCCGCTTCCCGCACCCCGCCGGGCAAGTCAGGCTGGCCGCCGCCCAGGAACGCCGCGCGCACATAAGGGTATGGCCCCGCGGCGGCGATTTTCTCCGCCAACTCGCACACGCCGCGATTGGCCTGTTCCACCGGACTGCCGTGCGCGAAGAGCAGTATTCCGGTTGTCAACTCGCCTCTCATGTCCCCGCCTCTTCGCCCGCGGGCAGGAAGACTGAGGCCGCTCCGTAAATGCCCACGTTGGTGTGCAGCTTGGCAGGCAGGATGGGCGTCTCCGTTGCGAAACCGTTGATTGTGTGGCCGGGAATCGTCTCGCGGATCTTATCAAACAAGGGCTTGCCGATTCGCGAGACGCCGCCGCCAATTACAATTGCTTCGGGATCGAACAGGGTGATCATGCCGGCCAGCCAAACGCCCAGGTAGAAACCCGTATCATCCAGCACCGCCTTGGCCACGCGGTCGCCGTCGTGCGCCGCTTCCTGAATCATCAACGGCGTAATCTGCTCGGCGTGGCCGCCCACAAGGTCGCGCAGCACGCTGCTCAGGCCGTGCTCCTGTTCCAGCATCACTCGCGCCCGGCGCGCCATTCCCGGCCCCGCCGCAAGCGCCTCAATGCAGCCCAAAGTGCCGCAACCACAACGATAAGGGCTGTGATAATCGATGGAAACGTGCCCGCCTTCGCCCGCAATGCCATTCTTGCCGTGATAGATTTTGCGATTGATGATGATTCCCGTGCCGATGCCGGTGCTGACGGTCACGTAGAACACGTCCTTGTAACCCACCGCGGCGCCGAAGAGCACCTCCGCCAATCCCGCGGCGTTGGCGTCGTTTTCCACTCGCGACGGCAGCCCGAATTCCCGGGTCACCATCCTGGCCAGTTCGATGTTCCTCCAACCCGGCAGATTCGGCGGATTCAGAATCACTCCCGTCTTCGGATTGAGCGGGCCGGGAGCGCAGATTCCGATTCCCTTCACGTTATCCGCACCGCCTGCCGCGCTCAGCAGGCGGCCAATCAGATTGGTGATTTGAGCGTAGCTCTTCCTGAATCCCTTGTCCGCGTGTGTCGGAACGATCTGCGATTCGATTAGCCGCCCCTTCTGCGTAACCAGCCCGCCCGCAACTTTCGTGCCGCCCACGTCAATGCCGATGATCAACTTGCCCATCGTCTGTAATCCCCTTTCACATTCATCGCAGCGCCTCAGTACTATTACTATTCCAACCGACTGTGCGGAAAGAGTCCAGCAGTAAATTCAAAAAGCCCCGGAGTCCCGTCGGCCGCGCCCTTGCCTATTGCCCCAAATCTGCGTAATCTGTGAAACATGGCCCGAGGCCGAGCTGCGCGCTTGATTCCGGTTTCCCTCACCGATGTGACGATCCCGGATAAGCTCTACTTTCGCATCGGCGAAGTCAGCCAGTTGACGCGCACCAAGGCGTTCGTGCTGCGCTTTTGGGAAACCGAGTTCCCCTCGCTGCGGCCGGTGAAAGGTAAGTCAGGACATCGACTTTACCGCCGCAAGGACGTGGAGTTGATTTTCCAAATCCGGCGCCTGCTCTACGAGAAGGGATTTACCATCGAAGGCGCGCGCCGGCACCTAGCGGGCGAAGGCAAATCCCGAGTGGAACAACGGAGTATGTTTCAGTCGTCCGTCGATGGCGCGCAACTCCAGGCCATTCGTCAGGAGTTGCAGACGATATTGACATTGCTTTCGCGGAAGTGCTAGCGTGGATGAACACAGTGGTTAGCGGCGATTGGTGAACCGTTTGAGGCAGCTTGCCGTGCCTAAGGCTCCTGCTCGTGGCCACTCACCACTACTCACTAACCACTACTCTTGTCGGGACGTAGCGCAGCCTGGTAGCGCACTTGCTTGGGGTGCAAGGGGTCGCCAGTTCAAATCTGGCCGTCCCGACCAAACGATTCGCTGGTCCGTTAAATCTTCTAACCGAGCGGTCTAAATCGGGTTAGTGCCCATTTTTGGGGGATTCCCATTGAATATTGCACCAAGGCGACTAAGGCGCGGCTGGGTAGCACGCCAAACCGAGATGTGATAGACTGCAAATCTGAAAGGCATTAGTGGCTGATCCCGGAAACCCAAGCCACTAATCACTTTTGTTTCGGGGCGTAGCGTAGCCTGGTAGCGCGCTTGGTTCGGGACCAAGAGGTCCCCAGTTCAAATCTGGGCGCCCCGACCATCTTTCTAAAGGACTTAGCACTCAAAGAGCTCTCACAAAAAGTACCAGTTCGCACCACATTCACGATTTTGAATCAGCAGCAAATCCTGAAGGCACTGGGCGTGACCCTCCCGGATATGTAGACGGGGCCGCTTGCCGGGCGATAACAAAAAACTCCATTCTCACAGGTCAGTTAGCAGGAAAATCACGCTTCCCGGAAAAAGGAAGATCCGTCCGAAGGCGCGGCGCGCAGTTCCAGTCCACCCCTTCAAACCGGCAGTTTGTAATCCGGCGAAATGCGAGGCAGGTCTTTCTCGATGAATTCGGCAAGCTCGAGCATTCGCTCTTTATAAAGGAACGGGTTCGGGGGGACGGTTGCGGCCAGGGCCCGCCAACTGTCCGCCAATTTTTCGAACTGCGCGCGCGCCGCGGGATCATCCAGCGTTTTGGCGTGTGCCCACTGGTAGTGGACCGACGCCGTTTCGACAAACAACTCCATTCCCTTGGCAAGAGCTTCCATGATTTCGTAGCCATTCACGAACATGTCGCGGTGACGGGGTTCGAGACCCTGGGAAAGCTGGCGAACCTCGGGCAGGACTTTTTCAACCCAGGCGATGGCCTCCCTCTTCACCGACAAGTAGACCTCGGCGGGCTGGCTCACGATCCTGTTCTCCCAGCGCCACTGCTTGAAATTGATCAGCTCATCGGAATAGGGTGGGTACAGAACCGTGCCCGGCGGCGAGAACAGGTCATCGATCGCCTTCATCGGAGTGTGCCAAGGACTATAGAGAACATCGATGCAGAACGCGTGCGGGAAGCGCGAATGGTCGAGTGAATCCACGCCGTTGATCCCAATGATCGATTTCAGTATGGGCTCAGTTTCCCAGAGAATATCGACCAGGCGCTGGGGAATGCGAACCCCGAACATCTCGCGTGCTGCATCGCCGAGCAATTGGCGCAGGTCAGCGTCGGGTTCGTAGCACAGTCGGACGAAAATGTGCGCGTTCAGCCGGTTAAAGTTGACGTCCGTATAGCCTTCGTCCCAAAAGAAAGTGCGGCCCATGGCGATTTGCGCGCCACTGCGCACGGCTTCCTGCACGTTGTGCTTCCACCAGCGAGGATAGACGCTCGGCAATACGCCTTCCCCGATGTACTCGGTGTCAATCAGGTAATTCACGGCAACGGGGTTGGTCTGGAAGAGCAGCTTGCGATCGCTTGCGTTGAGGTATCCCAGGTAGGGATGCAGCATATCCTCTTCCGGCCAGGTGATGTCCTCGAGCAGAATCAGTTCGGGGTAATCCGCCATTAATTCGTAGACATTCCGGCGGGTCCGCACGGTATGAAGATAATGATGAGAGAAGAGCGTCGCCTGGATGCCCAGTTCCTGGGCCACATCGTTGAGGGCCTTGATCAGAGGGCCTTCCCATTCCTTGTTATGCCGCAGGTCTTCCCGCGTGAGTTCCCACACGCCGGCGCCTTCCGCCAGCCAAACGTTGACGCCTTTCAGGCTGGGCATTCCCTTCTTGAGCGCACGAATCTCCGCTTTCATCAATTCCGGCACGCGCGGATCGTAGAGATTGAGATTCCCCGATTTGAATAACTCGGGAACCACCGCCTTCACCACGGTGGGATCGCGGCTGGGGAAAATCGGAAACGGAATGAGGTACCAGAACTCCATGCCGTTCGCAACGCTCAGCTTCTCCATCTTGTGGAAAAAGGCCTCCTGCTCGGCCAGGTTTTGCAGGTCCAGATGCGGCTTGAAACCCGGCCAGGCGTCGGCAAAAAAGGCCACTGATTGGGAATGCTTATTCTGCTTCAAATAGTGGATGGGCTCGGGCAGCGCAAAGGGCATCCATTGCTTCACACCCCAGCTTTTCATGGCCGCGAACCATGAGTCGAGATCGGTTTCCGGACGCGGAGAACCGTAGAGCATGGGGATGATGCGGGGCGAACCGGAGTTCATCTCCCCCTGGGCGGCCGCCGCGTCGGATTCGACGCGAGGATTCATTGCTCCCTGCAAGCGGGAAGACTTGACCGTGCAGCGAAGGGGGCTCGGCAGCGTTGCCCCCAGTCCTGAAAGTACAAACATGCGGCGGTTCAACTTCTTGTGATCCAACGGTTCAGCTCCTCTTAACTCGCCACTTTGTGCTGCGGTGAAAGGCGCGGCAGACCGTTTTCGAGAAAGTCCGCGAACGCCAGCATGCGCGTCTTGTACAAAAAGGGACGGTCATCGGCTTGGGCGGCGAGGGCGCGGAATCGATCTGCTAAGGTATGAAACTGCACCTTGGCCGCAGGGTCATCCAGCGTCTTGCCACGCGCCCACGCATAGTGGGTGGCGGCGGTTTCAATATACAGCGCTATGCCTTTGGCAAGAACCAGCAGCATTTCATAGCCGTGCACGAACATCTCGCCGTGATGCGGATCGAGCTCGCGCGCCAACTCGCGCACTTCAGGCAGAACACTCTCAACCCAGGAGATCGCCGCCTGCTTTTCGGCCAAGTATGCCGCGGCTGGCTTGCTGACGGTCTTGTTCTGCCAGCGCCACTGCTTGAGGTTCACCAGATCGTCGGAATATGGCGGATACAGAACGGACCCCGGCGGCGTAAACAGATCGTCGATCGCGAACATGGCGTTGTTCTGAGGGGTGTAGAGGATGTCCATCCAGTAGGCCTGCGGGAATCGCGAGTGATCGAGTTCATAGATCCCGTTCACGCCCACCACATTCTTCAGCACTGGTTCGGTTTGCCACAGAATGTCCACCAGGCGCTCGGGGATGTGGTTGCCAAACATCTCCTGCGCGGCCTCGCCCAGCAGTTGCCGGGGGTCGGCGTCCGGCTCATAGCAGAAGCGCGCGAAGATGTGCGCGTTGAGGCGATTGAAATTCACATCCGTGTAGCCGTTATCCCAATAGAAGACGCGGCCCATGGCGATTTTCGCGCCGCTGCGAATGGCCTGTGCGACATTCAACTTCCACCAGCGCGGGTAGACGCTGGGCAACACGCCCTCGCCCGTGTACTCCGTATCGATCAGAAAGTTCAGCGCGACGGGATTCACCTGGAACAGCAACTCGCGATCCGCGTGGTTGAGATAAGCCAAAAACTGATGCTGCATGTCCTCGGCCGGCCAAGTGATGTCCTCCATCAGAATCAGTTCGGGGAACTCTGCCATCATTTTGTAGACATTGCGGTGCGTAGCCACGGTGTGGAGATAGTGGTGCGCAAAGATAATCCCGCCGATTCCCAACTCTTGCGTTACCTCATTGAAGGTTCGCGCCAGCGGCGTCTGCCATTCCACAAGGTGCAGAAGATCCTCGCGGGTAAATTCCACTCCCGAGCCACCGCCTTCGCAGAGCCACAACTGGACACCTTTAAGATTCGGCAGGCCCTTCTTCAGGGCGCGGACATCGCTCTTCACCAGTTCAGCCAGGCGCGGGTCGTAAATATTCATCCTTCCCGACTTGTAGAAGTCAGGGAGCACCTTCCGAACCACCGCGTCGTCCTGGACGGGAAACATGGGGAATGGGACCGCGTACCAGAACTCGATTCCGGCATCGTCACTGAGTTGCGCGGAGTTGCGCATGGCCGCCTCACCCGCCTCGAGCGCCGCGCGGTCGATATAGGAACCGAATCCGGGCCAGGCGTCGGCGAGGAAAGGAATGCTCCGGCTGCCACTGCCCGCGCGCTGGCCGAACGGGTGGGAGTCGTAGGCAAAGGCGCTCCACTGCTTCACGCCCCAGCGCTTCATGCTCTGGATCCATGCGCCCACATCGGTCTCAGGGCGCGGCGTGCCGTAGAGGAGGGGGATAATACGGGGATGGTCGGGGTGAGG
Source organism: Terriglobia bacterium (assembly GCA_030040315.1). Classification (GTDB taxonomy): domain Bacteria; phylum Acidobacteriota; class Terriglobia; order UBA7540; family UBA7540; genus Bog-366. Next base: position 21,238 of record JASHTY010000286.1, on the reverse strand, counting down.
GTCCGGCCGCGCCGCGCCATCGAAGGCACGGAGGGAACGCGGCTCGCCGCAAGCTCCACCGAGATGGAAGGTTTGAGTTAGGGCTGCTGGGAGTCCGGCGCCCAGGCCCGTGAGAACGAACTTGCGCCGGTCTACCGTGTGTTTAGCGATGAGGATATCTCTCCAAAATATGATTGTCGGTCAAGGCGGGAAAATATTCCTTCCCCTCGTGGCCGATGTTAATGAGAAACTTCAGGCCCTGCGCGGGCCGGTTCGCGGCGTGAACCCTGGGGCGCAGCCGCTTTCGCAGTGCGGCCGCGAAGCTGCCGCCTTGGACAGCGGGGATTGGGGTTCGATCTTGGTGAATACCCAGGATTAAGAGAGTCCGGCAGACCGAGAAATTCCCGGCCTGCCGGTGGAGGGATTCAAAAGTAGATTTTTAGCGCAAGTTGCATTAACCGCGGATTCGCCCCGGTGGCGAGGCTCGTAATGGTACCGGCGCCCGCCAGGTTCACGTTCGCGGCCGGAACACCAAAATGCGGCGTGTTGGTGAAGTCAAACGCCTCGGCGCGCACTTCGATGTATTTGCTCTCGGTGAAGTGATAATCCTTGGCCAAATTCATGTCCAAGTTCACAATCCCGGGAGAGTAGAGACAGTCGCGATTGGCGGTACCGTAGGTGTAGGCCGCCGGAGTCGTAAACGCCGCCAGGTTGAACCAGTCGGCAATGCTGCGCTGGCCGCGCGGCAGGTTGCCATCGGCAATGGCATTGGGACGATCGGTGGTGCCATTGTTGATGAGGTCGACGCTCTCGGTGGGAGTGAAGGGCGGCCCGGATTCGATGGTGATAATCCCTCCCAGTCGCCAGCCGCCCAAAAACGCGTCGGCCAGACCCTTATTGCTCAAGAAGGGTTGGCCCACACCAAACGGCAGGTTGTAAAGGGCGCTGCTGACAAAAACGTGCCGCAGGTCGAACTCGGAGTTTCCGCGGTTGATCTGGAAGTTGTAGTTATTCTCGATCCCTTGGCCCTGCGCCGTACTGTTCACCTCGCTGACATTGTCAATGGCATGAGAGTAGGTATATGAGCTGAGCAGCGAAAGGTTGCGCGAGTAACGCTTTTCCAATTTAACTGCCAAGCCATTATAGGCTTCGTTTCCCAGCGGATCAGCCATACTGATCGCCGAGAACTGGGTAAACGGCCGACGGCTCTGTACCGAACCCGGGCCGGCTACCACAGGTTGGTCTATCGCCCTAACAACCGTCAGATGATGACTTCCATTACCCATATACGACACGGTCAGGACGGTGTTGGTGGTCAACTCCCGCTGCACATCGAAGAACCACTGCTCGCCGTATTGATCCGGAAAGTTCGGCTGTACGGCATCGACCGAGACGTTGGGCTGAATGGTAGTGGTGGGAAGCAGGCCTGACGGAAAGCCGTTCTTGAGATACAAGGTCGGCGAAAAAAGTTCGTCTGTCGAAAAAGTGATCTCGGTGAACACCGGAGGCATGTTGAAGAAGCGTTCGTCCATGCTCACATAGCTGTCCGTCATGCTGTAGTACAGGCCGAAGCCGCTCCGCACCACGGTCTTGGGTGTAGCTTGAAAGGCGATGCCCAGACGCGGCGCGAAATTGTGGTAATTCCAATTGCCTCCGGTATCGGAATCGCTGGTGGGGTACTGGAATTGCCCGTAGTCGGGAGTGCCGACGAAGGGGTCGAATCGGCTAACATTCTGATAGTAGCGGAAGTGCGGAGGTTCGTACAGGTCCCAGCGTACGCCCAAGTTCACCGTCAGGCGCTTGCTGACTTGCCACGCGTCCTGGGCAAATCCTCCGTAATTGGACGCGAGATTGGTCTCGCCGTTGATGTTGCCGAGTACGGTGGAGCCGCCATAACCCAGCAGAAAGTCAGCGATGCCGTCACCCGTTGTCGCGCGGCTCTGCGGGTTTTCGGTGAAGTAACCGACGAATCCGATGTTCCCCCGCGAATAACGCGAGGCGACACGGTCCGTGCCAAAACGGAGGTATTCGGCGCCAAACTTCAGCATGTGGTGCCCGTGACTCCACATCAGTTTGTCCTGGAGCTGCTCGGTATCCAGAAAGTTTATGTTCGGCCAGAAGTTATCCGGTCCAACGCTGGCGTAATTGGTGGCATTGAAGTAGGTCATTCCGTAACTGTTGGCATTGTCGGGGAGAGGCGCAATCCCGGTAATACCGAGCTGGGCGTCCATATTCACCTTCGATGTCCAATAGGGAGGTAAATCCAATCGGGTCGGATATTCCGTCAGTGAAGCGTTCAATTCATTGACCAAGGTGGGAGAGATCGTCGAGGTCAAACCGATAACTCCACTGTGCGCCCAGATCAGGACGTCTTCCGAACTTCCGCCGTCGGCCGGGTAGGGAAGGTTGCCCGGGGTCAAGTCCGATTCCGTGCGGTGGCTGTAATGCCCGTAGAGCCGCTCGGAGCTGGAAAAGTTGTAGTCCACGCGTGAATCAACTTCGTTATTGTCCGATATACCGGACCCAGAAAAATAGTAGTTGTTGGTAATACCGGTGCCGTTGGGCGAAGGGTAGAGGGCCAGTACTTTGGTGGCCACCGGATCCCAATACGATTGGGGGATGACATTGTTCGCGAAGGCGGTGCGGGAATATACGCCGGCAGAAACTTCCGTCGTGGTGGTGGGGTCGTAGATGGTTTTGTAGCCCGCAAAGTTGCCTTGCAGTTCGGCTGCCGTGGGCACCGTGGAGATGCTAGTGGTTCCAGAATGGTTGCGGGTGCCCTGGTAGCTCACGAAGAAGAACGCCTTGTCCTTCTTGATCGGCCCGCCGATGGTGCCGCCGAATTGGTTATAAACCAGCGCCGGCTTGGGTTTACCCACCGAGAAGAAGTTCGCAGCGCTGATCGCCTGGTTCCGGAAGAATTCCCACCCGTCACCGTGAAACCGGTTGGTGCCGGACTTAAGGCTAGCGATAACGGTGCCGCCCATGCGCACGCCGTACTCGGCGGAGTTGTTGTCGGTGATGACGGCAAATTCATTGATCGCGTCGATGGGCGGAGTAACGGCTTGCACCTGATAGCCGACCTCGCCGCCGCTCGCGATCGAATCGTTGTTCGCCCCATCGAGGTAAATGCTTACTTGCACACCGTGCGCTCCGACCGCGGTGAAGCCGCCCACGCCATTATTGTCGGCGCGCGAGCCATAGGCAGGCGCGGTGCCGGGGGTTAGTAGGCCCAGTTGCAGGTAATTGCGGCCGTTTAAGGGCAGGTCAATCACTTGCGCGTTGGAGATGGTCTGGGACACCGTGCTGGTAACGGTATTAAGCACTTCACCGGTACCCTGTACCGTGACCCTCTGGGTGACGTGCCCAAGTTGAAGGACAAAATTCAATTGTTCGGACTGAGCGACCTCAAGTCGCACGTTGTCCCTCACCTCGGGCCCGAATCCCTGTTTACTGGCTTCCACCCGGTATTGACCCACTAGAAGACTGGGCAACAGGTAAAGACCTGCCGAGTTTGTGGTGACGGTAACAACGACTCCCGTGGCGTTGTTCCTAGCCGAAACCTGGGCGTCCGGAATGGCCGCCCCTTGGGGGTCGGAGACCTGCCCTTGAATGGTGGAGTTTTGAGCGGCGGCGGGCATCGCAAGCAGGGCGAGCACCACCAATACAAATCCGAAACGCATCAGATGACAGAGTCCGCGCAGGAGCGCGAGGGGGGTAATGCATTTGGCCGCGTAAGAAACACCCCCATGCGGCCCGCGCCCGTTGAACCTGTGGCAGAAAGGCGCTGGCATAATGGTCTCCTTTCAAATTGTTTCCGAGTGACCCGAGCACTACGCCCCAAACTTGACAGTCTTCAAGAAGTGATAGGAAGCCCAATTCGCAGCGTAGATATCACGCCCGTGCGCTGATTGTCAAGTGCATTTCTGACTTTCTGTCTTCGGTCAATTGCTGCGCGTTTCGGTAACGACCGCGTTTCTGACCTTGGGAATGTGAGAGGGAAATCGGTGTCACCCCCCCACACGGTGGACAGCTCCGCTGGCGGAACCACGGCGCGGCCCTTCACCGTCACTCTTCGAGACAGAGGAGTAGAACCATGGGGCGTATTGTAGCGCGTCTATTTCTTTGTCTTTACGGGCCAATTTTCCGGTGTGGCTCAGTGATGGGTTGCATACTCGCGATACAGCGCGACAATCCGCAGCAGGGATGCCTTCATATCGTCTTCGGAAAGGTCCTTTCCGGCGTGAACCTGAGCGTGCGCGTAACTCAGCGCTCTGATCGCCGGGTCGTTCGCGAGCCGCTCGACGTCGGCCGCTGTCTTCTCAAAAAGTGCGTTAGGGTCGGCCTCGTGCGCGTAGTTGTCCGTCAGTAGGTTGGCCGCATAGGCCATTTCGCCTAGTGCCGAAAACACCCGGATTGCCTGCCTGGCGTTGCTGAAGATGCTGTGGAGGTAAAAATCGTCCGGGCGGCTCAGGAACGGACTGGCCTCGTCCAAATCGGCTAATGACTTTTCGACCTCCTGTCTTGCCCGGGCCTGTTGCTGCCGGAATTCCTGGATGGAAATGGCTTTGGCATCCACCTGGGCGGGCCACTGCTCATAACTGAATCGCGAGCCATTGGGACCTTTGTCATAAATCAGGGTACCCGGCCGGCCAAACATATGAAAGCTACTGGATTCGTAGGAGTACGCTTGGCTCGGGGTCCAACGCGTGGGACCAATCATGCTGTGATGAAACAAGCCGATGCCCTCAATGGAAAATCCATCGTGAATAATGGCGCCTGACGTCGCCAGCGCCGCCGAAACGAAGGGTGTGGCGGCATTACCGTAACGACGTTCCACCCATTCGTCCCAAATCTGCTGGGGAGATAAAGCGGGCGTCCAGATCGCGTTGGCAAACTGCAGGATCTGGATCTCGGCCACGCTCCACAGGGTGCCCCAGGGAGTCATGTCCGAGCAATTTAAGCGGAAGGTCATCCAGGAGCATTGCCGCTTGATCAGTTCCTGCGCGGAATATACGTAGGGGTCGGCGAAGGCATCGGGCAGCGCCCCACCCCCATAGAATTCGGCATCGGTGATGGCGAGTGCGCCCAGCGGAGCGCCTTTCTCAACATGTGCGCGGACGTCCGGCGGCAGATAGGCCATGATGGGCACGCGAGTGCCGCCGACGGCCCAGATCTCATTGGGCCAGTAGTCTTCTCCCATCCGAATGACTCCTGGGTATTGGGCCGGCAGTTCCCACATGGCGCGCAGACCGTCGGAGGTGGTACCGTAAGAGTGGATCCAAAACACCACCCGCTTGCCGCGGACCTTGGCGATCCTCGTGACCACATCCAAATAGGTGCCCATGATCCTATTGCAAGCCCGCATGTCCTGGCCTGCAAGATACAGCCGCACTGTGTGGATCGCGCCACTTTGGCGATACATGGCGCCTTCCACTCCTGGCGTGAGTGAAATCGCGTCCACCTGCGGCAACGCGTCCAGCAGTTTATTGATGAAGTCGCTGTAGAATGTCCGCACCTCCCGGAGATACAGGGGAGGGATTACACCCGTTTTGACAAACGACTCAACTTGGGACGGCGAGTAGCCCGGAGGGGTGAGGGGATCTGCTGTGAGAGTGACGTTCATATCGTACGATTTAATGGCGTCGAGGAGGCTCATCCACTCGAGCCGCCTAGATTCGTCCACACGGAATTTTCCGTCCTTGTCCGCGAATAGGGGCAGGGTCTCGTGGCCAGGTTCAGGTGGCGGGGGACTGAGATGCCCCGGCACGATCATGACGCCATTGAGCCCGTAGCGCGGTAACTCATTGAGGGTCGACGTGTACTGCGAATATCGCGAGGCCAAACCGGCGCCGCCCACCGACGCGGTAGAGGTTACCCAGGCTTCCCTTTCCCCCACCAGCGGCACATGCGTCTCGTTCAGTGCGCCGAGGTCGCGCCCCAGTTTCATGTCGTCGGCCAGCCGATACGCCGCGTACAAGACCCCGCGCGGACGCTTGCCAGTCAAGGCAATCGTGAGGGGAGACTTTGACAGTGTCTTGAGCGCCCAGGCGTCCTGCGAATCGGGTATATTGCCGTTCCAGGCCTTTTCGAGGTCCGGATCATTTCCCGTCACTCCCAGCACGATGGTGAATTCGTAAAGTTCGGGGTTCACGTGCGGGTCAGGCGAGCAGCTTAAATCCAGTGGAATCGGACTATTGGCGCGCAGGCGCTCCACCGCGTGGGTCAACACGACAGGGTAGTCGTCATTACGCATCTCGATCAGTCCCTTCGCAGGTCGGGTGGACGACGTAGCGCCGACTTTGAGGGCTGCACGCGCCGGGCTCAAGCCCGGCGCGACGTCTCCCACTACCGGCAGGAACAACCCCGTAACAACGAGCATTCCAATTGCGATGAGTCGATTTGCATTCATTATAATGATTTCCTTTCATCTTATGATTCTCAGCGCTGAGGAGGAGCGCGAGCCCGTTTTCCAAGGTCCTTGGCTTTTCCTTGGCGCATTCCGCACGAACCGCGGACCTCAAGATCAGGTCTGCGCTACTTGCTAGTCCCACTGAAACAGTACCCGGAACGCGTGAAAAGATCGAGTTTCGGCCTGTTATCCACAATGTAAACCATTGAACCGGCACGCCGGTGGATCAGCCACTCCTGGCTGTGCCGGGGTCGGCGCAGGCAGGAGTGCCTGCGCCACCGCTAAGGTACCCTCTGCCCTCGCGTTTGGTATACTTCAGGACTGCTGCATTCGGTAGCACTTTTTCTCGCCAAGGTGATTACTATACCGAGCGGCATAAGTTGTAGCGTCGATCTCCGATCGACAGCGGAAAGCGCGAGGAGGCATGACGCTCTGTATAGTTTGAGGAAAAGATGTTGCATGATTCCGATCATTTACCTTGTGGGTGATAATCCCTGCGAGGGTGGGAGGGTGCATGGTGAAGTCCAGCGCTCCGATATCGAGCAGAATCTTGATACCAATTTCCGGCGCTTTGCCGCCATTGGCGGTATGCCAGAAGCGATCCTGTCCGAATCTGAGAAATGGATCCCATATTTGGAGCGGCTGGACCCCGGATTGGCAACCGAGCTGAAAGGCGTTTCCGAAAGTTTCCGATTTCCGCTACGCGAAATCACCAAGCTCAATGTCCGTTACGTGCTCTACTTCGAATAAGTGAAGCAGGCAACAGCCGCCGCTGGCCGCCGCGCCGGAGTGGACGGATGCACATCTTTCGCCGTCATGCCGAAATGCACGAAGAACCACGAAACCTTCATCGGCCAGAATTGGGACTGGGCCGACATCAAGGTGATGGTCGCCTGCGCGCTCATCGCAAGGACGAGACGGATTTCATCTGCCTGGGGAAAACCGGGACTGTGGGCGGCATGCAGTGGCAAACCAGGAGGGGCTGGGTGTGGTCATCAATGCACTACTTTCCGCGCAAGACGGCCGAAACGCTTATAAGAAGCCCTTTCGGATGCGAGTGCGGGATATCTTGAACGCTCGCAACATGCACGAAGCGATTCTGGCGATTACCGGAACCCAGCGCGTCGCCTCCATGAACTTCCTGATCGGTCACGCCGACGGCGAAGCGATCGACATCGAGGGGGCACCGGACCGTGAAGCGTTCCTGTACCCCGAGGGTGGGATTCCGACCCACTCCAAACACTTCTGCCAACTGGAATTAGAGTCCGAGGGGGCACGATTCTGGCCAAACGCGCTGTACAGGAACGTGGGCATGGCGCGGCTGTTCCGACGGGCGCAGCCGCTCGATACTGAAAACATCAAAGACCAAATGTCCGACCACTTCGCGTTTCCACATTCGATTTGTGCTCATGTCGACCTTGAAGAGCCCGAGACTATCCGATTGCAAACGAGCAGTTCAATTTTGATCTCTTCGAATGCCCGCACGATGTACGTAACGGATGGAGTTGCGTGCACGAACGACTACAAGAAATTTTCTTTGGAAGAGTCTGGGCAGAGCACCAAGCCTCACCGTCACAGGTAGCATCACTTTGATGGGTTAATGCGTTCTTGCATAGTTGCGGTACAAGGCGACGATCTGCAGCAGGTTGCGTTTCATGCTGTCGTCGGATGGCTTTTCCTCGCGCCCGAATTGGAAGGCGAATGGGAAGCTGAGGGCTTCGATAGCGGGATCACCGGCGAGTTGCTCCACGGCTGCCACGTCTTTTTCAAAGAGCGTCTGGGGATCGGACACACCCGCATAGTTGTCGCGCAGTAAATGGACGGCGTAGGCCATTTCGGCCAGCGCTGAGAACACGCGAATCACCTGGCCGGCGTTGGTGAAGATGCTGTGCAGGTAATCATCATCCGGGCGGCTCAAGAATGGCGAAGCCTTGTCCAGCTCAGCGAGTGCTTGGTCCACGGCGTGGGTGGCTCGAGCCTGTTGCTGGCGAAAATCCTCAATGGAAACGGTCTTCGCATGCAATTGAGCGGGCCACTGCTCATAGCTCAATCGCGAAGCTTCAGGACCTTTCGTGTAGATCAGTTGCCCCGGCCGGGCGAACATGTGGAAGATATCGGATTCGTAGGAATATGGGTCGCTGGGAGTCCAGCGCCGGGGACCAATGGTGCTGTGATGAAACATATTGATACCGTCAACCAGAAAACCATCGTGAATAATCTCGCCGGACTTGGCCAGGGCAGCGGAGACGAAGGGAGAGGCCGATTTGCCCCAGCGGCGCTCGATCCACTCGTCCCAAACCTGCTGAGGAGTCCGGGCGTTCGTCCATACGGCGTTCGCAAACTGCTCAATCTCGATTCCGGAGACATTCCATAACGTGCCCCACGCGGTCCAATCCCATTGATCTAACCGGAAGGAGACCCAAACCGCTTTGTGTTTCATCAACTCCGCCGCCGAATAGACGTACTGATCGGCATAGGCGTTAGGCATAGCCCCATCCCCGTCGCATTCGGCATCGGTCACGGCGAGTGCACCGAGCGGAGCGGCGTCGTCGAAGTGGGCGCGCACGTCCGGCGGCAGATAGGCCATGATTTTCAGCCTCGTGCCGCCATTCGGCCAGAGCTCATTCGGCCAGTAGTCCTCGCCCATTCGCACCACGCCGGGGTATTGGGCCGCGAGGTTCCACATGGCGCGCAGTCCGTCTGAAGTCGTGCCATAGGAGTGAATCCAAAATACCACCCGCTTGCCGCGCGCCTTGGCAATTCGGGTGACCACGTCGAAATACACAGACATTACGGCGCTACACGCGTGCAGGTCCTGGCCGTCCAAAAACAGCCGCACGCCGGGAAAACTCGCCTCCTGGTTGTACATTGCGCCTTCCACTCCCGGGGTAAGCGCAATGGCGTCAATCTGCGGCAAAGCATTCAACAGCTTGTTGGTGAACTCGCCATAGAAGACGCGCAACTTTTCGAGATACTGGGCCGGGATCTTCCCCGTTTTGAGGAAGGCTTCGACCGCCGCCGGTTCAGTGCCAGGAGGAATTAAGGGATCGGCGGTCAGGGTTACGTTCATATCGTACGACTTGATGGCGTCGAGAAAGGTCATCCACTCAAGCCGGCGCGCTTCGTCCACGCGGATTGTCGCGTTCTGATCCAGAACTAGAGGCAGGCTCTCGTGGCCCGGTGTGGCGGGAGGCAGGCTGAGGTCCCCGGGCACCATCATGACGCCATTCAGCCCGTAGCGTGGCAATTCGTTGACGGTGGACATGAACTGCGAGTTTCGTGGTACTACCGCCCCGATCGCCGTCGCGTTCAGCCAGGTTTCCCGCTCGCCAATTCGCGGCGCATGGGTTTCGTCGAGCGCCGCGAGATTGCGCCCGAGCTTCATTTCGTCAGCCAAACGGTAGGCAGCGTAGAGCACCGCCCGAGGCCGGTTGCCCGTCACCGCAATGGTCAGCGGCGACTTCGATAGTGTCTTCAGCGCCCAGGCTTCGTCGGACTCCGGCATCTTTCCGCCCCATGCTTCTTCAAGGTCCGGATCATTTCCCGTAACACCTACTAATAAAGTTAAGGCGTACAGTTCCGGGTGCACGCGCGGGTCAGTTGAGCAGCTCATGTCCAAAGGAATCGGGCTATAGGCGCGCAGACGCTCCACCGCGTGGGCGATGACAACCGGGTAGTTGTCATTGCGCACTTCGATTAGCCCCTTCTCGGGCCGCGGGCCCGGAATGGCTCCGGCTGAACCGGCGGATTGCACCGTAATAAGCAGCACTCCAGCAGCAATGAGTTGTTTTATGGCCGTGGTCACAAAGGCTCCTTCATATCAATGCAGCGCCGGGCTTGACCCCGGCATGTGCCGCCCTCGAGGGGCGGCGCTACGTTGTCCAATCAATTCCTGGAAACTGCACTAATTCTTGATCAGGTTGCGATTGGCGTCGTACCAAGCTCCGTAACGGTCGCCGGGGAGGAACTGGTCGTTGGCGGAAGCCAGTAAATCTTTCAGCCGACGGCGGAATTCCGTCACCGTTGCTAGGGCTCGATCTTCCTTTATCAGATTGCGCATTTGGTAAGGATCCTCAGCGTTGTCGAACAGTGCCTCCGGCCCCGCCAACCACTTCACGTACGTGTAGCGAGTCGTCCGCACGGCGCGCCATTCTGGGAACGTCGTTCCCGTCTGAAAAAACGCCGGCTCGGAGGAATAGTTGGCCATAAGGACGGCGTCGCGGCGAGACTCTCCCAGTCCCAAGACGACTTCACTGAGGTTGCGGCCGTCGGCTTCGCGGGGAGGCTGGACCCCAGCGAGTCCACAGAGGGTCGTCAAATGATCGACGGGGGTGTAAAGAGCGTCGCTGGTTACACCGGCGGGAATGTACCCCGGCCAGCGCATCTTCAAGGGAATATTTACCGACTCGGCGTACGGCACCATCTTACCCTCTCCGCCGTGACTGCCGGCCATCTCGCCATGATCGGCCGTTAATACCAGCAGTGTGTTCTCCCCTGCCGGGGACCGATCCAAATAATCGAGCAAACGCCCCAGGTTGTCGTCAAAATTCTTAGCCATCGCCAGGTAAATACGCCACTCTTCCGGCTTCATAGGATTATTTGTGCTGGGCACGTTGGGAGGGCGGAAGAGGTCCGTGGCGGGGGGGATTTTCTCCAGATATCCTGAGGGCAGGGATTCGAGTGTGAACGGGGGATGGGGCGGATGCGGCGCCACCACCAGCAGGAACGGCTTGTCTGGTTTTTTGCGCTTTTCTATGAAATCGATGGCCTGGTCGATGTTGGTGTCCGTCGTGTATTTCTGGGAGTAAATCTTCTTCGGCTCGTTTTCGTAATACCAATAGTGGTTAAAGTCCATGTGAAAGTTGTAGGCTTGCCAGAAGCTGAAGCCCAAGCGATCCGGGCCCGGAGGCACAAACTCGCTGTTGGGATGCTGCTTCATCCAGGCGGCTGCCTCTGCCGGGTGAAACTGGTAGAGCCCGGCTGCGGTGCGGACGCCGCTGGCGAGATGCCACTTTCCAATGAATCCGGTGTCGTAACCGGCACGCGAAAAAACTTGGGCCAAGCAGTCGGGGTTATGCGCCGGGCTGACGTTGACGCCGTTGATCAGCACCCCGGAGTTCATCGGATAGCGCCCCGTCATCAACATGCCACGAAACGGAGTGCAAAGCGGCGTAGTGGAGATGGCATGGCGAAACGTAATGCATTCCCGGCCCAGCCGCTCACAATTCGGCATGGGAACGAACTTGCCAACGTCCTGACGCAACTGGTCGTCAAGAACGAACAGAATGTTGGGTGGCTCGGGCGGGCGGGCATCCAGATGGCTTCCTCTGAATAATCGCGAAAGAGTGGCGGCACCGGTGGCCCGCGCAGTATGTTTCAATAATTTTCGTCGTCCGATTTGAACGCCCCGATCACGCATTCGATCTATGACCGTCCTCTCCGCAGACGGGCCCCGAGTGCGGGAATACCACCCCCCAGCCCAACCCCTCGTATCAGAGAACCGAGCCAATGCGACCTGACCGAGATATTGAACCAATCGAAGTGGGAGAGCTTTCATCAGGATGTGTCGCAATACACCCTGGGATTCAATTGGAAGTATCGGTGCCGATGTTACCGCAAGTGTGAAATTTCTGCTAGCGTATTGCGTTGCCAAGCGTGCCGCAAAATCAATAAGATGCGTTATACTACTTAGCTTCGGGACCAAAGAGATCCCCAGTTCGAATCTGGGCGCCCCGACTATGCCTTTCTCTAATTTTCGCATTTGATGTTTCCGGTAAAAAGGCACTTGCAACTTTTGCCGGCGGTATGACCTCCTCGGGAATGGGGAGCGCTTGGCTTTACTGAGGTCGCCCGCCACGGGCCTTTTGTATGCAATCCCTTGGGCGCGAGTAAATTAGTACCAGCTTTCAATATTCCCCGCGATATCACCGGCACAGCTCTCGAGAATGTAGGAAACGCATTAGCAACGAATTTATAGGTAAGTCCAACAAAGATTGCCTATAATTCCAATTGCAATCTACGATCACATCTGGAAATAGTTGACATACGTGCAGATTTTTGGTAAAAAACCAACGAATATGTAGGCCATAATCTGCTACCAACTCCAGAGTGGTCCAGGCTGACGGGGGCAAACTCCTATGAGCAAACTGGCTGTCGATGGCGGCCCAAAAGCAGTTACCAACCCCTTGAAGGGCTGGCCGCAATTCGACGACAACGCCATTTCCGCGGTCACAGAGGTTTTGCGGTCGGGGAAGGTCAATTATTGGACCGGCAAAAAGGGCATGGAGTTTGAGAGGAAGTTCGCGGAATGGCAGGGCAGCCGATATGCCATCAGTGTCGCGACTGGTACCGCAGCATTGCATGTGGCATTAAGTGCCTTGGGAATCGGACCGGGCGATGAGGTCATTGTCCCCAGTTACACTTTCATTGCCACCAGTTTCGCCGTAGTTCAGGCAGGAGCTATTCCGCGTTTTGCAGATGTCAATCTTGAGGATCATTGTCTGAGCGTGGAGTCAGCGCAGAAACTTGTAAACGAGCGGACCAAAGCCATTCTGCCGGTCCATCTATACGGCAACGTCTGCGACATGGATAAGATTCTGGACTTCGCCAAGCGCCACCGTCTTTCGGTGGTTGAGGACAACGCCCAGGCATTCGGCGGGATGTATAAGGGAAGAAAGACCGGGACGCTGGGACGCATCGCGGCTTGCAGCTTTTGCCAGAACAAAACTTTCACGACCGGGGGAGAAGGCGGGATGGTGACCACGGATGATGAAGAACTGGCATGGAAGGCGCGCAGTTTTCGCGACCATGGATACGACGTGAAAGAACGCCTCTCAATGCTGGAGATGGAGCAAAAGCTTCCTTACATCCACAATATGGTAGGCTGGAACTACCGCATGACCGAAATGCAGTCAGCAGTCGGATTATCTGAGTTGGCCCGGATGGACAACTGGAACATGCCCACGCGCCGCCGCAACGCGAACATCGTCATCAACGCTCTGCGAATACGCCCGGAAGTGAAATTCCTGCCCGTGGATACGCCCGACCGTCGCAATGGGTTCTATACAATGGCATTTTCGCTGGATATGGACGCGCTGACCTGCGACATCCAGCAATTCGTACAGGCGGCCGTGGCGGAGGGCGTTCCCTGCTGGAAGGTTTTTTGGCCGCAGTGTCATACGGAGCGTGCCTATCGGGATTTTGCCGCCTTTGGCAAGTCGGGTTTCCCCTTCCGCTCCAGGGAATACACCAATCCCGCCAGTGTCGATTACTCGCATGTTGAGGTCCCCAACGCGGTGTGGCATGAGACGCATACCTTCACGGTGTTTCCCTTCCCCACCTTCACAGAAGAGGATATGCATCAGATTGCCGACGCTCTTATAAAAGTTCTCGACGCATACTCGAAGGTTCGAGCAACACAGGCCACCCCGGTTTAGGAAACTGCCATGCAAAACTGCATCCGATGGGGAGTTGTTGGGTCCGGTGGAATTGCGCGCCGGCGAACGATTCCGGAAGGCATTGCGACCGCATCCAACGCGTGTCTGGCAGGCGTGTATGGCACAAACACCAAAACCAATGCGGAAGTGGCGAAGGCATTTGGCGCAGCTCCCTTTGACAGCTTGAAAAGCCTGATGGCGGCGGACATCGATGCCGTCTACGTCGCCACGCCTGTGTATATGCATGCACCCCAGGTCGCCCATTGCCTGGGCGCGGGCAAGCATGTGCTATGTGAAAAGCCTTTGGCGCTCAATGTTGCAGAGGCGCGGACCTTGATGGAGCTGGCGGGGGAGTGCAAGCTGCAGCTTGGCGCAGGCTTGATGATGCGCTTTCATTCGCAGCATCAGGAGGCGCTGAGGCTTATCGCCGCCGGCAAATTAGGCAAGCCCGTTTATGCAAGGGCGCAGCTCTCCTGCTGGTATCCACCGCTCGAGGACGCGTGGAGACAGAATGCCAGCCGGGCCGGAGGCGGCTCCCTGGCTGACATGGGCGTGCATTGCATCGACCTGCTCGAGATGTTCTTTGGTCCAGTGGCTTCCGTGAATTGTCAAATTTCCACGCTCGTGCACAATTACGAAACTGAAGACAGCGCCGTGGTTATGCTGATGTTTGAAAACGGAGCGATGGGAACCGTGGACACTTTCTTTTGCGTTCCCGACGAAAGCAGCAAGAACGTTCTGGAGCTCTACGGATCAGAGGGCAGCATTCTGGCGAAAGGCACCATCGGGCAAGGCTCCCAGGGCGAGATGGTGTTCCATGCGCGGCCGCAGGGCAAAGGGTACGATGCTCAACAGGCTCGTGACCAAGCAGACGGAGTGGCCTTGTGCCCGCCACCGGTCAACATGTATCGAGCTGAAATTGAGGAATTCAGCCAGGCAATTCTCGACGGAAGAGAATCCGAGTTGGCGCGTGGCCGCGGTCTGCGAAGCCAAAAAATCCTGCAAGCCTGTTATGAATCGGCCAAAACCTTGAAATCTGTGCAAATTGGAAAATGAAACACGCGCGAATTGCGGGCGTGTTCTGGTGAATTGAGCAACGAGTCAAACCCGCCCCATCTGCGCCGGGTCCTGAAGATCTGGGACCTGGTTTTTTACGGAATTGTCCTGATCCAGCCCATCGCTCCGGTGGGAATCTTTGGCATTGCCCAGAAGCTCTCCTACGGGCATGTGTCTACGGCGATTCTTGCGGCCATGGGGGCGATGATGCTGACCGCCTTCAGTTATGGCCGCCTGGCCGCCGTGTATCCTTCCGCGGGCTCGGCCTACACCTACGTGAGTCGCGGATTGAATTCTTATGTGGGTTCGCTGATCGGGTGGGCAATGGTCCTCGACTACCTGCTTATCCCGATCATCAACGTCATCTACCCCGCGCTGACCCTTCAACGGATACTGCCATCAGTACCGTTTGTTGTTTGGGCCGTACTGGTTCTGGTGCTCATCCTTCTCCTGAATCTCCGCGGCGTGCAGGTCACGGCGCGCGCCAATGAAATTCTGCTGGCCATCGTCTCCATCGTAGTGGTCGCGTTTTTCATTGCTGCCGTCCGGTACTTGCTGCACTATGAGGGGTTCGGCGGATTGATTTCCGTGCGGCCGTTTTACGATCCCGCCACATTCAATTTTGGGGCGCTCAGCACGGCCACGTCGCTTGCGGCGCTTACCTACATTGGTTTCGATGGTGTGACCACACTTGCGGAGGAGGTGGAGAATCCCACCAGAACGGTGCCCATCGCCACGGTGCTGGTTTGCCTGATCTGCGGAATTCTGAGCACGCTGGAAGTCTATCTGGGGGCCCGCGTCTGGCCCGATTACCAGACCTTTCCCAACCTGGAGACGGCTTTCATTGACGTCTGCCGGCGCGTGGGTGGGGCGGCGCTATTCCAGGCAATGGCGATCATTTTGATCGTTGCCTGCCTGGGCACGGGCCTGGCAGGTGTCGCGGGTTTGGCGCGGTTGTTGTATGGCATGGGGCGTGACAATCTGCTGCCCAAGCGGTTCTTTGGCCAGCTCGATTCCCGGCGCGGCATCCCGGTTTTCAATGTGGCGGTGATCGGAATTCTCACGCTGATTGCATCGATGCTGATCAGCTACGAGCGGGCGGCGGAATTGCTGAATTTCGGCGCCTTCCTGGCCTTTATGGGTGTTAACCTGACCTGCATCCAGCAGTTTTACATTCGACCCCGCGCAGGGCACGAACGAAGCCTGCTGGGCGATTTGATTTTGCCGGCATGCGGATTCCTGTTTTGCCTCGCCATCTTCTGGAGCCTTCCGGCTCCGGCGAAGTGGGCGGGAGGCGTGTGGTTTGCAGCCGGCGTCGCCTACGCGGCCATTCGAACGCGCGGCTTCCGGCTTGCGCCCGCGCAAATGGATTTCTCCGATCACTGAAGCCTCTCCTGAACGCTATGGACGAACCTGCCCAGAAGATAATGACTCCACCGGCGAACGGGTTCGGCCTGTTCCCGATCTCCTCATCCCGCCGCTGGGCAGTGATGGGCCTGCTGTTCCTCGCCTGCTTCGTGAATTATCTCGACCGCGCCAGCATATCCGTTGCCCTGCCGTTTATTTCCGCCGAATTGCACCTGGGACCTGAAAGCAAAGGAGTGCTGCTGTCGTCGTTTTTCTGGTTCTACACGCTGACGCAACTTCCCATCGGCTGGTGTGTGGACCGCCTGGACCTTCGCTGGCTCTACGCCGGGCTTTTTGCATTGTGGTCGCTGGCCTGCGGTGTCACGGGTTTCGCCGGCAGCATGCTGGTTCTGATGCTGGTGAGAATGACCCTGGGCGTGGGTGAATCGATCTATCTCCCCGGGGGAACAAAGATCGTCAGCATGTTATTTCGGCCCGATGAGCGGGGGCTTCCTTGTGGAATCTTCGAAAGCGCCACGCGGCTGGGCGTGGCCGTGGGAGCGCCGTTGCTGGGGGCGCTGATTCTGATTTATGGCTGGCGCCGCATGTTTGCTTTGGTGGGATTCACGGCGCTTGTCTGGGTGCCGCTGTGGCTGGCGGTGGCCCCGCGAAATTTTCGTGGCGTGACGAGTGATACCGGGGAAGCGCGTCCATGGCGAATTCACTTTAACCGCAATTTGCTTGGCGTTTGCCTGGGGTTTTTCTGCCTTGACTATTATTGGTACCTTATCGTGACCTGGCTGCCCGACTATCTGATGACCTCCCGCCACCTGGAGGTGGTGCGCGCGGGATTCTACGCGGCGCTGCCCTACCTGGTGTACGGTATCAGCCAGCTCGTTGGTGGGTGGATCAGCGACGTGCTGATCCGGTCGTGGGGATGGAATGAAACGCGTACGCGCAAGGGCGTGCTGACGCTGGCATTTCTTTGCGGGCTGTTCCTGATTCCCGCAGCGCGCGCCACGACTCCCGAGGGCGCTTTGGTTTTTCTCGTCGGCGCCTCGCTGGTGGGATTGGCGACGGGGAACGTCCTCACCATTCTTCAGTCCTGCGCCCCGCCGCAGGAATTGGGCATCTGGGCGGGGTTGCAAAACACCGCTGGAAACATGGGTGGCATTCTGGCTCCGATGCTTACCGGACTCCTCATCGCGCGTACCCACTCCTACCAGCCGGCGTTCGCCGTGGCCGCGGGCGTCTTGCTGCTGGGAATTCTGGCGTATTGGTTGGTGGTGGGCGAACTGAAGAGTCCGTTGGCGCCATCGACCAATGTACGGTAGTTTACTCACTTCGACGATCCCAAGTATGCTTCAATCAAAAGGTGCGTGGCGGCGGCGACCAGCTTCTCTCCCCCGCCGGGGGCGCAAAATGAGTTGACCGGTTCATAGTTGCCCTCGGCGAAGGCCTTCAAGTCGGGGACATAGTGAATGGAGTCGTTGGTGAGTTCATCCACAATCGTATATCGGAACGGCGAGGCGTTCTTGATGTCCATCCCCAGCTCGACGAATAACTCGCCCGGCAGTCCGACCCACGCGACGTCGCGGCCAAGCGACACCACATCCACTTCCGCTTCGATGGGCTGGCCGTGATAGTCCGTCAGCAGCAGGTTCTTTACCGCACCGACCAATTCCAAAAAGGGAATACCTTTTGGGCCGGCATTAACTGCGCGATCCACGAGCGCCCGGGATTTTTCCACTTCCTCAGGCGTCACTTGCTGGATGGGCAATTGGATTACCTCATGCCGCGCGCGCAATGGGCCATCGACCTTGGTAAGTTGCGGATAAGTCTTGAGAACGTCTGCGGCAAGAATGGCGGCAATTCTGGCGGATTCCTGCGGACCCTGCTGGCGATCACTGGTTCGGAAGTCGAGGTGATTGATGTTTCCCGCTGCCCCGATGGCAAATAGAGTCAACATTTGCGGGCCCTTGACCACGTCCAAAGCCCTGCCGAGAGCTCCCGGGAAGTCCGCGGAGTACTGCGTGCCGCCTGTGGTATCCGCGTGCATGGCGTAGTTCACAAATGTTGCGACAGGTGAATTATTTGGAGTGGTGAAGTATACGATGGGAATCTCGGGATCAACCGGTCCGGCCGGCCTTACGATATTGGGGTTCAATTTACCGGGATTCCATCCGATTGTTCCGTCCTTCATCAAGTAGCGTCGATTAAAAGGAAGCGATTCTTCCCGGCCGGCCCCCGCCCAGACTTCCACGAATTGCAGATGGGCTTCCGCCTCTTGCACGGCTTCCGCGATCCTCTTGGGAAGGACTTCACGATACTCGCGGGCAATCTGGGCGGGAGCGCCTTGCAGCCGGTCGAGAAAAACGTGGTTCATTTCCGGCCCGGTGTGCGAATGCGTGGCGCTGATCATCACGTTTTCTAGAGGAATATGAGTGGTAGACTGAATGATCTTCCGCGCATCATCCACGTAGCTGCGCGGCAGGTTCAGCAGATCGCAAAACACCATCGCGACTTCAACATTGTCATCCTGAAGAACCATGGCCTTCGCATAAAGGGGATCGTGCATCCCGGTATTCAATCGGACCTGGAAGTATCCGCCCATCGGCATGCCGAGCGGCGGCGTGATGTCAATCTTCGCGCTGCCCATTCGCAAATCACCGGCCATGGCAGGAGCAAGCGCGAGAAGCATGACGACAAGAGCTTTAATCGGGAACTTCATTTAAATTCCCGGGGAAGGCAACGTTGGAAAAAAACCCTCACCCGGCCTCCTTCCTCGGCCACCCTCTCCCCACAGAGAGGGAAAACACTTTTCGCACGCATTGGAGCCCGGTTACCGCTCGTGAACGATGGAATCGAGTGGTGGAATCGGCTGATCACCATGATACTGGCCCGCGAAAGCCTGCAGTCTTACCTGAAGATGGCGCCAATACTCGTACTCGGCATCAAACCTTCCAAGGGCTGTTCCCATGCGGTAGGAAGTGTACTGTGCTAGCCAGGTTTTCCGGTAGAACTCGCGCAGCCCGGTAATTCCGTCCGTCAAGTCACTAAGCCGGCTGTGAGTTTGCTGCCAGATGCCGGGCCCGACCGCTTCCCAAAGGCTCTTTGCGTGCTCAGGTGATTGGTGCTGGCGCTCCCAGGTGTCCGAAATTTCGAGGGAGTAGAGATACTTCATTGCGGCGTAGTCCAGCAAGCGGCTGCCCACCAACAAACTCTCCAGGTTGCGCGGATCACCTCCTAGGGCAAGTGCCCGCATCAGGTGTTCTTCCGCGCTTTCCGCCTCCAGCCGGGTCTGGTGCAGATCGTCGCGATGGTCACGGGAGCGCTTCAGGGAGGTTGCAGTGAACGGATCTTCCCACACAGCATACATGCTGCCGCCGCCCACCACCTTTTGGAAATCGGTTTGCGCCTGGGCAAGGTCCGCGAGCGCGTCACCAACCTCCGGACCAACGGTCGGGCCGTAGACCTGGCCGGCATAATCGGCATAGAAATCCGCACGGTCTACTGGGCTGGATTGCCACGTCGCAATGGCTCCGTAGGCAATTCCGGGCCAGGCTTGCCGGAGCAGGGTCTGGCCGCTGTCGGTCCAGAACGTGTTGATAAGTCCGAGGGCGTGGGACTTTCGCCCCGCCGCAAGAAACGTGTCAATGTTTTCCCAAGCGGTGTTGAAGTCGGGGGTGATTTCCACCCAATTGTTCACGCCTGTCACCACAAGGTGGGGAATGTGGTTCTCCACCAACGGGGTTAACCAGCGCTTATACTCCGGGTCGGGAGTAGGGCTATAGTACCAGGGGCCGGCAATGATTCCGGGCGGCAGATCCTTCACAATGCCGGGAAACTTCACCATGATGTCCGCCCAGGCCATCACTCGTTTGCCCCGCTGCTGAAACAGGTGGGCGACATAATTCAACTGATCGACGAAAAGCTTGGCGGGCGTGGCGCTGGACCCCTGCTTTTCCGCAGCCTTGGCGAGCTCCCAGGTCTCATCGAAACCGATGTTGACCAGCCAACTGGAAAATAATTCCGTGTACTGATTCACCCAGCTCTCGACCAGGGCTTTGACCTTGGGGTTTTCGGGATTGAATTCTCCACCGTGCGGAAAATCCGACAGGTCGGAATACTTCTCAATCCGAAAGAGATCGTGCAGGTGACCAAACATCTCAAGGCAGGGGATCACGTCAATGTGCCGCTGGCGTCCATAGGCAATGAATTCCCTGACCTGGTCCTGGGTGAATCGCGCGTCAGGATTGAGCAGCGGATAGCCACGCAGTTCGATGTTGGCCTCATTGTAGAAGTAATACTGATTGGCTTTCCATCGCGCGGCAAATTCAATCTGGCGTTTTACCTCTTCCGGGGTGCACATCATTCCTTCGCTGCCCACGTCCACCATAACGCCGCGGTACGCGAGCGAAGGCCAATCCTCAATGTGAACGGCCGGGAGCGAGGCATCATTCCCTTTACCTTCCACCAATTGTCGCAGAGTTTGAACGCCGTAAAATACCGCGGCGGAGGAACGCCCGAGAATTTCAGCTCGGTCCGGCGTTACGTTCAGCTCGTAGGATTCGCGGGATTGCGGCCCGGGGACTTCGTCCGGCAAGGGCAGCGGGTCAACGCCGCCGGTGCGGGTAAGGACGATGACGGGGCCTTCATGGCAGCTCTCCGAGACGGGAACTTCGAGCCGTGTACGCTCTTTCAGAAGACTAGAAAGCTCTGCGGCGGCGAAGCGGTCCTCCTCACTCGGGTTCGATCCGAAACAAATCTTGAGGCCGCGGATAGGCAAGCTTCCACCGGCGTATTCGACGTTTTGCGGACGAGGCAGCAGAGGATTGTGTTCAGCCGCTGCAGCGGTGATGGCAAATGCGAAAACAAGCGGGACAAACTTGAAGAATCGCGCGGTGATGGGATTCCTCCTGCCCCCTGGAGTCGTTCAACTTGCGCAGTTACAGGCAGGGTCGCCGAGGCGCTGCTGCAATTGGCGAGCCACCTGCACAGGCTCGGT
>JASHTY010000285.1 GCA_030040315.1 Terriglobia bacterium | reverse complement strand
ACAGAAACCTGTTCAGGGTTATCCACCAGCGCTTTAGCAATGGCTTCGATTAGCTCTCTCATCTGCCCCTCCCGCGCACTTGAGTTGATGTGCCAAGGTCTGTGGGAACTATTGTGGTTGAGACCCGATACTCGCTACTCGTGCCGGCGCCGCGGCGGGCGCAGATTTCGGCTGAGAATTTCAGGCCGGAGCAGGCGACGCGTGAGGTTTCTTCAGAAAGCTTTGAACCGTTTCCGAAGGTTGCGCTCCCCGTCCGATCCAGTAATCCACGCGCTCGCGATTCAGCATGATCTCGGGCGGAGAATGCCGGGGATTATAATGGCCGACAATCTCCACAAAGCGTCCATCGCGGGCCCGCTCGCGATCGATCACCACAACTCGGTACGTACTCTTCTTTTTGGCCCCTGTTCGAGCCAAGCGTATTCTTAACAATCATCACCTCTTTTATGATGTTTTGCTGACAACAACGGTTGGTCTGTCAGCCTTTCTTCAATCACTTCGATCAGAAATTCTTGGAAACCTGATTGCACTCCCCCGGAAACGATCACGCCCCCGGCCCCATCGGCATGCGCAGCCGGCTGAGCCCCTTGCCAAGAAGGTTCTGGCTCATGGACTTCATCATTTTGCGCATTTGGAAATATTGTTTCAAGACCTGATTGACCTGCTGCACGGACGTTCCGCTGCCCCGCGCGATGCGCTTGCGCCGCTTTCCGTTGATGATTTCGTGATTGCGGCGCTCCTGGGGTGTCATGGAGTCGATGATCGCCTCAATGTGGATCAGCTCTTTTTCTTCCACTTTCACTTTCGCGGCGTCCTTGAAAATTCCGACTTTGGGCAGCATGCCAAGCATCTGGTCCATCGGTCCCATCTTGCGCACCTGGCTCAGTTGGTCGCGGAAGTCTTCCAGCGAGAATGTGTCGGTTTGCAGCTTGCGATGGACGTCGATGGCTTTCTGCTTGTCGATTTTCTGTTCGGCCTTTTCGATGAGCGAGAGGATATCGCCCATGCCCAGGATGCGGGATACAATTCGCTCGGGATAAAAGACTTCTAGTTGGTCGTATTTTTCGCCGAGGCCCATGAATTTGATGGGCTGGCCGGTGACGTGGTGAATGGAAAGCGCCGCGCCGCCGCGGGCGTCGCCATCAAGTTTCGTCAAAATCACTCCGGTTGTGCCCAGCCGCTCATGAAATTCCTGGGCGCTGCGCACGGCATCCTGCCCGATCATGGCGTCGGCCACCAGAAGCACTTCGCTGGGACGCAGTTTGGTGCGCAGCTCGCTCACTTCGTTCATCAATTCTTCGTCGATGTGGAGGCGGCCGGCCGTGTCAACAATCAAAACGTCGTGGCCGCGGTCAGCAGCGTCTTTGCGGGCGGCAGTCGCTAGCTCAATCGGGGAGTTGATGCCTTCGCCGGCGAAGATGGGAATGTGAACGGCCTTGGCGATTACCGCCAACTGCTCGCGCGCGGCGGGACGGTAAACGTCGGTCGAAACCAGCATTGGCCGGCGCTTGCGGCCCGCAAGCCAGAGCGCCAGCTTGCCGGAAGTCGTGGTCTTGCCCGACCCTTGCAGGCCGACCATGAGTAATACTGTCGGGTATTCTTTCGAAAACGTCAGCAGTGAAACTTCGCGGCCCAAGATTTCAATCAATTGGTCGCGAACGATGCGGATGACTTCCTGAACCGGTGAAAGGCTGGCGCGAACTTCTCCGCCCCGCGCCATCACTCGCACGCGGTCGAGCAAATCCTTCACGACGTTAAGGTTAACGTCCGCTTCGAGCAGCGCCACGCGGACCTCACGCAAGGTCTGTTCCACGACCTCATCGTTCAGGACACCTTGAATGCGTAAGTTCTTGAATACGCCTTGCAGCCGGTCTTGAAGTGCGTCAAACATTTGATCCATGCCGTGTGGGGATACGAGTCCATCAGCCCCCAGTGCGGCCCAAATTTGCTGGACTTTCTATGCTATTTGACGAGCTCAAGTATTGTCAAGCAATGCGCGATAACAGGCATCAAAGATTGAGGTTGTAGCATCGAATTTTTGCGGCCCGGCGCGTCGGCAAATGCCTTCCAGCGCCAGGGGGCGAGTGGAATTCTTCACCATTCGCGGCGGATCTGAGATGTTGGAGAGCGGCACGGGATTGCGGCAAGGCTCGATACCAGCAGGATTTGGGGCGACTGCCCTCTGGGTGTTGAGTTCAGTTCTGGTCTCCTACGGTCAGGGACAGAATCTGATCCTGCAAATTCCACCTGTACGAACCTCGGTCAAGCTTGAAAATCAGCCAGTAGCCATAACCGCCTCAGGTACTCTGAACGTGTCGGCGAGGCAGGAGGGCCAGATTGCCTTCCAGCTTGAGCTGGTGGCCGACCTTTCAGATCTGCAGCAGAACTTGACACCCATCCTGAGCGCGGGGTTGGACAAGTCAGACCGCTGCAGTGACCGCATCGACATTCAACATGCTACCCTCGTGCCGGCTGACCCCTCCGGCATCGTGACGGTGCAATTCCATTACGAGCGCTGGGCCTGCACAAAAGTTTTTGGAAAGGAATCCGCACACCGCCTGGTAGGTGGAAATGCCTTAGCGCAGTTGAAGGTTACTCCCCAGGTCGATAAATCCCGCATGGTGCGGCTGCAACCGGAATTGGGAACCATCCAGGCGGACGGTTCGCTCGGAGAGATCCTGCGAAATGGTCAGGTGGAGCAGATGCTGCGCGAAAAGATCAGCCATGTGTTGGCATCCGCCGCCGATAAGGGCACGGACTTCAGCGTGACGCTTCCGCCGGCGGCCCAGGGTTTTGCAACGGTCCAAGGCGCAAGATTCAAGGATGCGGGAGATGGCCGACTGGCCCTCGTGCTGAACGGCGAGATCCATGTGACTTCCCAGCAGGCGGAAATCCTGAAAAGTCAATTGCGAGAACGCGCACAAAGGGCCCTGAGAAACGACAAGTGACGCCTCTGAAGGGGACGGCAGTAAAAGGGAAATTGGGTCAGGAAACCCAGCGGGCGGAAGAGGCGATTTCAAAGACAGCAATCCCGCGCAATCAGGAAACAGTGGAAATTAGAGATTCATGAGGTAGTCGGAAGCCGTCAGGTTTCCAAATCTCACCGTATTCACGCGCTCTCCCACGACATTGGCGAAGTACTCGAGGATGGCCGTCAGCTTCAATGCGGCCGGCGTCTCGCGGAGCTTCAGCCAGTGGCGAGTCACCAGCGTCGCGAAGACCAGCTTGAAGTAGACGATCAACAGACGCTCTTCATAGCTGTAACGCTGATTGACGTTGGCGGCGTTCTTCAACAGATAAGTGAGCGCCAGGAAATCGCACTTCAGCGTAAGCGTAAGCCGCGGGTATTCCACCGGTGAGCCAAAATCCTCAATCGCCTTGCGGACGCATGGGAACTCCAAGCGATTCGCGTTGACGATGGACTGGAAGAATTCCTGAGAGAACTGCCGCCGTAGAATCTTCTGGCACACTGCCTGGAGGTAGAAGAAAAAGAGCGCCGTGGAGAGAATCAAAATCAGCGCTGCCATGAACATGCTTGCACCTCACTGCTGCACATTAGTCGACGGCCTCCACCAAGGCTGTCTGCTTTCCCACCAGCGTGTCGACAGGGACCGTCTGGGGGGCCCTCGTTACTGCATAGATCCAGGTGACCAACATTCCCAGGGTACAAATCGGGTTTAAGAAGCTGAAGATAGCCCTTGCAAAGTCACCTCCGGAGGTCAGATGCAACAAGGCCAGGCCTGCGGCCTCACCCGCAAACTGCAAACCCATACCGCACACCAGCAGTCCCAACTCATCGTCCTCGATGGCGAGCTGCTGGATCATTATAAACAGCAAAGTGTTCAGGACCAGGCAACTAAAGTAAAGATTCTGACTGAACTCAACGATAAATACAGTGTAGAGATGCGTATAATGGCGGGTAAGGGACAGCGCAGAAATCACCAAGACGAGGATAAAGACGAAAATCAAGAGAAGTCTAACTAACTGCCACAGCTTCGCTTCATGGGCGCAAGCCCTCCGAAAGAAGCTGCAAGTCAGCAGGAACGCACCCATCGCCAGCGCTACGTCCGTTAGCCAATAAAAGTAGGCAAATTGCATCGACGTGCGCCCAAAATGATCCAGAACCGCCGGACGGGCTACGCCGTCCAAGACAAACAGAAGGGTCACATAAACGCACAAACCCAGACGGCGCCGCCTTGCTCCTTGCCTGGCAAGGAGCAGACAAAGCACGCCTTCTAGGATATAAATCCCGTACTGAAGGCCCTGAAATAGAATTTGGTCGGTCATGAACGCCACGGAACCGCGTCTAATGCGCAGTTGCCTCCGCGTCGCTCACTCGACCGGAAGCAACTTACCTCGACATGGGCGGAATCGGTGCAGGCGTGACGCCAATGCCCAACGACGAACCCATGGGCGGAATCGGTGCAGGTGTCACACCTATGCCGAGAACGCTTCGCCGGATGGTAACCGTGCTCAACACCACCAGCAATGCCAGCAAAGACGCTAGAAGATAATTCTTCATGACTTTCCTCCAGTTAGTCAACTAAAAAATCAGTGAGTCAACTAAGAAATTCCCCATCTGGGCGGAAAGCCTATCGAATTATCTATGCACTGTCAATATAAATCTAGACACCCCTCCCCCTCCCGGTTCTGGACCGAAAACGGGGTTAGAGCCTCCAGACTCAACCCTCCAAGATGCTAAATTCTTCCGGGCGACACTTTAGTTTTCTTTCAGGAAGCTGGCAATGGTACTAGAGTACCATATAAAGTATGCTACCCAGCACTAGCACTACACATGGGAATTCCCTCATTTTCATACTCACTGCGAAGTCAATCCATTAGAAAAGTTCTCTTCCCTTTGAGTTGACCCCAAAGGGGGTAGATGGCATCATACAAGCTATTGTTCTGAGTCGTTGCAGGGGGTGTAGTGTGAATCCGAAGAAAAAGTATCTGCCTGTAATGATTATGGCAGGGGTTGTCGGCCTGTTGCTCCTGGCAAGCTTCCCGCCCCGGTGGGTGGTACCATCCTTCGCGCAGACTCAGGATCCCGGCCAACAACCGAGCCCCGGGCCGCAGCCTGACGTTGGCGAAACGGTCCTTGTCCCGAAGAAATCACAGCCCAGTCCTTCACCCTCTACCGCACAGCCCTCCACCGCACAACCGTCGACGGCGCAACCCTCCACGGCGCAGCCGTCGGACAAGCCCATGAAAATCAATCCCAGCGATGTCTATTCGCTTTCCACCACCACCAACCTGGTCAACGTGGATGTGATGGTGGTGGATAACGAGGGGAATCCACTTCAAAGCCTGGACAAAAAGAATTTCCAGTTATTCGACGATGGCGTGCAGCAATCCGTGACCAATTTTGGAACCGGCGAAGCGCCCATGACGGTTTGCATGCTCATTGAGTTCGCCAACCGCTGGTGGCCGTATCTGGTTTTGGCGCTGCGGTATAGCTACGACTTCTTGAATGTCATCCACCCGAAAGATTGGGTCGCCGTGGTTTCTTTCGACCTGAAGCCGCAAATTCTAACTGACTTCACCCAGGATCGCATGGAAGTGCGGGCGGGCCTGGATCAACTGCGCATGCCGGGCTTTATGGAATCGAACCTCTACGATGCCCTGGCTTTCGTACTGGACAGGATGAAGGAAGTGCACGGGCGCAAAGCCGTACTGGCGGTCGTCACCGGCATCGACACGTTCAGCAAACTGACCTATGACCAGTGCCTGAAGATCGTCAAGGCGTCGGACACGCCCATCTACCCTGTAAGCATTGTGGAATTCATGGCAGTCCGCAATCCACGTGGCGATAATATCACCACCCTGCAAGCCGAGAATTGCCTCAAAACCATTGCGCAATACACCGGCGGCCAGGCTTATTTTCCGCGCTTCGAGCAGGAACTGCCGGCCGATTACCAGCAAATCGCCGAGCAGCTTCGCAAGCAATACAGCCTGGGATTCGTCCCCACCAATGCTACGCACGATGGCCGCTATCACAAGCTGAAGGTGGAAATTGTGGATGAACAGGGAAATCCCCTTACCATATTCAATCAAAAGGGGAAAAAAGTTAAATACAAGGTGATTGCGCGCGACGGTTATTACTCGCCGAAGACTTAGTGGGAGAAGTGCCGCACTCCGGTCAGGACCATCGCAATTTTGTGCTGATTGGCGACGGCAATGACTTCATTGTCGCGAACCGAGCCGCCGGGCTGCACAATCGCCGTCACGCCCACTCGTGCCGCTTCCTCCACTCCATCCGGAAATGGAAAGAACGCGTCTGAGGCGAGCACAGTGCCTTCCAGGGCGTGCTTCAGATCGCGCGCCTTCGTCGCTCCCAGCTTGACGGAATCCACGCGGCTCATCTGCCCCGCCCCCACGCCCACCAGAACCCCTCGCCGGGCGTAAACGATGGCGTTTGACTTGGTGTGCTTCACCACGCGCCAGGCAAAAATCATCGCTTCCATTTCCTCGGGCGTTGGCTGCCGCTCCGTGACGTATTTCCAGAGTTGCGGCTGGGCAGGCAGTGAATCGGGAGTTTGAACCAGCAAACCGCCTCCAATCACCTTCAGTTGAAGCCCGAAGTCGTCGCCCTGCGCGGCCGACATATCGACCAGGCGAAGGTTCTTCTTCAGGGCCAGGCGTTCCAGCGCCGTGGGCTCATAACCCGGCGCCACGACGGCCTCCACAAATAGCTTCGCCAACTCTTCCGCCGTGGGCCCGTTCACCGCGCGGTTGAAGGCGATCACGGAGCCAAAGGCGGATACGGGGTCAACCTCCAGGGCGTGCAGGTAGCTTTCCGCGAGCGTCGGGGCGCTTGCCACTCCGCAGGGATTGGTGTGCTTGATAATGACCGTCGTGGGCTCGTCGAATTCCTGCACCAGCCGCCAGGCGGCTTCCAAATCCACCAGGTTGTTGTATGAAAGCTCCTTCCCCTGGAGTTGCGGTGCCGCGGCCAGCCCCCGCCCGGCCGTCGCGGGATTGCGATAGAGCATCGCCTTCTGATGCGGATTCTCGCCGTATCTCAGATCCACCGCCTTGCGGTAATTCAGGTGAAGAGTATCTGGAAAATCATCGTTGCCCAGTTTCTGTAAGGCGGTGGAGATCGCACTGTCATACGTCGCCGTGGTTGCGAAGGCTTTGCGCGCCAGTGCCGTACGGGTCTCACGCGAAATGCCGCCCCCATTGCTCTGCAATTCGCCCAGAATTTTAGGATAATCGGCGGCGTCTACCACCACGGCAACATCCTCGAAATTCTTGGCGGCCGAGCGCAACATCGAAGGGCCTCCGATATCAATATTCTCGATCAGCTCGTCCAGCGCCACTCCTGGCTTTGCCGCGGTTTTTTCAAAGGGGTAGAGATTGACTACCACCATGTCGATCAGCTCGATGCCATGTTCCGTCACCTGCGCCTGATGTTGGGGGTTCGAGCGCATGGCCAGCAGCCCGCCGTGCACCTTGGGGTGGAGCGTCTTTACGCGGCCGTCGAGCATCTCGGGAAATCCCGTCAAATCCGAAACCTCGCGTACCTTCAGTCCATTTTCGCGCAGCAGCTTCGCCGTGCCGCCGGTCGAAACCAGCTCGACCCCCAGAGAAACAAGTCCTGAGGCAAGCTCAACGATGCCCGCCTTGTCGCTGACGCTGATCAGCGCCCTGGAAATTTTGCGCATGGAATTCATGTTATAAGGAGACGGAAGTCAGCAGACAGGAGTCCCCGATTTCAGAGGTCCAAAAATCGGACAGCAGTCAATCCTCACGAGTCGAATGCCGCCCGCGGGCAGGGACGAGGTGGAACACAGTAAACTTTTATTGATCGATGCCCAAGAGAAATCGCGATGTTCTGGGGTGGCAATGAACTGAGGTATCGGAACGCTCGTCCTGTCGCCTGTCTCCTGAATTCTGCTCTTTTCATTCCGCCTTCGTGGCTTTGAACTTCACCTTCCCATTTTCAATGGAAACGGAAAATTGCACCTTGTCACAGCCCAGCGACTCCTTAACCTGCCGCGTTTTATCCTTGATGAATTTATGGAAAGCGACAGGGTCAAGGCCACTGCTCGTCTCCCCCGTCTGATTTCTCGCCTCGCGCATGGCTTGCAGAAGCTGGTCGACCTTTTCCTTCTCCACGTCCGGGTCCGAGCAGATCACGCGCAAGGACCCGTCGTCCGTCGCCGTTTCCAAGGCGCGCTTCTGCGCGGCAAACTGGCCGCGCCCTTCTTCCTTATCCTGAAGTTTGCGCTGCCAGAGCGTCCGGTTCGTCGAGTACTTCTGCAGAATGCTGGTAAAACGAAAGCGCTGGCCGAAACTCAGCTTCGATTGGTCGCTGGAATATCGCTTGATGACCGTTTCCACGCGGGAAAGTGTGTCATGCGGCGGGCGGGGTGACCCGCCACTGAAATAAACCTCGTACTCAATCTTCAGACGCCGTATATCGTCGTCGAGCTTATTCAGCTCTTCATCAACAGTCACGGGAGCGCCTCAAGCCCAACCAAAAGCTGGATTATACCTCCTTTGAAACGAGTTGCGTCAATGGGAATGTTGACGAGTAGTAGCCGGTGTGTTGAAATGGCCAACGGATACACCATGGAATCGAGCAGTTCGCAATCCGTCGCCGGCCTGCTTCGACTTATCCCGGCCGTGGATGAATTGTTAAATCGCCCCGGCCTGCGCGATATGGAAAAACGCGTGGGTCATCGGCTGGCCGTTGAAGTGACGCGAAATGTTTTGCGGGCTCTGCGCGACAATATTTCGCGGGGCACTGTCGCTGAAATTTCCACCGAAGCAGTGGAAGCAGAAATCCTGAAAGAAGCCGAAGCTGAGATCGGGTTTTCACTTCAGCCCGTGATCAATGCAACAGGCGTTATCCTTCACACCAATCTTGGGCGCGCCCCCATTGCCCGCGAGGCCCTGGAACATCTCGTCGAGGCCGCCGCGGGCTATTCCAATCTGGAATATGATCTTGAGCGGGGCGAGCGCGGCAAGCGCGACGTCCACACCGAACGGCTTTTCCGCAGCTTGCTGGGTGCTGAGCAGGCGCTGGTGGTCAACAATAATGCCGCTGCCGTCCTGCTCGCCTTGAACACTCTCGCCGAGGGCGCAGAAGTCATCGTCTCGCGCGGCGAGTTGATCGAAATCGGCGGCTCGTTCCGCATCCCCGATGTCTGCGCGAAAAGCGGCGCCGTGCTGCGCGAGGTCGGCACCACCAATCGCACGCGCGCCGGCGACTACGCCGCGGCCATCAACGAGCGCACTCGCGTCTTGCTGCGGGTTCATCCCAGCAATTTCCGCGTGGTGGGTTTTACCGAGCGGCCCGCTCTTGAAGAGTTGGTCGACCTGGCCCACCGGCACAACCTTCTGCTGATGGAAGACCTGGGCAGCGGTTGTTTGATTGATCTCTCTCTGAAAGGCGTTCGGGGTGAATTGCCCGCCGGGCTCAGCCTGCAAGCCGGCGCCGATGTCGTCACCTTCAGCGGCGACAAGCTCTTGGGAGGCCCGCAAGCGGGCATTCTGGTGGGCAAGCGCGAACCGCTCGAGCGTATCCGCAAGAACCCCATGTTCCGCGCGCTCCGCGTTGACAAGCTGACGATCGCCGCGCTGGAGATGACTGTTTCGCTCTATCTGCAGGGACGCCTCGACTCGATCCCCGCACTCCGTATGATTCGCTTGTCGAAGGAACAGATTGCGGCGCGGGCGGGGAGGCTGGTGGAAAAAATTTCCGCCTGTCCCGGCTTTACAGCGACGCTTCGTGATGGCCAGTCTGTCATCGGCGGCGGCTCTACTCCCGGTCAAACGCTTGAAACTTCGCTGGTGGCAGTCCGGCATCGTCAGCACAGCGCCACGAGGCTTGAGGAAAATTTCCGCCTCCGAAAGCCCGCCATCCTTGGCCGCGTCGAGCAGGACGAATTTCTGCTCGATCTGCGCACCGTAAGTGAAAACGAGGAAGAGAAAATTGCACAAGCCTTCAACAAACTCTTTGGTAATCAGTAGTCAGCAATCGGTTACCGGCAAGAGTCTCCCGGGCCGCGACAGCTATACAACTCTTTCCTTGCCCCGGATTTCAAAAGAACTGAAGACTGATCGCTGAAGTCAGATAAATTCGTGCATGAAATCTCTATACTTTGATAAAGAACTGACTTTGCGCGAAGTGCCCATGCCGACGCGCGCACCCGGCGAGGCGTTGATCAAGGTCTTGATGGCGGGCATCTGCGGCACGGACCGCGAAATCCTGAAGGGATATTCGGCGTTCCGCGGAATCCCCGGCCACGAGTTCGTGGGGCGGGTGGTTGAGTGCGAAGATCCAAAATGGATGGGCAAGCGCGTGGTGGGAGAAATCAATATCGCCTGCGGGCATTGCTCGTGGTGCGCCAGAGGTCTCGGCCGGCACTGCCCCACGAGAACGGTGATGGGTATCGTGAACCGCCCCGGCGCCTTCGCGGAGTATGTGGCACTGCCGGAAGCGAATCTTTACGCTGTTCCCGACCTGGTCACTGACCAGGCCGCGGTTTTCACAGAGCCCCTGGCGGCGGCTTGCGAAATTCTGGAGCAGTTGACCATCTCTCCCGGCACACGAGTTGCCGTCATCGGCGACGGAAGACTGGGGCTGCTGGTTGCGCAGGTGCTGAAGCAGGCCGGCGCTGAGGTGACTCTGATTGGCCGGCACGGGTCGAAAATGAATCTGGCGAAAACCTGGGGTATTCATGTTTTCAACGATGGCACACAGGAGTTCGCCGCGAGCAGTTTTCCCCTCACTGTTGATGCCACCGGATCTCCCGGCGGCCTCAGCGAGGCGCTGCGCCTGGTTGAGCCGCGAGGCACCGTGGTGATGAAGTCCACTTTTCATGGTGCGGCGAATTTCGATGCCACCAAGCTCGTCGTCGATGAGGTTACGCTGCTTGGTTCCCGATGCGGACTCTTTGCCCCGGCTCTCGATTTGCTCAAGCTGCGCCGGGTAACGGTTCAGCCGCTGATTACCAAAACCTTCCCGCTCAATCAGGGGCTTGAAGCGTTTGAGTATTTGAATCAAAATTCTGCTTTGAAGGTTTTGTTGGACATGCGATGACATAGCGGCGGCCTTTATGGCCGCCCTTAATGGGCAGGCACGAGGCCTGCCCCTACTCTCTTTCTGCAAGATTGGAAAAGGTGTGATCGAATCCCTGAGACAAAAGTTTCTTTGGAGCGTTAACTTAACCCTTGTGCTTGCGAGTGCTCTTCTATTTCCAGGCGCCGCTTACCCCAAAAAGAAAACTACGCCTCCCCCCACCGGGCTTCCCGCGCAGGTATTCAATTTGGCCAAGCAGCTTGGCGGCGTGCCGGTGGAAGATGCCGGACCCATCACCAGCCAGATTCAAAAACTGGTGATCGATCACCTGACGCAATGGATGGCCAACCGCGCGCCGACCGACGTCGAGGCGCGCCGCGAATTGGAAAGTGTATTTTCCCTTTTGCGCTACCCGCTTGACGGCCTGCCGGCAACATTTCAACAGCTTTGGAATGGCCAGGCGATCCTTGGCGTGGGATACACGCTGAGCTGGAGCGCCTACGACCGGCAGAACGTGATTGCGATTTACTCCAGCAGCGGCGGCAAGAGCCAATACGTTACTGTGACGAATTTCGTCCCTCACACGGACCTGCACTATGTGAACCTTCCCCAATATGCCTGGGAGGATATGCGATTCATCGTCTGGGGTACCCGCGTAGGAAAAAGTCAGGATCGCATCTCCGTGGTTCTATACTCATTCGACGGAAAAAATCTGAAATCGCTCTGGCAAAGTCAGGACATCTATGACGGCAGGATGGACGTGGTGAAGGATAAAGTCATCATCCGCTACCTGAAAGAAGATGAATACGTGCACGCGGTGGAGAGGGGCGAAAAACCTCCGCGCCACCAGGCAACCTACCAGCTCACGACCGCGGGGATGCAACTGCTCGATGACCATGATATCCCCTTTTGAATGTTTCCGCGCAACCCTGCAACCGATTCGCTTGCAATCGCCCGACCTGCTGGAAAAGCCTTTCCAACTTGCGAGTGGCGTAGCTCCCGCATATACTCAAGCCGCAATTTAATGGATTTTATAAAGGGGGATTTTATGGCTCTTATTTCTCGACGTGATGCAGGGAAGCTGATTTTGGCGGGCTCGGCAGGAGCCCTGGTGGCAGGGCGCGCAGCGCGCGGCGCCCACTGGATCAACTCCGTGATTCGCGGAGTGCAGATTGGCGCACAAAGCTATTCTTTTCGCGATCTTAAAACTGAGGATGCGATTCTTCAGGCGTTCGTAACCGTGGGACTGGGCGAGTGTGAACTTTCCAGCGGCGGCGAGCCCGGCGACCTGAAGGGCGAGGAGTTGGTCAATCACTTCAAGGAGCTGCGTAAGAAATATGATGACGCCGGAGTCCTGATTTACGCCTACACCTACGGGTTCCGCAAGAATTTTACGGACGATCAAATTGAGGAAGGCTTCCAGATCGCGAAGGCGTTGGGGGTGAAATACATCACTTCCTCCGCCAACGTGAGCGTGGCCCCGCGCGTGGACCAGTTCGCGCAGAAATACAAGATCATGGTCGGCTTCCACGGACACTCAAGCGTCGACAATCCCGACGAATTCTCAACGCCGGAGACCTTTGAGCGCGCCCTGAAGGGAGCATCGCCTTACCTGGGGATTAATCTTGATATCGGCCACTTCACTGCCGCAGGAGGCGATGCTGTTGCGTTTCTTAAAGAGTACCACTCAAAGATGGTGACCCTGCACATCAAAGACCGAAAGAAAGGGCAGCGTGGGGCAGACGGTAAGTTCATCCAGGGCGCAAACCTACCCTTCGGCGAGGGTGATACTCCCATTGTCGCGGTGCTGCAATTGCTGCGCGACAACCACTGGAAAATTCCGGCCAATATTGAGTACGAATACGGGAAGCCGGGCATGGACACCATCACCGAGGTTAAGAAGTGCTTTGAGTACTGCAAGAAGGCGCTGGAGAGCTGAGGAACGGGACCACGGCTATCACATTTGCTTCTGCTCGGCGATCCACTTATCCGTGCGGGCATCGAGCAAGTCAAGCGGCAGGGTCCCACCGTTCAGCATTTCGTCGTGGAAGGTTCGCAGGTCGAATTTCGGCCCCAATTCTTTTCGCGCGCGTTCGCGAAGCTCGCGAAACTTGAGCTGGCCGAGTTTGTAGCTGAGGGCCTGCGCGGGCCAGGCGATGTAGCGGTCAGTTTCGGATTGAATCGTGGGCTCATCCACCGCGCCCGAATTGCGCATGAAATCCACCACCTGGTCGCGCGACCAACCCTGTGAATGAATTCCCGTGTCCACCACCAGGCGGACGGCGCGGAAAAGCTCGGACGATAGCCGGCCGTAGTCGGACACCGGATCCTGATAAAATCCCACTTCCTTGCCCAGTTCCTCGGCGTAGAGCGCCCAGCCTTCCACGTAAGCGTTAAATCCCAGGTTGTGTATACGAAACTTGGGAAGCCCCGTCAACTGTTGCTGCACGGAGAGCTGCATGTGGTGACCGGGAATGCCTTCGTGGTAGGCAATGGCCTCATCGTTGATCAGCGTACGATCCGCAAAATTAGATGTGGCCACCACCACACGCCCGGGACGCTTGCCGTCGGGAGTTCCGGTAACGTAGTGGGTCGCTGCCGCCGCTTGAAACGGTGGAATCGCTTCGACCGTAACGGGCGATTTGGGTAGCAGCGTGAAAAGCTCAGGAAGCTTGGGCTGCATCTGAGCGATGTAATGGCGGAAGTCGTCGAGAATCTGCTCCGCAGATGTGGGTCTGTATTTGGGATTGGTCTTGAGCGACGCGCGGAACGAGGGCAGGTCGTCAAACCCCTCCTTCTTCGCAATCACCAGCATCTCGGCCTGAATGCGCTGCATCTCCCGCAATCCGATTTGGTGGATCTCATCCGCGCTCAAGTGCGTGGTGGTTCGGCCGTAGATGTCGTTTTCATAGCGCTTCTGGCCGTCGGGCAGGGAAGTGACAGCAAGCGTGGTGCGCCCGTGTGGGGCGTATTCAGTACGAATGAATTCCGCAAAGCGCTTGTAAGCGGGCATGACGTCCGCATCAATCGCCTCGGTGATTTTCTGCGTCAGGAGCTTTTGCTCGTCGTCTGGAATGCTGGCAGGATACTTCTTTGTCGGCATCAGGAACGGGTCGGCGTCAATAATGCCCTGGCACTG
>JASHTY010000038.1 GCA_030040315.1 Terriglobia bacterium | reverse complement strand
AGACCAAAGGCATGTGGCGGCTAACCCTCTCAGGGAAATTCTGGGATCCTTCTGAAGCGTCAATTAACAGAGACGAGTTCGCACAGCGGTTAGAAGATTGCTTCGCCGATTACCTGAATGAGCTGAAGGAGGCTGACTGGGGCGCGTCCCTTTGGACATCGGCTCGAAGGAAAATCTGGTGGCTTGCAAAGACGAGTTGACGATAGGCGGCGACTGAAATTGTTGTTCGCGGCTGGCGCCCCATTCTACGCGTTGCCTCACATTCTCAGAATAATTTTTTTCGCATCCGCTCCACTTTCGCCTTTCGCGCTGGTCTTTATTAGTACGGCGGCAAACGCATCCACTCATTCTTCCGGCGCTCCCTCGAATTGTAGCAGACCACGACACTGATGTGCAGGCTACTTGCACCCTAGTCGGCGCATTCGACCAATCAGTAGGCCAAAACCTCACAAATATTTTTGATTGGAGTTCTCCGTTTTGGGCTACTCGATGTTCCTTACAACAGTAGAGGGCTATTTCGAAGCAAAGTACAAAAGGGGGAATACCGACCCTTAGAAACAACGCCGTAATTTGGCGTGCCAAAACTCGGGAGAATATTTTTTGAGTGCCCTCCACTTTCCCACCTTTTGCCGGTCTTTATAAGTGGGGGGTTTATACGCTGATGGCGACCGATGCTCATGTTCAAGAGCCTAAGGAGCCACATGGCCATGTGAATCGGCTGTGATCATCGCGGTGAGGTCACAGCCAGCGATTAGGGCAAAAAACGCTGCTTCGCATCGGCTGTAGGGAGGGTCCGATAGAACCGGACCCTGACATTCCCCTGGCACCCCACCGCTCGGGCGGACACTGTTTGGTGTGCCCCACACACGAGTCTACAATCTTGCCTTGGCAAAGGCCCGGCCTGAACCAGATTTGAGGTATTTTTCAAAAGCGGCCGCACGATCTTCATCAGCAAAAGCGATATACGTTTTTATGCGCCAGGGCCGGTACTTGGCGGTATGCGTCACAGCGCCGGAATTGTGTGTGGAGAGCCTTGCCTTCAAGTCATTGGTAAGGCCCGTATAGTAGCGGTTTGTGTCGAGTTGACTCTGCAAGATGTAAACGTACTTCATTGGGGGTCCGCCTCCGCTAAAGCTACGGCGCGACAGCCTTCGCCTTCCGTATTGGCCTGCCGAGCCGAAGCCCGCCGCGGGCGAAGGCTGGTGGGCCTGGGTAGAGTTGAACTACCGACCTCACCCTTATCAGGGGTGCGCTCTAGCCACCTGAGCTACAGGCCCGTGCTTCCAGGCAGGCGGAGCGTGCCGGAAAGCGGATGCTGCCTTGGCGGGACGCCTTTCAGTATAGGCAGAGCCCGATTTTCGCGCAAGCACAAACCAGCCGGTTTCTCCGAATGGCCCCACAATCAGCCGGCGAGCCTGCTCCTGATTTCAATGCTTACTGCAGTCATGGCCATTTAACCGGCTCTGTGGTAAAAAAGAAGAGAAGGCGTTTGCGCATTCGTTGAGCTCGGTTCAAATCCGCAAGATCCTTCAACATTGGAACTTCACAAATGCCGAATGTGCGCAAAGATATTCTTTCGAATGGGCTGACGGTTCTAACCGAGGCGATGCCTTCCGTTCGCTCGGTTTGCGTGGGCATCTGGCTGCGCACGGGTGCGCGCCAGGAAGACCTTCAGGAAAACGGCATTTCACATTTCATTGAGCACATGCTCTTCAAGGGTACGAGAAACCGCACCGCGGAGGAGATTGCCCGCGCGGCCGACTCAATCGGCGGCCACCTGGACGCGTTCACGGCGAAGGAAACGACCAATTTCTCGATCAAGGTTCTTGATGAGAATCTTCCGCGCGCCTTCAGCATTCTCTCTGACCTTGTGAAGAATCCGCTCTTTGAGCCTTCGCACATCGCCAACGAAAGCCGGGTCATTCAGGAAGAAATCAAAATGGTGGAAGACACGCCCGATGACCTGGTGCATGAGATCTTCACGCAAACCTACTGGCGGGGGCATGCGCTGGGCCGGCCGATCCTGGGGACGCGGCGCACGGTGCGCAGTTTCAACCGCCAGCGCCTGCTGAGCTATTTTCGCAGGCATTATGCCCCCAACAACATCCTGATCGCCGCGGCCGGCCACCTGCGCCACTCGCAGATTGTGGATTTGGCGGCAAAGGAATTTGGCGCCTTGCCCGCCGGCCGGGCGCAGCGGACTGGCCCAATCCCCGTCGCGCATCCCCACCTTCAGGTGCGGCACAAGAAAGATCTGGAGCAGGTCCACATTTGCGTGGGCGCTCCGTCGTACCCCCAGTCACACGAGAAGCGCTTCCCCTCCTACATCATGAATTCCGTGCTGGGAGGCGGCATGAGCTCGCGCTTGTTCCAGAACATTCGCGAGAAGCGCGGGCTGGCATACGCCGTGTTCTCCAGCCTCAACAGCTTTCACGATGCAGGCTGCCTGAGCGTTTACGCCGGGACGGCAACGGAAAAAGTGAAGCAGGTCATTGAGCTGGTGCTCGCGGAGTTCTGCGAGCTGAAGACAAAACCCATCACTCAGGAAGAGCTTCAACGCGCCAAGGACTATTTGAAAGGCAGCCTGCTGCTTATCCTGGAGTCCTCCACCAGCCGCATGGGGAATGTGGCGCGGCAGGAGATGTACTTCGGACGCTACATCTCCCAGGACGAAATCTCCCGCAGCGTTGATGCTGTTACCGCCGAGCAAGTACAGGGAGTTGCAAAAGAGTTTTTCAATCGCGACCGGCTGGCGATTACCGTTCTGGGGCCGGTCAAGGGCCTGAAGCTTTCACGCGCTTCCCTTGCCTGCTGAACGCAGATCAGCCGCCTGGCACTGACGCGCCCGCCGCCTTGGCTTTCTGATTCTCCTGATTCCATCCTATAATTGTTGCCGGCCTTATGGATGTGGTTCGACAAGTCAGAAAACTGATGACTGCTCCCCTCTGCAAGGAGGCCGTGTGAGCCTGCGCGTCTGCGTCCTGGGCAGCGGCAGCAAGGGGAACTCGACGCTCGTTTCGACGGAGAAGACTCGCATCCTGATCGATGCCGGGCTGAGCCGCCGCGAAACCTTTGCGCGCCTGGCGGCCGTGGGTGAGCGCACCGACGGCTTTGACGCCATCCTGATTTCCCACGAACACGTGGACCACGTGAACGGTTTGCGCATGCTGGGAATCGAATGGGAGGCGCCAATTCATATTACACGCCAGACATTCGAGACAATTTCCTGGGACGCCAAGCTGACCGCCTTCGAGTTTTTCACCCCGGGCGTGAAATTCACCATCGGCGAAATTGAAATCACGCCTTTCTCCGTTCCGCACGACGCGATTGATCCCGTGGCATTCACCCTGGAGTCGCGGGGCATCAAGATCGGCGTGGTCACAGACCTTGGTTACGTTCACGAAGTCGTCAAGCAAAGAGTAAAGGGTTGCCACTGCCTTATCTTCGAGTCGAATCACGACCTGGACATGCTGAAAGTCGGGCCATACCCGTGGCACGTGAAACAACGCGTGATGAGCCGCCACGGCCACCTTTCCAATGTGGCGACGGCGGGATTTCTAAGTGAAGATTTTGACGGCGAAGCGCAGGTGCTGGTGCTCGCCCATTTGAGTGAGACCAACAATCATCCCGAGATCGCCCGCCTGACCGCCGAACAGGCCCTTGCCCAGCACTCCAAGTGCGAGCGCACGACATTGCGCGTAGCCAGCCAGTCGGCTCCCACTGAAGTCTTCCAATTCTGATCGCCCGCGCGCTGCGCTGATTCTGTGGCATGGGCTTCCAGCCCATGTTCACGGCCTGGAAGGCCGTGCCACGATTTGTTTGCGGCCAATAGCCGCGCTAGGTTACCATGCCTGCTGCGCTTTTTGCCTTAGCTCGGGTACGAAGCGCAAATCACAGAGTCAATCGGCAATCCTATGATCCCCCGCTACACGCGCCCGGAAATGGGCCGCATCTGGACGGACGAAAACAAATTTCAGAAATGGCTGGATGTGGAAATCGCCACAGCGGAGGTGGAAGCTGAGGCCGGGCTGATCCCCAAGAGCGCCGCGCGCGCCATTCGCAAGAAGGCGCGGTTTGAGGTTGACCGCATTCTTGAGATCGAGCGCCTGGTGAAGCACGACGTGATCGCTTTCACCACCAACGTGGCGGAACACGTGGGCCGCGAAGGCCGCTATCTTCACTTTGGCCTGACTTCCAACGACGTGGTGGACACGGCGCAGGCTCTGCAGGTGCGTGAGGCCTCCGCGCTGCTGTTATTGGGACTCGACCGCCTGGGCGAAGTCCTGAAGCGCCGCGCCTTCGAGTTTCAGCACACGCCCAT
>JASHTY010000284.1 GCA_030040315.1 Terriglobia bacterium | reverse complement strand
GCTGAGGCATAGGCCGCGCCCGCGTCGCTCGCGTCATTGCTCACACTGACCACTTCGGGATTTGAAGAACTCCAGGTAGCCTCGGCAAGCTGTTGGGTGGCGCCGCCGGCGAAGGTTCCGAAAGCAGTGAGGCTGACCGCACTGCCCAGGGGAATCGTCGGGCTGCTGGGAGCGAGGGTGATGGAAACCAGCCCCGGCGGTGTAAGCGTGGCGGGCTGATAGAGCTCGGCACTGCCCAGGAAAGTGCCCAAGCTTGGATCCATGCCGCCGGCAATCAATACAGTACCATTATTCAGGAGCGTCGCCGTCGGCAGGTTGTTGCCGATGCTCAGGCTGCCCGTCGGAATGAACGTTTGCGTGGCGGGATCGTACAACTCAGCGCTGGATAAAGCAAAATTCGTGCCAAGGCCCGCGGCAATCAGCACCATGCCGTTGTTCAGCAGGGTGGCTGTTTGGCCTTGACGCCCGTTGGTCATGCTGCCTGTGAGGGTAAACGTCGCCGTAGCGGGATCGTAAAGCTCCGCGCTGGCCAGGAGTGTATAGCTAAATGTAGGAGGGGGGTAGCTTGCGCCTCCAGCAATCAACACCATGCCGTTGTTCAGAAGCGTGGCCGTGCTACTTGCCCGCGTGGCCTTCAGGTTGCCTGTGGGCGTGAAGATCCCCGTGGAAGGACTGTACAACTCGGCGCTGTTCAGGACGCCGCCGTTGCCTTGGCCACCCGTGACCAGTACCGAACCATTGTTCATCGCCGTTGCCGTATGAAAGTAGCGCGCGGTGTTCAGGCTGCCGGTAAGGGTAAAGGTGCCGGTGGCGGGGTCGTATAACTCCGCAGTCTTGACAGCGATGGTGCCGTTGTAGCCGCCGGCGATCAGCACCAACCCATTCGGAAGCAGGGTTGCCGTCTGGTATTCGCGTGGCGTATTCAGGCTGCCGGTAAGGGTAAAGGTGCCGGTGGCGGGATTGAATAGCTCCGCAGCGCCCAAGGCTGTCGGATTGCAGCCGCTGCCGGTGCAACCGTTGCCGCCGGCGATCAGCACCAAACCATTGGGAAGCAGCGTTGCCGTGTGACCTTGGCGTTCATAATTCATGCTTCCCGTGTAGGTAAACGCCCCGATGGAAGGATTATACAACTCCGCGCTACCCAGGATGGGTTGACTGTTGCCGTAGCCCCCCGCCATCAGCACCATACCATTGTCCAGCAGTGTCGCAGTTCCATCGAAGCGCGGCGTGTTCAGGCTTCCGGTCAAAACGAAATTGCCGGGCACGGTCGGCGCGGAGACGGGTGGGGGCGGTCCGACGGATACTTGCGTTGAGCCGCAAATCGCGCCCGCGCAGGCGGTAACGGTGGCAGACCCGGCGGATGCGGCATAGGCCGCGCCCGCATCGCTCGCGTCATTGCTCACGCTGACCACTTCAGGGTTCGAGGAACTCCAGGTGGCCTCGGCAAGCTGCTGCGTGTCGCCGCCGGAGTAGGTTCCGAAAGCGCTCAAGCTCACCGCAGTGCCCTGCGGAACCGTAGGATTGCTGGGAGAAAGGCTGATGGAAATCAGCCCAGGCAGAGTAAGCGAGTCCGGCAGGTAGAGCTCTGAAATTTCCAGGGGAGTGAAATAATAGCCGCCGGCAATCAAAACCGTGCCATTGTTCAAGAGTGTTGCCGTCTGCCCAAAACGCGGGACGTTCAGGCTGCCCGTGTATGTGAAGCCCCCGGCGACCGGATCGTACAACTCCGCGCTGGATTGGGGACTGTTGCCCACTTCGCCGCCCGCCATCAGCACCAAACCGTTGTTCAGCAGGGTAGCCGAATGGAGATAGCGCTGCGTGTTCAAGCTGCCGGTAAACGTGAAGCTTCCGCTCGCCGGATCGTACAACTCCGCGCTGCCCAGAGTGGTGGACACCTCGTAAGTGCACCCGCTCGAGAGAGACACGCAACCAAATCCCCCGCCGACCAGCACAAGACCGTTATTCAGCAGCGTGGAGGTGTGATATTCGCGCGCGTTGTTCAGGCTGGCCGTATATGTGAAGGTTCCGTTAAGGGGATTATAGAGCTCCGCACTGCCCAGCGGGTTGGTACCGTCAAAACCTCCGGCGATCAGTACCGTGCCATTGTTCAGCGCCGTTGCCGTGTGATAGAAGCGCGCCGTGTTTAGGCTGCCGGTA
This sequence comes from Terriglobia bacterium, assembly GCA_030040315.1. Lineage (GTDB taxonomy): Bacteria > Acidobacteriota > Terriglobia > UBA7540 > UBA7540 > Bog-366. The sequence goes on along the minus strand of JASHTY010000284.1, from coordinate 722 downwards.
GAGGCGAAAGTGCCACTGGCGGGGTCGTACAGCTCCGCACTATTCAGAATGGGGGAGACGTTGGGGCCGCTATCGCCGCCGGCGATCAGCACCAGGCCGTTGTTCAACAGAGTCGCAGTCTGGTTCTCACGCGGGGTGTTCAGGCTGCCCGTGTAGGTGAAGGTCTGCGTTGTGGGATTATACAGTTCCGCGCTGGACAGGACACCCTCGTCGGAGTTGTAGCCACCTGTGATCAACACCAAGCCATTGGGAAGCAGCGTTGCCGTTTGGCCATAGCGCCCGGTGTTCAGGTAGCCGGTAAGGGTAAACGTGCCCGCGGTGGGATCATACAACTCCGCGCTGGAACCGGCGTCCCCGACAATCAGCACCAAACCGTTGTCCAGCAGCGTTGCCGTGTCATAGGCGCGTGGATAGTTCATGTTTCCGGTATAAACGAAGCCGGCGGTTACCGTCAGCGCCGTCGAGCCGCTGATTGCACCCAGCGCCGCGGTGATGGTGGTCTGGCCCACGGACAGTGCGCTGGCCGACCCTGTGTTATCGATGGTCGCAACATTCGTCGCGGAGGAACTCCAGTTGGCGCTGCCGGTCAGGTTCTGCATGCTGCCGTCGCTGTAGTTCCCCGTGGCCGCGAATTGCTGGTTGCTGCCCGCAGTGATTGAAGAGTTCGCAGGCGTCACAGCAATGGAGACGAGCGTCGGCGCCGTCACCGTCAGCGTGGTTGA
>JASHTY010000283.1 GCA_030040315.1 Terriglobia bacterium | reverse complement strand
TAGAGCAGGCCGTTGCCGATGGGCGCCAGCAGCCACTTGTGAAGGCTGACTCCGTAGGCGTCGCATTCCAGATCGCGCAGTTTGAAGGGAAATTGCCCCAGGGCATGCGCGCCGTCGACAATGGTCACAATTCCCTTCGAGCGCGCCAGTTGCGATAGCCGTTTTACCGGGAACATCTGCGCCGTCAGGTTGGTGATATGGCAGAAATGGAAAACTTTGGTGCGCGGAGTAATGGCATTCTCGAACCGGTGATAGAGATCGTCCCCGGTGGTGGGCACGGGAAATTGCAGCCGGTTTACCTTGATGCCGTCGCGCCGCATGCGTTGATCCCAGGTGGTGAGCATGCGGGGATAATCCTGCTCGGTGGTGACCACTTCGTCGCCGGGCTTCAAGTCGATTCCGTTCTGAACGATTTGCAGGGACTCGCTGGCCCCGCGCGTGAGCGCAATTTCTTCCGGGTCGGCCCCGAACTCCTCCGCCATGCGCACGCGAATTGTCTGAATGCGGTCGGCGATGGGGTACTGATAGAAAATCGGCGCCATATTGATCATTTGCGTGTAGCGGAATTCCGACTCCTGAGCCATTCGCGAGGTCGGACAGGTGAAGCCGTTATTCAGGTTGATGATCGTGCGGTCCAGTTCAAAGTCCATCTTGATCTGGCGCCAGTAGAATTCGTCTCCGGCGACCTGTTCGGGCGTCATTCCGGCCACCGATTGCCCCGCTTCCAGCGCTCGTGCCAGGCCAATGCTCTTCGAGGCCGACGCGACCGTTCCGGCAGCTCCGGCCGCGCGCAGAAATGACCGGCGACTCCACTTTTGGGAACCCATCAGGAAACCTCCTATGGCCGATACTTTTTTTGCGCGATTACATTAACACGTTCGAGGGGGAGGTTAAGGAAAAAGGTTTCAACTGAAATGTTCTGACGGCGGACATGGAGGCTGTTAATGCTGGACCTGGTTTGGATGAGCACGATATGAATGAGGGGCGACCTCGCTGCCCTCGACTACTCTACAGAGAGGTCGCCCCGTGAAATGTGTGCGGCTTTTGCGAGTCCGGACCCGAACATCATCTTCGAAATCCGTGCATCTCGACCCGCGGACCGGGCCCATGTAGCCACGGTCGTTCATAAGGATGAACGTAGAAGCCGCGATTTTCCCAGACTCTTCCCCAGGGGGTGAAGTCAAAGAACAGGGCGTGCTCGCGCCAGCCAATATAGGGATGCGCCCATCCGAACGGGGCGAATCCCACGCCGATCACCACTGCCGGACCAAAGTGGATGGCTCCACCGATGAGAAATCCCGCGGGCGGCGGCGCATAGACCAGCACTGGATCATAGGTGGGAACATAAATATAGGCGGGGTTGACTGGCAGAACCTGGATGTAGCCGTCGGAGTCAACCACAGTGTCGTAGGGAGTAGTCTGGAGGTAGCGGTATTTGTAAGCCTGCCGCCGCATGCGCTGAACCGCGTCCATCACATCAGCGCGCTGGGTCAGCACGGCATTGCCCAATTGTTCGGTCCAGCCCGGATCCTGCGCCATCATATTCAGGACGGAGGGGAAGGGAAGCAAAGCCAGCACGCTTGGATCCCATTGCAGGTTGTCTTCGCGGATGGCATTGGCGAGGGCATCGCCCGTCAGTGACCCATGCTGACCGGCCCACTGAGCGGCCTGCGGAATCTGGTCCCCAAAGGTCGAAGCCGAGAGAATTTGCGCGAGCAACGGGTCGGGATAAAGCGCGATGCGCGAGACAAGCTTGTCCAACTCCTTGGACTTCAGCTTGGCGCCGGGCGGGGGAGCAGGCGGCGGAGTGGTTGGAGCTGCCACGGGCGGGGGAGCCGGTGGATTATAAGGCGCCTGAGCGGGCGCGCTTCCCGCCAGAACCCCCAGGAACAGCACGGCCGCAGCGAAAGCGGCGATTGGAATACTGCGAATCGAGTATCTCTGAGTTTCCCTGCGCGTACTGACCGTTGCGAGATCCAATGCAAGACAGGCTCTCGAACTGAACTGCGAATACGAATGTTCCAACATGATCCAGCCCTCCTTTATTTTTGTGCTTCGGTCCGGGACATTCACCCGTGACAGCATACACCGCGCAAACCCGTTTGTAACGATACTGAGAATCTGCGTGCAGGCATCCCCAATCGCCGACGGCGCAAATACCGACTCACCGTGATAGTCCGCCGCGGGTGCCTTTACATCACAACGAATGTGCCGGCATTGAGGTTACCCATCGGGCGCAATGCTGGAAAAGAAATCCGTAAAAGGGAGGATAAAATGGATAGAAAGCGATTCAAAGGAATATTAGGGGGAGTCGCCCTGGCCTCAGCTTTGGGACTGGTGGTAGGCGTGTGGGGGGTCGGCCGCCTGCGGGGTGATGACCTCAACACTCATCCGGCAGTGACGCTGAAGCTCGCGGATCCCAACGAGGCTCACGTGGGGCCCAGTTTCGCCCCCATCGTGAAGAAAGTACTTCCAGAAGTTGTCAATATCTCGACTACCAAAGTCGTGAAGACGCCCACGGGCTTTTCAGGAGAGACGCCCATGGACCCGTTCTTCCGGCAGTTTTTCGGCAATGGCAACCCGTTTGAAACGCCGCAGACCCCGCGTGAGCAGCGCGAGCGGAGCCTGGGCTCGGGAGTGATCGTAAGTCCCGACGGGTACATTCTGACCAACAATCACGTGGTGGAAGGTGCGACGGACATTCGCGTGACCACATCCGATAAGCATGAATATAAAGGCCGTGTGGTAGGCAGGGATGCGAAGACCGATCTGGCCGTGGTGAAGATCGACGCCACGAACCTGCCCGCCATCACCGTCGCCAATTCGTCCAACGTGCAGGTGGGCGATTACGCGCTGGCGGTAGGCGACCCCTTCGGCGTCGGTGAAACCGTGACCATGGGAATCGTGAGCGCCACGGGCCGCACCAACCTGGGGATCGAAGATTACGAGGACTTCATTCAGACCGACGCGCCGATCAACCCCGGAAATTCCGGTGGGGCGCTGGTGAATGACCGCGGCGAGCTGATCGGCATCAACACTGCCATCCTTTCCGACGGCTCAGGGGGAAGCGAGGGCGTGGGCTTCGCCATTCCATCTGATTTGGCCGTGAAGGTCATGGACCAGATCGTGAAGTATGGCAAAGTTACTCGCGGCTATCTGGGCGTGTACATTCAGCCCGTGAGCCCGGACCTGGCCAAGGCGTTCGGGGAAACGTCTCCGCACGGAGCGCTGGTGGGTGATGTCAGTGCAGGAAGCCCGGCGGCAAAAGCGGGCCTTCAGAAGGGCGACATTATCGTGGCGCTGGACGGCAAGCCGGTGACCGACAGCAACCAGTTGCGCATGGGTATCGCCTTGATGGCGCCCGGCTCTACAGCCGACTTGAAGGTGTTGCGAAATGGCAGTGATCGCGACCTTAAAGTGGACTTGGGCACATTTCCAAGTGAGACTCAGCAAGCCAGCGCCCAGGCGGCGAATCCGCGTGGCTCTCTGCAAGGCGTAACGGTGGAAAACGCCGACAGTGCGGCGGCGCAGGATTTGAACGTACCTGCCGGCACCGAGGGCGTGGTGGTGACGAACATCGACCCTTCAAGCCCCGTGGCGGATTCGGGGCTGCAACCGGGTGACGTGATCCAGCAAGTGAACCACGAGCCCGTTCGTAATGTAAATGAGTTCGACCGCGCCGCCCGGGATGCCGGAAGCAATCCCCTGTTGCTCGTGGATCGCCAGGGGCATACGCTTTTCATCGCGGCGTAACAGGCGCTATGGATGGATCAGGCGGAAACGAAGAGGGAAGAGCCCGGTGCTCTTCCCTCTCTTTTTCTTAGGAGATAATCCCTTTCCGCACGGCGTACAAAATGAGCTCGGGCACACCCTTCAAATTCAGCTTCTGCATGATCTTCGCGCGATGGGTTTCCACGGTATAGACGCTGAGGTTCAGAAGCCCGGCGACCTCCTTGTTGGACTTGCCTTCCGCGACCAACTGCAGGACTTCGCGCTCACGCGGGCTCAACAGGTCGTAGGAATCTTCCGCGCCGCTGCGGCGAAGCTTTCGCATGTAATCCTGAAGCAGGACTTTGCTGACCGCGGGGCTGAAGAAAGATTTTCCGTCCACAACGGCGCGGATGGCCTGCACAAGGTCGGCGGTGGCGGAATCCTTGAGCAGGTAAGCACGTGCGCCGGCGCGCAGCGCGCGCAACACGTAGCCTTCATCCGAGTGCATGCTGAGCATTACCACGGCGGGTTGGGCCATTTGGGGAGATTCGGCGGTAATCTGCCGCGCCGCTTCAATTCCGTTCAGATTCGGCATGCCGATATCCATCACCACCACGTCGGGCTTGAGGGATTTGGCCATCTCGACTGCCTGTCGCCCATCATCGGCTTCCCCTGCCACGGTCATATCTGGCTCCTTGTCCACCACCAGGCGCAACCCGCCACGCATCAGCTTGTGGTCGTCCGCAAGCAGGACTCGAATGGATTTCATAGGCGTTCCTGGTGAGAGTTGGGGAGTGGAAATTC
>JASHTY010000282.1 GCA_030040315.1 Terriglobia bacterium | reverse complement strand
GACGCGCTTCCGTGGCGCCAGGAAGTTTCTCAATAGCTTTGTGGACGTCGAAGAGGGAACTGTCCGCAAGTTCAAGCATCTGGGCCAGGCGCCGCCGCGAGCGGTCCTGCTCCAGCCGGGCGACCTGGGTTTCAGCTTCGGCGCGTTCGCGCTCGCGTTCGGCCACCTGTTCCTGCGCCTGGGCGCGTTCGCGTTCGTGCTCGGCGTCCTGCCGCTGAGTTTCGGCAAACTGGCGCGCGCTTTCCGCCCGGCGAGCCTGCCTTTCAGCCAGCACGATGCCCCCCAGCAGGCTGAGCAGAACCAGTGCGGAGGCCGTCAGGGCCAGGCGGTTGCGCAGCACAAACTTGCCCGTGCGATAGATCACCGAATCCTGCCGCGCCAGCACCGGTCGGCCGTCCAGATAGCGGGTAATGTCATCTGCCAGCCGGTTTACGGAGCCGTAGCGCCGCTCCGGATCCTTGCGCATGGCCATCAGCACGATGTTGTCAAGATCTCCGTCAAGGCGCGCGGAAGCGTGCGCGGCGCGGGCCACGGAACTCGGGCGGGGCGTTTCGGTTTTGCAGACCACCCGCTCAATCTCCCCGCGAGTACGCGTGGTGAAGGTCTGAGCGCGCGATTCGGTGAGCAACTCGAAGAGAATCGCTCCCAGCGCGTAAACGTCCGCGGCGGTGGTGATGGGCTGGCCCAGAATCTGCTCGGGGCTGGCGTATTCGGGGGTAAGCGGCCCGCCCGCGGAAATCGTGGAGGTCAGGCCGCTGTCCATGGATGGGTCCAGCAGCTTGGCCACGCCGAAATCCAGCAGCTTGGGGATTCCCTGAGCATCAACAAAAATGTTTTTGGGCTTCAAATCGCGATGTACCACCAGCGACCGGTGGGCGTAGGAGACGGCTTCGCAGACGCGCAGGAACAGGCGCAGGCGATCTTCAATGGAAAGGCTCCGCTCGCGGCAGTAGACGTCAACCGGCTGCCCCTGCACGTGCTCGAGCACAAAGAACGGGCGGCCGTCTGGAGTGGTGCCGCCGTCAATCAGCCGCGCGATGTAGGCATGCTCGAGCCCGGCAAGAATCTGGCGCTCGTGGCGGAAGCGCGCCAGCACTTCCCGGCTGTCCATGCCGCGCTTGACGACCTTGATGGCCACTTGCTTGCGGAACTGATCGTCATCGCGCTCGCCCAGGTAGACCGCCCCCATGCCGCCGCGCCCGATTTCACTCACCAGGCGATAGGGACCCATGCGCGTCCCCGCGAGGGATGTCTCGTCATCGAAGCCCGCGCCATCCGTTGGCACACCCGCCTCTTCGAGTATCGCGCCGACTTCCGACTCAACGGCCGCGGCGATTGCCGAGCCGCCGAAAGCGTCCGCGCGCAAAAGGGACTCAACCTCAAAGCGCAGCCGCCCGTCGCCATCGCACACGCGTGACAAGTAGGCCGCGCGCTGGAAGTCGGGAAGATCGGCGGCCTTGAAGAAAACTTCCTGGATTCTGTCCCAATCCGTGCCTGCCACGGTTGCTCCTGAGTCTTGCTGTCGCGGCGCTCTCCGAGCGCCGGCCGGCGGCCGGGTATCGCCGCTACAATATAAGGCGAAAAACAGTGGGAAAATTTCCAGACTCGATCAGGAATTGTTCTCTCTCTGCTCGAGCGCGCGCTGCAGCCATGCCTGGCCCAAGCGCAGGTGGCGCCGGACGTCATTCACGGAAAGCTGCAAGGCCTCGGCGGATTCTTCCGCCGTCATGCCCCCGAAGAAGCGCATTTCGATCAGACGCGCCTTCAGGGCGTCAGTGCGCGCCAATTCCTCCAGCGCCTCGTCCACCGCAATGATCTTGGAAGGTGACTGTGCCGCCACGCCATCCGCTGCTTCGAGAGGTAGCTTGGCCGCGCCGCCACCGCGCTTTTCCGCGTCGCGAGTACGCGCGTGGTCAATCAGAATTTGGCGCATCACCTGCGCCGCCACGCCCATAAAGTGCGCGCGATTGCGATAGTCGGGCTGGTCCTGCTTCACCAGACGCGTGTAGGCCTCATTCACCAGCGCCGTGGGCTGCAAGGTGTGCCCCGGGCGCTCGTTCAGCATGTAACTTCGTGCCAGCCGCCTCAACTCCGGATAGAGCAAAGGAACCAATTGGTCGAGGGCCGCCTTGTTCCCGAGGGCGACCTCATGCAGTAGAGCCGTAATCGGCTGCTCCTGCGACGGTGGCGGCATGCTCTTCGGGGATTTCATTTTGAGTTTTCCTGTATATCAAAAGGTACCCTACGCGCACGCGTATTGCAACACAGTGGGCGTATCCCCAGGTGATAGAGCCCCATGTAATCGCCCCGTTGGGGCTCAAGCCGCAGGGCGAGGGGTGCCCCCAACCGTCTTCTTGCTGTAAACTGTCAGCTATCGACTGTAAGCTGTTTTTGTCAACGCCCTATGGAGACCACACACAAGGAGTGCACCGCGGAGCAGAGCTTCAAAGCGGCGTGGCCTGCCTACGAGGGCACGGCGCAGCTCGATGCCCTTCGCGCCACGGAATATTCCCGCCTGGACAAGCTTGGACACGTTTATCTCGACTACACGGGCGCGGGCTTGTATGCCGCCTGCCAGGTGAGCGAGCACCTTGACCTGCTTGCCTCGCGCGTCTTCGGCAATCCCCATTCCGAAAACCCCACCTCAGCCACGATCACGGCGCTGCTCGAACAGTGCCGGCGCAAAGTTCTGGATTACTTCCATGCTTCGGACCAGGAGTACGCCGTCATTTTCACCCCCAACGCCTCAGGGGCGCTGAAGCTGGTGGGTGAGGCTTACCCCTTTGGCGCCGACGGCCATTACCTGCTGACGTTTGACAACCACAACTCCGTGAACGGAATCCGCGAGTTTGCCCGCAGCCGCGGCTCCGCCATAACCTATGTGCCTTTAACCCTGCCGGAAATGCGCGTTGACTCGGGGGTGCTTGCCGAGTGCTTCAAACTGGCGCGGCCCGGCGCTGCCAACCTGTTCGCCTATCCCGCCCAGTCAAACTTCTCGGGCGTGCAGCATCCGCTGGAATGGATTCCGCAGGCGCAGGCGATGGGCTGGGACGTGCTGCTCGATGCCGCGGCGTTTGTGCCCACCAACCGCCTGGATCTGGGCAAGTGGCATCCGGATTTTGTGAGCATCTCGTTCTACAAGATGTTCGGATATCCGACCGGGGTCGGCTGCCTGCTCGCCCGCCGGCCGGCGCTCGGCAAGCTGCGGCGGCCTTGGTTTGCCGGTGGGACGATTACCGTAGCCTCCGTGCAGGGCGACCGTTACTTCCTGGCGGAAGGCGCATCGGCTTTTGAGGATGGCACGCCCGACTTCCTGGCCATTCCGGCGGTGGAGATCGGGCTGCGGCATCTGGAAAAAGTCGGGGACCTGGTTCGCACGCGCTGCCAGTGCCTTACCGCGTGGGTGATTCGCGAGCTGCTGTCGCTTCACCACTCGAATGGCCGCCAGCTTGTGCGCATCTACGGACCGCTGGATGAGCGGGGGCGCGGTGCGACCGTGGCGATGAATTTCTACGACGCGGCGGAAACCATCATCGACCACCACCGCGTGGAAGAAGCCGCCGCAAAGCGCCGGATTTCACTGCGCTCAGGGTGCTTCTGCAATCCGGGCGGGGGAGAGACTGCGCTGCGGCTCTCCAAATCCGAATTGATCGGCTGCTTCCGCGATCATGGTGAGGCGAATTCACGCTTCACCAAGGAGGACTTTCGCCATTGCGTCGATAGCAAGGGAACCGGCGCCGTCAGGATCTCGCACGGGATCGTCAGCAACTTCCAGGACGTTCACCGGTTCGTCGAGTTCGCGCGGGAATTTCTGAGCTAACCTTGCGGAAGACTGTGTGATTCTGCG
>JASHTY010000037.1 GCA_030040315.1 Terriglobia bacterium | reverse complement strand
CACGCGGCGCTGGAAGCAGGCCGGAATCCGCGAGGCGTTTCGCGTGGAGGGCTGGCTAATGTCGCACAAACTGCTCGTCCTCACGATCATGCTCGGCATCCTGGCTGGATTGATTCTGACCGATAAATCAGGGATGTTAGCGGAATGGCGATTCCTGCTGGTCTGGAAGTTTGCGCGCCGCGATGCTCAGGTCAGCCCCCAGGAAGCCACGCTGACATATCAGCGCCTGCTGCAAACCATGCAGAAGAAGGGATTTCGAAAGACTCCGTCGCAGACGCCGCGCGAGTTCGCCGTCTCGTTCGTCAGCACGCCGTGGGGAGCGGGCGTGATGGAGTTTACGAAACTCTATAACGCGCTGCGCTACGGGCGTGCGTCGGTTTCACTGCCGCGCCTGCGAACGATATTGCAAGACATCGCGAATCGGAAGTAGCTCGGGCCTTTCAGCGGGCGATTGCCGGGATCAATCCTGACCACGTGCCGGGATCAAACCCGGATTATTCACGAATTTCCTGGAGCCATGGCCAAAAGACGAAGGTTTCACACAGAGACCACGGAATCCTAACACAGAGAACACGGAAAGGTCCTTGCGAACTTCTCTGTGCACTCCGTGATCCGATGACGTGACGAGTCCATCGGTGACAGACTCCGTGAACTCTGTGTGAAACGCTTTGGAATTTGCTCTTAGTACGGCCATTTGACCAATAAACCAGGCTAGGGAATCGACTTGCCGCCGTCGACGGCGATTATTTGTCCCGTGATGAATTCGCTGTGCGTGGAGAGAAAAAGAACCGTCTGCGCGATATCATCGGCTGTGCCGCCCTTCTGCAGCGGTATTGCGCGAATCATATTGCGCACTGCGCCGGTGCGTTCCTCATCCGGAAAGAGAATCGAACCGGGCGCCACACTGTTAACTCGGATAACAGGCGCCAGCGCCTTGGCCAGCGTCTTGGTAAGCGAGATCAGCGCGGCCTTCGACGCGCAGTAGTGCATGTAAGTTGGCCATGACTGCAAGCCTCCCAGGGAAGATATATTGATGATGTTTCCCCTGCCTTGGGGCATCATGACGCGCGCCGCGGCCTGGGCGCAGAAGAACGGGCCTTTCAGGTTCGCGGCGAGGACGCGGTCGAAATCCTCTTCATCGAGTTCATCCCACGTCCGCGCGAAGAAGATGCCGGCGTTGTTGACGAGCAAGTCCAGTCGCCCGAAACGCCTTTGGACCGCGCGAAACATGGCCGCGACCTGCATGGGACGTGAGACGTCAGCGCGCAGGGTGATGGACCGTGTACCCATCGCGGCGATTTCCCTAGCGGTGGCCTGAGCTCCCTGGCGCGATTGAAAGTAGTTCACAATCACGTCGGCGCCCGCGCGCCCGAGCGTAAGGGCAATCTCGCGGCCGATGCGCTTGCCGGCGCCGGTGACTAGTGCCACCTGGCCTTGCATAGGCTTTGGGCTCATGGGGCATGCATGGTAACACGGGCGAAGTGCAGGCGTCTTGTCCACTGTGGCATGGGCTTCCAGCCCATGCGCGAAGTAGGGACGGCCCTTGTGGCTGCCCCTTAGAGCAACCACAAGGGTCGCCCCTACGGCTGGCGGCCCGAGCCTTGACGCTTCAGGATGCTTGCACCTAGAATCGCTCGGGATATTGATGGTGGAAGTCATTCTCTACACCAAGCCGGGATGCTGCTTGTGCGAGACCGTTAAAGCGCAGCTCAGCAAAATTAGAACGAAGCATCCTTTTGAGCTGCGCGAAATCAATATCTTGGACGATTCTGCAACCTTCGCAAAATTTCAGGAAGAGATTCCCGTTGTATTCGTCCACGGGCAGAAAGCGTTTCAGTACCATCTGGACGAAAAAGAGTTTCTGCGGCGGCTCAATTCAGTTCCGGGAACGAGGGAAGGGCGTGAGAATGCAAGTTGATATCTTGACAATTGCGGCACATCCGGACGACGTGGAGATCACCTGCGGCGGAACGGTCATCAAAATGGCCCAGGCGGGTTATCGAGTGGGCATTCTCGACCTGACCGGCGGCGAGAGCGGCACGCGCGGCAGCGCGGAGCTACGCGCGAAGGAAGCAGCCAAAGCCGCAAAGGTGCTGGGCGCGGTTTACCGGGAAAGCCTTGACCTTCCAGACGCCGGAGTGGAAAACAACCGCGAAAGCAAAATGAAGGTTGCGCAGAAGATTCGCGACTTGAGGCCGCAGACCGTCATTCTTCCCTACTGGGAGGGCCGCCATCCGGACCATTACACAACTGGGCTGCTCGGTTATGAAGCATGCTTTCTGGCCGGACTCGCGCGGCTCCCGCTGGCGGGCAAGGCTCATCGGCCGTTCAAGATTCTATACGCTTCCCAGTACGTCCCCACCGTGCGGCCGACGTTCGTGGTGGACATTTCGGCGCAGTACGAGAAAAAGCTCAAAGCCATATTCTGCTTTTCATCACAGTTTTCCCCGCCCAAGGAAACGCAAAACTTCTTCCCTTCCCGCGAGGACATCGATTCCCGCCTCAGCTCGGAAGCCCGCCACTTTGGCCAGATGATTGGCGCCCGCTACGGCGAACCCTTCATTCAGCGCGAAGTTGCTGAAATCGGGGACATCGTCAAAATTCCGGTGAGGTCGATCTAACAACACTCGCCGGCAGTGGCATTCGCGCAGGTACTCGATGTGAATTTGAATTGCAAACTGTACAGGAATACTGTACATTACCTCCGGAGGTGCAAATTGGCACAGGAAACAACCTATACGAGTTTGCGCCAGAATCTTGCTACAGTCCTGAAGCGAGTTGCGGATGACCGAGAAATCGTCGTGGTTCGGCGGAGAGACTCAAAAGACGTTGCGCTTGTGCCCGCAGAGGAGTTGGCTGGCCTTGAGGAAACGGCCCACCTGCTACGCTCACCCCGGAACGCCCGACGGTTGCTGGCAGCCTTAATGCGAGCCAATCGGCGACTTGGCAAAGCTGAATCCGTAGAGAAGCTGCGCCAGGAGATGAAGCTTGGCTCCAGCCGCTGATCGTGAGGCGGTCTTCCATCCGCAATTCCGCCAGGACCTCCGAAACTGGGTTCATAAAGACCGCAAAATTGCGCTTCGCATTCTGGAGCTCGTGGAGGGGGTGCTGTCAGACCCGTTTTCCGGAATCGGCAAGCCTGAGCCGCTGCGATATGAACTTGCGGGTTGCTGGTCGCGGCGCATTACCCAGGAGCATCGTCTCGTATACAAGGTGAGTGGGCAACGGGTTGATTTCCTGCAGGCGCGGTACCACTACTGAGTGAGGACTTTCTGCAAGCCTTGCCGTACTCCGTGCGACCGTCTACCCATCGTCACGCCGCCCGCAGCCGGTTTTTCCAGCGATTCTGAACGAACCACACAGCGCATATGACAATCACCACTCCCAGAAGGGCGTCGAAGCGGTGAAAATAGTCGCGCAGGCTCATCCAGCGCTGACCCAGCTTCATTCCCGCATAGGCGAGCGCCAGGCACCAGGGCAGTGAGCCGAGGAAGGTATAGAATTGAAAGCGGACTTGACTCATGCGTGAAACTCCCGCCGGAAAAGCAATGAATGTTCGGATCACCGGCAGAAGGCGCGCGAAGAATACGGCCCAATCCCCGTAGCGCGCGAAGAATCGGTCGGCCATCTCCAGATCGTGGTGGGTCACCAGCAACCAGCGGCCGTATTTTTCAACCAGAGGCCGGCCGCCCAGTGATCCGATGTAATAGGCAACCAGCGAGCCCAGATTGCAACCCAGCGCACCCGCAACCCCCACCGCGAACAGGTTAAACCGCCCGAGCAGAACCAGATAACCGGAGAACGGCATGATGATCTCCGAGGGCAGCGGAATGCACGCGGATTCAATGGCCATCAGCAGTGTGACCCCGAAGTAACCCGCGTGCGATATGATCGATATAATCAGTGAACCAAGGGACTCAAGAAAAACAGAAACCATAATGAGAGTAAGTCAATTCGCGATTTGGTGATTCTATAATTTGGGCACTTGAGGATCATTCGGCATTGGCAGACTATTCCTGAAATTGCCGCATGACCAAATGGCAATGTGACAAAATGGCAAAATGACTAAAACGCGTCCGCGTCTTGCGTAAAGACGAAACCGGAAAGCCCCACACCGTCAGCCGATTTCTCAACTTTGACGCGGCGAACATCGGCATCCCCTCCGCCTACCTTTCTCAGGACCGCGTAGGAGGAGAAGGCCTCGGAATATACCTTGGTCACCAGCCAGTTTTCGCCCGTAGATTGCATCTGCCACAACTGGCCCAATAGAATCGAGGAAACCGCCACGGTTAAGAGCTCCTTCTGGAAAGACAATACGATGTTCGGTCGCGGAAATCTGACTTCGAGCCTCTATCAAAGGCCAATCGCTAATCTAACCGCCGTCTGAGGCTGAGTCAAGCGCGCCGCTCTAGACCGAAAGTACTAGGGCCGCCCGGAGGAGGGAGAAGTGTAAAGCCAATTTAACGCTCAGGAAGGCACAAATAGGTGCAACCCTTGCACCGTCCTCATAATCAAAGCGACTGGGAGAATCAGGTCTGAGCCATCGGCTGGTCATGGGTTGGGCCGGAAATTCCCTCCAAAATCAAAAGCGGGTTCGGTACGACTGTAATGCTCGATTCGCCTTCATTCATCGCTCAAAGCAAAAAACTAAAGATTGACTCTTCCCTGCAGTGGTATAATGCAGGTGATACAATGGCTGCCAAGGAGTCCTGCCATGCGTAAACGCGGTTCGCTTGCAGTTCTGCTCGTTACGATGCTTCTGTGGGCATCACTTCCCGCTCACGCCGACGACCAAAAGGACAACGTCGACGACATCGGTAATCGCAATGTCGCGCACAAGAGCATCATCTCTCAGGAAAAGGAAATTGCGATCGGCAAGCAGTATGCCGATCAGATTGACAAGCAAGCCAAGATCCTGAAGGACCCGGTCATCAACGAATATGTGAATCGCGTGGCGCAAAACATCGCGCGCAATTCCGACCTCAAAATTCCGCTCACCATCAAGGTGATTGACGACCCGGCGATCAACGCGTTCACGCTGCCTGGCGGCTTTATGTATTTAAACACGGGCACGATTCTGGCTGCCGATGAAGAGGACCAGGTTGCTGGAGTGATTGCCCATGAAATTGGCCACGCCGCGGCTCGCCACTGGGCCAGCACCATGACCAAGGCCACCATTCTGCAGTTTTCCATGATTCCCCTGATGTTCATCCCCATGACCTACGCGGTCTACATGGGCGTCATGGAAGCGTATATGAACGGCGTGCCCATGGCCTTCCTTAAATTCAGCCGCGCGGATGAGAAAGAGGCTGACTTCCTGGGCTTGCAGTATATGTACAAGGCCGGCTATGACCCCAACGCCTTTGTAGGCTTTTTCGGCAAGGTGATGGATGAGGAGCGTCGCCAACCGGGCAGCATGGCCAAGGTATTTGCCGATCACCCGCCAACGCCCGATCGCATCATCGCTTCAGAGGAAGAAATTCAGAAGATCCTTCCCAAGAAGCCCCAATACCTGGTATCGACCTCCGAGTTCGATGACATCAAGGCGCGCCTGGAAACGGTCATTTCCCAGCACAAACGTCAGAAGGATACGGATAGTGGTCCGACGCTGCGTAAACGCGAATCGAAGAACGACGGGAGTTCAACCACTGCGCAAAGCGGCGGGCAGCAAGGAAGCTCAAGCTCTTCCGATGATGATTCGCCACCAGTGCTGAAGCGGCGCGATGGCTCCGGCAGCGGAAGCGGCACAGAAAGCAGCAGCGGGAGCGGCAGCGGCCCCGATAACTAGGTTCCGCAAGAGTTTAAAGCTGGTGCAAAGGCGTCCGGACTTCCGGGCGCCTTTGCTTTTTGGAAGACGCACTTGTGGCACAGCCGTCCTGGCCATGCGCACACTGCTTATCGAAAATTGTCTAGAATCAGGACCGGGCGGGAGCGGTAAACACCACGCCGAGCTTGCGCAATTCGTCGTTGTAATACTTGCGGTGCAGGATGTCCCACTCGCCGCTGCCCTCAGGGATGGTGCGCTTCTGCGAGGCGATGCGGGCTTTTACCGTTTCATCAATCTTTTCTTCCTCGTGCATCAGGTCGGTGAGAATCTTCACGATCTCCTGGCGGATGGTGTTGGGCTCTTCGAAAATCTCCACTTCATCCAGGGCCTCAATGGCGCCCACGATGCGGTGCGACACCTGGATGATTTTTTCATGACTCAGTTTCATTGCTCGGAATCCGTCCCGTCAAAGGATGATTTTGCGTTCTCGCACCAACTGCTTCTTTACGGCCTTGAAGGCGTCCTCAAAGGTAGCGCCCAGCTCCTTCATTTCGTTGCCGTGCTTCTCCAGGATTTTTCGCACCTCGTCGTTGATGCGGTCTTCGACGCTCAACTCATCCGATATCACCTGAAACATTACTTCGCCGACGTATTCCGGCTGGTCGTACTGAATGAGTCCGGCCTGGGTGAGCCGCTTCAAAACTTGCTTGGCCATGTAGGCCACGTACTCTCGGGGAAACTGCATAGCTGGGTGTGTCTCTTCCTTGACGATCTCCGGGCGGTAGTTTATATTCGCTAGAAGGATACTGTCAAGGTCTGCGAGCCGGGCCGCATCTTTAGCGTCTCGCGCGAACGAAGGCCGGGCGGTTAGCTCAGTTGGTCAGAGCGTCTGCCTTACAAGCAGAAGGTCATCCGTTCGAGCCGGATACCGCCCACCATGTTTTCAACAACTTGCGAGCTTTACTTCCCCCTCCAAGCCCACAGGTGCCAGGAAGGTACCACCCTGTAGGATGCCGACGGGAAACATGGGGACGGGAAACATGGGGGAAACATGGGCACAGACGAGACGTTACCCTATTTTCTCCCCCGCCGGGCCAGCTCGGTTTTACGTGGGTGGCGCATACATCGGGGTTTATGTATGCGACTCGAACTCGCCGCGCGAGGGATTAACGAGACGCAGACATAAAATTCAATGTCTGCGCCACCCGCGGTTCGTCTGTCCCGGCATTTCCCCCGCTTTTCCCCAGGTACCCTTTCTTGATCCCAGCAGTCTCACTTTGGTTGAACCGGTCGCTCCTGGAGAGCGAGTTGTTCACAGCATCATAAGTGTAATACTCACTGGAGGTGGAGGGGAAGCTGATCAGCGGCTGTCGCGCCGCGCAGACCAAGATCGAACAACTTTAGCTTTTGAACGTTGCCTTGGCTGCTTTTTGGTTGCCAACCGTGGCGCCAGGTTTTATATTCATTGAGTGGGCAGTTCCATAAGAGCGGAAGGCAAACCTTCGAGCCCGATGCCGCCCAGCACGATGGCAATGGTTAGTGGCAAGTCGTTGGTGAAGCGCCGGAAGGAGCCTTCTTGCTAACCACTGGCCACTGACCACTCGCCACTGT
>JASHTY010000281.1 GCA_030040315.1 Terriglobia bacterium | reverse complement strand
TGGCAGTCGCCGCGTGACTTTTGGGGCCACAATCCCAACGTGGCGGAGATTGAAAACGAATTTACCGCGCAAATCGAGCTCGCCAAAAAGAAAGGCGTGCCCGTCAGCTACTTGGATTCTCACTACGTGATGCCCTACAACGAGCACTACCGGCCGATCATGGAGCGGCTGGGGAAAAAATACGGGCTTCCGGTTTCGTGCCTTCTGGGCGAGCATGAATTGCACGACTTCGGCATCTACCACGTACCGCCGGACGAAAAACAGAAGGCGCTTGAGCAGGTGCTGCGAGACCTTAAACCCGGCGTGCATCTGCTGATCGCCCATCCGGGTCTGCCGTCGATCGAAAATGACGCGCTCGTGCATTCCGAGCCTGATCACGTGCAACCGCAGGGAGTGGGGCGAATGCGCGCGGCGGAAACCGCAGCCTACAGCAACCCGCGCATCAAACAATTGGTGGCCGAGTTGGGAATCAAGTTGATGAGTTACACGGAATTTGGAAGACGGTAGCTAGGCGCGCTCCAATATCCTCTCCTGACAGAATCCGGTTCAGCCGATAAAATTGTCATGGATGACCAATTGGGACTAGAATACCCGCAGTCAGAGAAGCCGATGGCAACCACGCTGCTTGCGACTGAAACCAAGCCGAAAGAATACGCTCCGCTTCCATCGGTGTGGACGGGGGAGGATTCTGACCTGCTCGAAAGGCTGCTGCAATTTTATCCGCGGCAGGATCCGGAGCGGATTTTGGATGCGACAGTGAATGGGGGAAGATTCTGGCGGGGAACCACACGCAAGATTATTGGCCTGGACATCGATGCCTCCTACAAGCCTAGTATTGTTGCCGATAACGTCCAAATGCCTTTCCGGGGCGATTGGTTTGACGTGGTGGTATACGATCCTCCTCACATTCCCAACCAGGGGCAGGATCGGGAGAAGGACTTTACGGCTCGATTTGGTCTAGGACCTCGCTCTCCGAAGGAAATGGGTTACTCGTTTTCCCACACCTTTCCGCCGTTCGTTCAGGAGGCTTATCGAGTCTTGAAAGACGAGGGCATTCTCCTATGCAAGATTACCGATTATGTGCACCACCATCGCTACCAGTGGGCGCATGTTGATTTTATTCTTGCGGCAAGGGAAGCCGGATTCCAGCCCTGCGATTGCATCGTCAAAATTCGCAAGGGACCCATCGTCGACCCAAGGTGGAAGACCGCCCATCATTCGCGCCGGCAACATTGCTATTGGCTGATCTTCCGTAAGTCCAACAAGTGCGAGTAGAGCTCCGCGTGAGAAGCGATAAGCAGGCTGGCAAGAGCAAAGAAGTCAACTCTCGAGCCCTCGAACCGTTGCTGAACCCGCCGACTTCAACCCGCCAAGTCGCCTTCTACCAACTGCTCGTCGCGGCTCGGAAAATGTGGTTTCTTGAGGCTTTAAGTGAGGCGCTGGGAACCGTCGACCCCACTGTGGTGAAGGCACAGATCGGCGAGTTTGTTCCGAACAAAGCCCAAAAGGCGTTGGCCGCCGCCGGGCTTCGGGATGAGCATGTTTTCCCGCTGCCGATCGTCCTCGAAGCAAAACCCTCCCTTGTGGGATATTACCGTCTGTTGCTGGGCGCATCGCAAAAGGCCTTCTACAAAGGGTCCACGCACTTAGGCGCCTTCAAAGGCATGGAGGAGACAGGCACAATCAATCAGAAGCAGGCGGCGAAGCTGCCGGATTTCTGCCGGGCCATCGCAATCCCGCTGGCCAGCCTAGTGGCTCAGATTTCCACGCTCTCCGAACGCGACCTGCGCGAACTGCCGCTGTTGACGTTTGGCGCGCAGTTGCAAGGCTCCAACAACACTCAAATTGGAAAGAAAGCGATGCAGGAAGTTTTCGCCACCATCAATTTTATTGTGGCAAAATTTGTTGTGAAATCGGAGCCAGACCGTCTGACCCTGAAGAACTCATCGGGCCGCACCGTCTATATCGATCTCGCACATGATCCAGATGTGAGCATTTCCGAACTCGTGGGCGACCAACTCCACAGCAAAGTGGCAATCGAAGTAAAGGGTGGAACCGATGTAAGCAATGCTCACAATCGCGCCGGCGAAGCTGAAAAGTCCCATCTGAAATCCAAGAAAAAGGGCTTCAGGGATTTCTGGACGATCATTTCTAAACAAGGGTTGGAGTTGGCCAAGCTAAAGCAAGAGTCGCAAACCACCACGGAATGGTTTGATGTTACCGCGCTGCTGGCCCGCTCGGGTGCAGATTGGGAAGCGTTTCAAGCGCGCCTAGCCAGCGCCGTGGGGATTCCGATCGAGTGACCAAGGCGTTTCAATCGAAATAGTAGGGGTGCCGTGCATTCTCGAAATCCACGACGCACAAGGCTAGCCACGCTTGTTCTGCTGACCGTCGCAGGGGCCGCCGTCCTTGAACTTGGCAGGCCCACGGCAAAACTTGCTCAGGCTCCAAGCAGCGCGGAGGTCGCCGCGCTTCAGCGCAACTTTCAAAACCCTCCCCACGATTCGAAAATCATGGTTCGCTGGTGGTGGTTTGGCCCGGCGGTTACGTCGCAGGAACTCGAAAAAGAAATGCACGAAATGAAGGACGCGGGCATCGGCGGATTTGAAGTGCAGCCCGTGTATCCGCTCACCCTTGACGAGCCCAGCAATGGCCTGGTGAATCTTCGCTATCTCTCGCCAGAGTTTTTGAAGGCCGTCAGCGACGTCGCGCACACCGCGCAGGAGCTTGGCCTGCGCATGGACATGACCATGGGCAGCGGCTGGCCATTCGGCGGGCCGCACATTACTCCCGAGCTTGCCGCTGAACGTCTGACTTGCATTCGCATTCCGCTTCCAGAAAGCGCGCAGAAAATTTCCGGGCCCGCACTGAAGGAAGGCCAGCGATTCCTTGCGGCCTTTGTGGCGGCGGGTGATGCCGGCAAGTTTCAATCGGATTCTGCGCGCCCAATTGCCCCCAATAGTGACGGAGATTTTGTCCTTCCCTCTTCGCCCAGCGGTCCCAGGATTCTGCTGTTCTTTATTTCGGATTTGACCGGCCAGCAGGTAAAACGCGCCACAGTCGGAGCGGAAGGAAATGTTCTGGATCATTACAGCCGCGACGCAATCGAAAAGCACATGGATATCGTCGGCGCGCCGCTTGAGCAGGCGGGCGGCGGAAAAATCCGAGCCATGTTCTGCGACAGTCTGGAGGTTTATGGCTCGGACTGGGCAGCGAATTTTCGAAGCGAATTCAAGCGTCGCCGTGGATACGATATAGCTCCGTACCTTCCCGCGCTTTTTGACACCGGCGGAGCCCAATGCGCAGCCATTCGTCACGACTGGGCACAAACCCTGAGCGAATTACTGAACGATAATTTCCTCAAGCCTTTTAAGGATTGGTGTCACCAGCATCACGTGCTCGCCCGCGTGCAGGCCTACGGCACGCCGCCTGCCGAGCTTTCGAGTTACCGGTTCGTAGACCTTCCCGAGGGCGAGCAGGGCGACGAGGCCGGACACTGGAATCACTTTACGGCCTCGCGCTGGGCGTCATCGGCGTCGCACGCTTATGGAGTGCCCGTAACTTCCGCCGAGGCCTTCACGTGGCTTCACTCGCTTTCATTCCGCGCCACGCCGCTTGATTTCAAGGCCTATGCCGACCAGTATTTTCTTGAGGGCATCAACCAAATCGTCGCGCACGGTTGGCCGTACTCGCCGCCCGGAATTCCTGAGCCTGGCTGGCACTTTTATGCAGCGACGGCGCTGAATGCGCATAATCCCTGGTGGTTCGCCATGCCGGACCTGGAGCTCTACTTGCAGCGCGCCAGCTTCATGCTGCGCCAGGGCCGGCCTGTGACTGACGTCGCGGTTTACCTGCCCACGCATGATGCGCTCGCCGCGCTGACTCCGGGGCATACGAATCTGTGGGATTCCATATGGAAGCAACTGGGTCCAAACATTCTGCCCAGCCTGCTGGAGGCGGGTTACGGTATCGATTTCATTGACGATGAAATCCTCGCACACAACGCACACGTTGAAAGCGACAAACTGGCGATTGCCGACCAGGAATTTCCGATTGTTGTCTTGCCTGGAATCGAGCGCACCACGCCCGAGACGCTCTCCAAGCTGGCGGAATTTGCGAAGAGAGGTGGGATTCTCGTGGCCACGCGGCGATTGCCCTCACTTGCCCCGGGTTTTCAGCAGGATTCGCAAACTGCGGAGGTCGTGCGCCTGGTGGATGAGCTCTTCAAGCAATCCTCTGCGCCCGGACACTTCATTCAGACCGAGGACCAATCACTTGAAGATGAATTGGCGCGACTCCATGTCCCCGATGTCCAATTTTCCCCACGCTCGCAGGATATCGGCTTCATCCACCGCCACATGGATGTGGCGGAAATCTACTTCATTGCCAATACTTCAAACCATCGCGTGGAAACAACGGCTACATTTCGCGTGCACGGCAAACACGCGGAGTGGTGGAACCTTATTACCGGCGAGGTTACCCCTGCTTCTTCCTTTGTCGCACCAAACGGAGAAACACCTCTAAGGCTCGATCTTGAACCATACGGCTCCCGGCTGCTGGTTTTTGACGACCGGGTACCGCCTCCGGCGCTACTCGTGGATATGGAAACCCCGGCACCTATGGACATCAGCAAGGGATGGCAAGTTTCCTTTGAGGGGAGGAATAAGAACGCCGCGATAGATGCGCCGCAGTCCTGGACGGCGATTGAGGGGATGAAGTTCTTTTCCGGGCGCGCGATTTATCAAAAGAAGATTCAACTGGACGCAGGCTTTGTGCAGAAGGGCGTGGATGCCGTGCTAAACTTCGGCGAGCCGACGCCGCTGCCCGTTGCTCCCAAGGGTCATTTCCAGGCGGCGCTGGACGGCCCGGTGCGTGAGGCGGCGGAAGTTTTCGTCAACGGCCGGCGCTCGGGCACGGTTTGGCATCCGCCTTACGAACTGGACGTGACGGCGTTTCTCCACACAGGCGAAAACGAATTGCGAATTGTGGTGGGCAACACCGCAGTGAACGAGATGGCGGGCGGACCGCTGCCCGATCGCAAGCAATTGACGGCGAAATATGGCGAGCGGTTCGTCGACCAGGGAAATAATCTGGTCGAAGCGTTGCCATCGGGACTTCTGGGACCTATTCGGCTCATTCCCCGCATTCAGGTGCCGGCCATTAAGGTGGGTCAGTGACGTCGAGAGGTATGACTCACACCGGATTTTTCGTGGCCAACCTTCGCAATTTCCTATAATGTGATTCGGCCAATAGGGAAGGTTGAACTTTGCGTGGAATCGAGAAACAGTTTGCCAAGTCGGCCCGGAGCGGACGAAGGAGACGTGCATGGCCGCGTCAGGAAAGCCGGCAACACCACCATTCTGATTGTTCCCATTCTGCTGGTGGTAATTACTTTCCTGTTCTGGTACCAAACCTGGTTTGGGCGGAAGCTTTCCGACCAGGAGATGATGCGGTATTTGACCGACACTTCCGTGCCGCACAAGACGCAGCACGCTCTGGCGCAACTTTCTGACCACATCGCCGCGGGGGACCCCTCGGCGAAGCGCTGGTATCCGCAACTGCTGGCGCTGGCCGCGAGCAAGGAATCACAGTTCCGCCTGGAAGCCGCCTGGGCTATGGGGCAGGACAACCGCTCGGAGGAATTCCACCAGGCCCTGCGCAAGCTGGTGGACGATCGCGCGCCTATGGTCCGCGCCAACGCCGCGCTAGCGCTGGCGCGATTTGGCGACGCGGCCGGCGATTCGGAATTGCGCTCAATGCTGGAACCCTTCACAATTGGCGCGCCGGTCGCCGGCGTGATCAAGTTTCGCATGAAGGAGCAGGACAGTGTTCGAAACGGCACAATTATTGCCCGCATCCGCCCCGCAGGAAGCGACCAGCAGCAGGACGTGGTATCACCCGTAGGTGGCTTAATCCAAATGACTTATGCGCCGGAGGGAGGCTTCGTGGCATCTGGTGGTGAGGTGGCAGTGATTTCCCCGGACGAAGGTCAGGTAGTTGAAACATTGCGCGCCCTTTACCTGGTTGGCCAACCCGAAGACCTTCCGGAAGTCGATCGATTTGCGAGCGGAGCGCCCGGCATGTCGGACCGCGTCCGAGCGCAGGCGCAGGAAACGGCTCGCGCCATCCGTGAACGTCAGGCGAAGGGTAAGAGTTGAGCAGTAAGCGCGGAGGTCAGACGGTGTACTTGATGCCGAGAATGCCCTCTACCTCTTCAGTGGGAATCATCTCGATAGCATCCCACGGGCAGCCATCCAGGAAGCTGCCGTCGGGCCCTTTGCTGGTACACTTCTTGCAGCCGATACAGAGCGCCGGGTCGACTTCAATCCGGCCGAAGGGAGGATGGTCCTCATCAGGGACCCAATACATGCAATCGGCCACAGGACAGTAAGGAACGCAGGCGGGCGAGCCGGCGCATCCTGTGCAGCATTCGGTGATGACTGCCAGCTCCTTGGGCCGCTTCTTGCGCGGTGTTTCAATGCCAATGGATTTCGGTTCGCTCTTGACGACTTCCCCCTGAGGGATGAAATACTCAGACAAGCGGTTTCTCCTCGCACCAAAGGTACGAGCATTTTCCCAGATGGTGGCGGGGACGTCAAGTACAGTGGTTAGTTGCGAGTGGTTAGAGAAAAGAAGCGAGTCACTAACCACTGCTCTTAGAGAGGTAAAATGGTAGCCTGGACGCTGGTGTTTCACGTCATCGGCCTGGTTTTCTGGCTGGGGAGCCTTCTGGCGGTCACTCATATTCTGGCGGCTCATGCGGAAGAGCCATCAACGGAGGCGCGTGCCGGCATGGCTCGGCTCGAGTCAAGACTCCTGAAGGGCCTTGCGCATCCCGGAGCGGCACTGATGGTGATTACGGGATTCCTGCTGGTGGGGGAGGATCCGCACGTCCTTCGCGAGGCCTGGTTGCACGGAAAACTGTTGCTGGTAATCATCCTGATTGTGCTGGACCTTCGTGTAACCTTCCGCGCGAAGGCATTTGGAGCGGGCAAGATCGAAATGACCCGGCGCGAATGCATGGCGCTGCACGGAGCCATCGCCCTGGTGTTTTTTGGAATTCTGATTTTAGTGCTCATCAAGCCGTTTGGTTTACAGCGGCGGGTGGCGCGACTGGAGATGCCCGGCGATCTCAGCGCGCAGTTGAATTCGCATCGAAGGGGGCCATGGGCAATCGGTCTCCGGCATGCAATGTTTCACGAATCTGAAAACTGATTCTAAGTATCCCGGAGGCTTGCTTGGCAAAAATTACAATCAATAACAATGGGTCGATCCGCGTGGAAGGAGAATTCACCATTTGCGACATGACGGGCGGCGTTTTCGACCTGTCAGGACGCACATCCATCGGCCTGTGTCGCTGCGGACATTCGGAGAACAAGCCCTTCTGCGACGGATCTCACCGGAAGGTGAATTTCCAATCGGATATTGTGGCTCGAACCCTGCCGCCACCTGCTCCCAAGCCCGCCTGATGCGGTTCGAGCTTGCGGAGGGAAGGCAACAGAATTTGAGATCCATGCCTTGGTTCGCGGTTCCCGGCAGTGCCCCGGCGAGTGGAAGCATGCAGCGGCGAACCCCCTCGCATGCATCTAATACGGAGCACCGCGATACGGGCAACTCCAAGCGCTGGAATGGGTTAATTCATGAGGCTGGGACGCGGGTGCGCCTCTCATTTCGTTGACTTGAGTGGGTGCGTATGTTAGGTTTAGCGGACAGTCCACACCACCGAGGGCATGCGGAGCGTGTAAATGGCTTTTCACAAGGCCAAAGCGCTGCAAGAGGCTGAGAAGTCTGTAGCTCAAGGCAAGATATCTCAAGCCATCAAGCAGTACCAACAGATTCTGGAAAATGACCCCTCCGACGTGTCCATTCTGAACACGGTAGGCGATCTCTACATTCGAGATCGGAACACCGCTGAGGGCTTGAAGCAATTCCACAAACTGGCGGAAGCGTACGTTCACGAAGGCTTCAACGTCAAAGCCATCGCCATCTACAAGAAGATCGCCAAGGTGGATCCCAATACGGTTGAGAATCTGCTGAAGCTGGCCGAGCTCTATCAACTTCAGGGATTAAGCCGCGAAGCTCGTGATCAGTTTCTTCAGTCAGCGGAAGTCTATAAGAAACGCAATCAAACCGACCGTGCGCTGGAAGTTTATCGCAAGCTGCTTCAGCTTGAGCCGGACAATATCAACTTCCACAACCGCGTAGCAACGGAACTGGAGCAGGCAGGTAAACGCGACGATGCCGCCAAGATCTACCTGCAATGTGCGGAAATCCTGCTCCACCGAGGCGAGCAGACGGCAGCCGAAGCTCCGCTGAAGAAAGCTGCAGACCTGAACCCGAAGGATTCCAAGATCCAGATTCTGCGCGCGCAGGTCGCCATCTCGCGGCAACAACTGGGCGAGGCAGAGAGAATTATCAATTCCTCGCCGGAACTTCAGGATAGTCCTGACGGAAAGCGCATCCTGCTGGACGCATATCTTGGAGCTCGAAAGCTTCCGCAGGCGCAGAAGCTGGTATTGCAGGTTTACCATTCAAATCCCACAGATTTCGCGCCGGTTGCCCACTTCTCCGAACTGCTTGCCGAAAATGGCGACTTGGAGGGGGCGTATCAGTTTCTTGCGGGTGTTTCGGACGAGGCCATCGCCCAGAATCATGCAGCCGTTCTGCTCGACGCTCTTCGTCAGATTTGGATGAAGAGCCAGGAGCATATCCCCACGCTGGAGTTGATGCACCGGATTTGCGAACAGACGGCGAATGAACTGACTTTACCGGAAGTCCTGGAAGCCCTGGGCCGCGCTCACGAGCTGGCGGGCGACCTGGACAAGGCCGAGATGGCCTATCAGAAGCTGACAGAGCGCGAGCCGGAGAATGAGACTTACCACGGCCTTTTAAAAGTCATTCACCAAAAGCAGGGCAAAGCGGAGGTCGCACCCGTGGCCTTCACCGCCCAGGCGACCCCGCTGACAATGGAGGAAACAACTCAAAAGCACGGCGCCATGGACGTGAACCAGGACGCGATGCTGAAAGAGGCGTATGAGAATAGCGACCTCTTCGCGCGTTACAACCTGACGGAGAAGGCCATCGCCGAGCTTGAAAAGGTGTTGCAGGTATATCCTGACCTGGTCGAGATTCACCAGCGCATTCTGGAGATTTCCCGGAAAGGGTTTCCGGAGCGAGGTCAGGCGGCGGCCGCACAACTTGCTCGAATCTACACGGAACGCGGCGATCAGGAAACTGCCGGCAAATACCAGGCGATTGCGTCCGCCAAGGGGGTTATGCCGGAGATTCCACCGCCCCCGCCGCCTGCCCCCAAGCAGGCACCGGCGACCGCTCTACCATCATCTGTTGCGGCAGCACCCGAAGGGGGAGCGAGCGTGGAATTTCCACTCGCACCCATCGCTTCGGAGGAGGCAGTTGCCCCCGCAGCGCCGCCGGAACCCGTATCCTTCGACCTTGCGCCTCCAGAGGCTCCGATTGAGCCCCCGCAGCCAACACCACCGCTTCCCCCGCCACCGGCCGCAGCATCGGCGGTCGAGCTGGATCTCTCCGGCGATTTCGAGTCCATGGTGACGTCGGGTTTCAGTTCCACTCCCCCCGCGGCTTTGCAGCCGCCCGCAGAGCCACCCGTAGAGGTTCCTGCGGCCTTCGATGAACCGTCTGCTCCACCACCGATAGTGCCGGTAGCGGAAGAAGCCTCCGCGCCTGTCGAATCCCCATCGAAGGCTCAGAAGCCTGCGGCGCCGCCCGGGGAAGAGGCAGTCCCGGCTGACCTTGAAGACAGCCGTATCGAAGTTGAGTTTTATATTGAAAATGGCTTCGTGGACGAGGCCGCAAAAACGGTTGCCGGGCTCGAAGAAAAATATCCGAGCCACTCTCTGGTGGCGGAACTTCGTCAGAAAATAAATGCGCACATGACGGGGTCACCGGCCGCTGCACCTCCGCCTCCCGCTCCTCCAGCGGTCGAAGAAATCTTTGCAGTCCCGCCCGTGGAAATCAAGGCTGCCGATGCAGCGCCTGCAGAGATAATTGCGGATACACCCGAGATTGCGCCTGCCCCCGCACCGGAGCTCGAACCCGAGCCGGTGACGGAGGAGTCGACGACCCAGGAAGTCGGCCTTCCAGCCAATTACGCTGGCATCCCGGAGCCTGAACCAGCCGCGCCCGCTGCTGAACAGATGGTTGAAGAACCTGTTGCCACGGCTCCGGGTCCCAGTCTGGATATCCTCGGCGATCTCGCCGGCGATTTGTCTTCGTCGCTTGGAGATCTGGCGCCAGACGCGGAGGCCTTGCCCGAACCGCCAGTTCCTACGCGGATAATTCCGGCGCCTCAACCCTCAGGCCACGCTCACGGAGGACTGGGCGACTTGCTTACGGAGATGGAAGAGCCGGGCGCCGTGCCTGCCGATAAGGATGATCGCGAGACGCATTACAATTTGGGTGTGGCCTTCCGGGAAATGGGATTGTTGGACGAAGCGATCGGCGAGTTTCAAAAGGTCGTAAAGGGTGCCGGAAAAGATGAGTTCCCTCCCAATTACCTGCAGGCATGCAGCTTGCTGGCCATTTGTTTTATGGAAAAGAAGATGCCCGCGATCGCCGTCAAATGGTACGCCCGCGCGCTCGAGGCGCCGGGACTTGAGGAGGAAGCGCTCATGGCCCTGCAATACGACTTGGGCGTGGCGTACGAACAGGCTGGAGATTCCCGCAATGCCCTGGAGAGGTTCACCGAGGTTTACAGCCAGAATATCGACTTCCGTGATGTAGCGGAAAAAATCCGCGAGCTCCAGCAGAAGGCCTGAAAGACATCCCACCCGCTGCTGCGGGGGTGACCCCTATCGTCTCGCCTGAGACCGGATTCCCGGACCGATCAATCCATGAATCGCCTCGCCACAATCATTTACATCGTGTTCTGCTTCGAGCTGGGG
The DNA here is from genome assembly GCA_030040315.1 of Terriglobia bacterium. GTDB lineage: Bacteria > Acidobacteriota > Terriglobia > UBA7540 > UBA7540 > Bog-366. The sequence goes on along the minus strand of JASHTY010000281.1, from coordinate 7,462 downwards.
GTGTTTCTTTTCGTATTCCCTTGGAACGGACTCTGGTTCCGGAATTACTTTGTCAGCCACTACCCATCGATTGCGGGGATTGTGCACAACTATTTTCTGCGAGGTGCGGTGTCCGGCCTGGGTCTGGCAGATGTCTGGCTGGCGTTCTTTGAAGTGTGGCGCTTCCGTCATGAGTTGGGGATCGCCAGAAAGTAGGTGCTAGGTCGTAGATGGTATGTGGGGAAGACCCACTCACCATCCGGCACTGTCCAACGCTTTGCTCGCATTCCATCTACAACCTCCTACCTGCCTTTATGCCCGCGAATTTCCAGCTCTACTACATCACGGACCGATTGCAGCTCAAGAAGCGCAGCATTGAAAGCTGCATTTCGGCCGCCGTCGGCGCGGGTATAGACTGGGTGCAGATTCGAGAGAAGGATTTGCCTGCGCGGGGAGTGGTGGCGATTACGGAATACGCAGCACGCCGGGCAGCCGAGCGGGGCAAAACCAGGGTAATAGTAAACGACCGGCTCGACGTGGCGCTGGCCGCCAATGCGCAGGGCGTGCACCTGGCAACACGCTCGATGCCGGCCGGTGTAGTGCGAAAGCTGGCGCCCAAGGGATTTCTGGTCGGCGTTTCCTGCCACTCGCTTGAGGAGGCGATGGCCGCAGAAATGGCGGGGGCGAATTACCTTCTTCTCGGTCCGATTTTCGAAACTCCCTCAAAGCTGAACTTTGGCGCGCCACTTGGACTCGAAATGCTCCGCGAAGTGACAGGGCAAATCTCCCTTCCTGTATTCGCGCTGGGCGGAATCACGGTCGATCGTATTTCCCAATGTCGTGAAAGCGGTGCGGCAGGGATCGCTGGCATTCGCATTTTCCAGGACTGTGATTCAATGGAAGAATTGGTCGGCCAGTTGCGCGGGCAGAGGCTGTAGGTGGCAGGCGAAGGTAGTAGATGGGGGAAAAAACGACCTCCTGCCCTTTAACCCTACCCTTCGCCCATCCAGGCTCCGTAAGGTTTCAAGACGTCGATGTTATCGCACACCGCTTTAATGGCCGCAGTGATGGGCACGGCAAGAATCAGCCCGAATCCTCCCCAGAGCCAGGACCAAAACATCATGGAAATCGTCACTGAAAGCGCATTCAGGTTCACGCGTTCCCCCACCAATTTGGGAGTCAGAATATTGATGGCTACAAAGTGCACAACCACGACGGTCACGCCAATCCAGATGAAGGGAGCCGTGTTCTCAAATTGTAATAAGGCGACCAGAAGGGGAGGAAGAACTCCCAGTGCCACGCCGATGTAGGGAACAAGACTGAGAAGCGCAGCCAACGGACCCAGCAACAATGCATAGGGGAGATGGATAACAGCGAAGACAGGAGTAATGATGGCCGCAGAAATCAGGCCCACCAGCAGGTTGCCCAGAACAAATTCACGCAGGATGCGGGCAATGGCGTCAATCACATCCTCCGCCTGCTGTCGCCGGTGGATGGGGAACAAATTCAACGACGCGGCCCACATTTGATTCTTAGAGGTCAGCATGAAAAATACCAGCAAGGGAATGAACATGACCGTGACCATGAAAGCGTAGACAGATCCGATGCCCCGCAGCAGAAACTGCATGTAGGGCGATTCCTGCTGCAATCTCACGGTCGGTAAGTTCGATTCAGGCGAGGCCGGAATAATTGTCTGTGTGCTCTGCTGGATGTTGTTTGCCGTAGATTGAATATGCTGGGTGATGGGCTTCAGCTTTTCCATCAGCCTGGGCATTTGATCCAGCAAAGCGGTGGCCCGGTCGTAAACCACGTAAACTGCGACGTAGGCAACGGCCAGCAAGATCAACACCATGATGAGTGACGCAACCCATCGCGGTATGCGCATACCCTCCATCATTCTCACTCCCGGGTCGAGAACGGACGCGATCAGGATGGAACACACCAAGGTGATAACCACGGAGCTGGCGTAATAAATGCAGCCGAAAAGCACGGCAATGGCAATGATTCGAACGCTGGCCGATGCAGAGGCAGCAGAATGATTTTCAGAACTGGCTACCGACATGGAGTGAGGCCTCGCAAAGGATTCTAATCTGCTGCGCCGGGAAATGCCAGAGTCAACAAACCAGTTGTGCATCATTCATTTTGGGATTAAACTTGAGACGCTGTTAGCTGTTTTCTTCTCGTATGCTGGAGCGTGGTGGGCCACCGGGCCCTGGTTTGGGCATGGCGGGAATGAAGGCGGCAGGGACACCGCACTTGCCCGCTTTGCCTCGTGCTGACCGGACGAGCGGGAATGCTCAACAACTGCTAATGCCACGGCGGGAGCCCTAGCCGTCAGGCCCTTTTCTTTCCTCGCCTGCCGGAGGATTCCTGGCTCCATTAGTAATGGTACTGGGGTAGGAGTGACAGAAGTCTGGCGCTCTGAGAAATTTAAGAGGACACCAATCCGCCGGCGCATTTGGCGACCAACGTGCTGTAGACATAATGACCGAACCGGACATACAAGGGCTCTGCGCAGTGCCGGCGCTTAGTATAACCCTTGAACCACCCATAAGTTGCGGTCGAAAGAGCACGTCCTTGGGGAAAACGGTTTAACAGGTTAATTGGGTCTTTTTTAGCGGGACATGGGGGATTTCACGCACACAGGCACTCGAAATCCCCATGTCAAAAACGTTATGCTCGCCCAGCAGATTCGACGCGGTGCCACGATTGTTCTCTTGGGGGCAGGGCTGCACTTGGCAGGCTTGAGCGTTGCACGTGCAATCCCGCCCACGCAAAATGTCCGCGGGCAAGTGCTGGATGAGAAGAACACCCCGATTCCCGCCACCCTTTGCAGCCTCACCAGCCGGTTGCTCCCCACAGGCGGGCTGACGGCTACGGCTGACCAGAAAGGCCAATTCGAGTTTAAAGGCTTGCAAGCCGGGGAGTACTCCCTGCTTTGCGCCGCAACGGGCTACATACCCCTCAAGCGCGATTTGGAAATAACAGATGCTCCTCTACCGGATGTTCTGATGGTGCTTCCCGTGGAAGAGGTTGTCCATCAGAAGGTGGAGGTTAGGGAGCAAGCCCCGACTCTCTCCCCGGGTGAGGCCGCACCGTCCGCGAAGTTGGGAGGCACACAGTTAGCCGACCTTCCGTTGGTCGAACAGAAGTTTCAAGCCGCGCTGCCTTATCTGCCGGGCGTCGTCCGCACTCCTGATGGCAAAATCAACATCAACGGGCTTCCGGATAGTCAGGGTCAACTGCTCGTCAATTCGTCTGAGACTGCGGATCCCGTAACCGGAAATCTTTCGATTGATGTCCCCGTGGCCGCCATCGATACGATGCAACTCTACAAGAACAACTTTGACGCCCAGTATGGCGGCTACACAGGCGGCCTGACCACCATTCGCACCAAACCTCCCGCCGAGCGCTGGGAATTTGAGGCGCAGAATCTCCCGCCCAATCCCCGCATCAAGAATGGTACGCTGGTGGGAATGGCGGATTTCAATCCCCGCCTGTACGTCTCCGGTCCCGTCATTACCAACAAACTGGGCTTCACGGAGGCCGCCGGATACGACATCGATAAACAGCCGGTGCGCGGGCTGCCGTTTCCCAACAACGAGATTCGCACTCACGACTTCAGCTCCTTCACCGACCTGCACTACATATTTTCACCCCATCATCTGGCGACTCTTACGGGCAATGTCTTCCCCCTGCGCCGCCAGTTCGCCGATATCGACTCGCTGATTCCGGTTCCGGCCTCCTCCGACTACGGCCAACATGGATTCAAGATCGCCTTCACCGATAACTTCATTACCTCGAATGGTGGAATGTTTACCACCGTAGCGGACGGCATGCAGTTCTACAGTTGGGGGCACGGCGAAGGCGCTCAGAACATGCTGCTCACACCCAACGGCTGGGGTGGTAATTTCTTTAATTCCTACCAGCGCGACAGCGAGCAGGAACACGTTTCGGAAACGTACAAGCTTCCCCGTTTCAAGCGCTGGGGCAACAACGAATGGACGGTGGGACTTGGCTTCCTGAATCGCAATTACGGGGGCGTAAGCCTGTCGCGCACAGTGAATGTACTGCGACCTGACGGAACCATCGACGAGCAGATCAATTTTGTGGGCGGGGGAAATCTGAGTGCGCGGGACGTTGAGGGCCACATCTTCGTATCGGACCACTGGGTTCCCGTCCAGCGAGTTTCTCTGGACCTCGGCTTGCGTTATACAGGCGAGACGCTGGGAAGCGATGCAAACTTTGCCCCCCGCTTCGGAATTGCATACGCGCCCGGCAGGAATGGCAAAACCGTGATTCGGGCCGGCGTTGGCCGCTTCTACGCCCATACTCCCCTGCTGGCGGGTGATTTCCCCAATAACCCTGCCCGCCAGGTGTCATCGTTCGACGATTTTGGCAACTCTCTGGGACCGCCGGTTACTTATGCGAATGCCTACGGCGACCTGAATTCCCAGGGAGTTCTGGTGGCCTCGCAAAAATTCCCCAGTATCGTGCCCTACGCCTGGACCTGGAACCTGGAAGCGGACCAGGAATTGAATCCCCGCGTCCTGCTTCGGGTCAATTTCCTTTCCAGCCGCGCCTACGATCAGTACATCATCGACCCTGCGACCGAACTGGCCACAGGACCCGCCATGCTGCTTACGCCGCGCGGGTCTTCACGCTATAACGAGTTTGAGTCCACGGTGCATTTCCGTATTAATCGATTTACGGAATGGAATGTTTCCTACGTCTTCAGCCAGGCGCGCGGTGATTTGAACACGCTTTCGCAATTGTTCGTTCCGTTCCAGCAACCCTTTATTCGTCCTGATGAATACGCCAACCTTGCGTCGGATATTCCCAATCGAGTCCTGACCTGGGGACGATTCAAAACCCACATTTGGGGAATTGAATCCGGTCCCGTGGTCGATCTCCATTCCGGGTACCCATATGCTCCTATTGATATGCAGGACAATTATGTCGGCGTTCCGAATACAGCACGTTATCCCGAGTTCTTCTCACTTGATATGAAGCTAAGCAAGGAATTCCACCTTCCATTCCCATTGGTCAGAAAGCACCTGATGCGCGGCTCGCTTACAATTTTCAACTTAACCGACCATTCCAACCCGCGCGATGTGTTCAACAACATCTCCTCACCATATTTCGGCCATTTTGCCGGCAACCAGCACCGCTTGCTTGATGGCACGCTGGATGTTCTCTATTAATCCACGAAAACTTGAGAGGTCGTCTCGGAGCGAGAGCATCCTGCGCTATTGAAACAGCGGAGCCCTCAAACAAGACTCCCCTGCAGCATGGCGGTAAGGAGGGTGCGGAGATGGGAATTGCCGTGCTTCCAACAGGTCAGTCAAAATTCAGGCTGCTCGAAAATTCCGGCTCTTTCTTACCTAAGCGACTGCACGCAGAAAAACAGAATTCCACCTACGGCAGCGAGGGCCACGATAAACATGCCGACTTTATAGACAAGCATTTTGCGGTCCGCGGGCTCGGCGGTATGTTGGTTGATCATTTCGAACATGGGGACCTCCCTTAATCACGCCCACTACCTCGGGCGCGGAGGTTTCGGGAGTTGAAGCAGGCCGCAGGATGGGCCGTAAGGAAGCGTTCTGGGAGCTGGTACGATGCGCACCGTGCGGGTAGGAATGCCCCCATTCCTTCCGGTCAATCAGGCGGCGAAACCGCTGCTCTACCTGCCTCCAGTCTAGACCTTAATGGGGCAATGTCAAGCGAGCCTGGAACATTTTGGAATAACCAAGCTGCCCGCGCGCATTGTCACTCATTATCCGCTTGACAAAAATTCGCAAGCCTACTACATATTGTGGTAATGTGATGCGTGACCACTAATAGTGGCTGCACACGCAGACTTTATCCATCTCAGCAAAAGGAGGGGATCGATGGCAGCAAAGAAGGCCAAGAAAAAGAAGAGATAAGCACTGAACAGTTTTTGACTTTCCTCCTTTCCCCAGGCCCGCTCCCCCAAGCGGGCCTTTTTTGTTTTTGGAGGCGCAACCCGGGAAAAGCTTCAACCACAGAGACCACAGAGAATCACAGAGGTTTTCTTTTCTGTGGCTCTTTGTGTGCTCTGTGGTGCGATTTCTTCGTCGCCGTTGAAAGTGCTACGCAAAACTCACCTTCACGTCTTCGCGGTCGGCCTCCGGCGCCTGGAACAGCGCGTGGGGCTGCAGATGCATGAACCCCGCAACGAAATTCGCAGGGATTTGCCCGATGCGGATGTTGAAGGAGTTCACATCTTCGTTGAAGCGGCTGCGCTGCCCGGCGATTTTCTCCTCGAGCTCGGTGATGCGCCCCTGGAGCTGCATGAAGTTGGTGTTGGCCTTCAGGTCGGGGTATTTCTCCGCCACTGCAAACAGCGATTTGAGCGCGCCGCTCACCATTCCGTCGGCCTGAGTCTTCTCCGCGGGCGTGGTGGCGCGCATATAGGCGGTGCGAGCTTCCGTCACGGCCAGCAGGGTCTTCTGCTCGTACTGCATGTATCCCTTGCAGGTATCGATCAGCTTGGGCAGTTCGTCATGCCGCTGCTTCAGCAGCACGTCGATATCGGCGAACGAGCGGTCAATGTCATTCTTCAGCGTCACCAGGTTGTTGTAGATGCCCACCAGGTACATGATGATCCCGATAACGACGACTGCGAAGAACACCAGAATGGCGATAGCGACAATCGCGATTACCATTTCACGTCCCCTTTCATTTTGAGCCCCGTCCCGATGTCAGATCCGGCGTGAGTCGAACCACTACGCCATTTTCACTTCCACGTCCTGACGGTCTTCCTCCGTCACCTTGAACAGGTCGTGGTGCTGAAGGCGCATCATGCCAGCCAGGAGCACGTCAGGGAACTGCTGGATTCGAATGTTGAAGGTGTTCACATCGTCGTTAAAGAACTCACGGCGGTCGGCGATCTTTTCCTCCAGCTCGCTGATGCGCTTCTGGAGCTGCATAAAGTTGTTGTTGGCCTTCAGGTCGGGATAATTCTCCGATACGGCAAACAGGCTCTTGAGCGCGCCGGTAATCATGTTGTCCGCCTGGGCCTTTTCGCTCACCGAGCCCGCCTTCAGATAAGCCGTGCGCGCTTCGGTGATCTGTTGAAAAGTTTTCTGCTCATACTGCATGTAACCCTTGCAGGTCTCGATCAGCTTGGGCAATTCATCGTGCCGCTGCTTCAGCAGCACGTCGATGTTGGCCCAGGCCTTGTCAATGTCGTTCTTCAAGCGGATCAGGCTGTTGTAAATGGTAATGAGATAAACGAAGATCCCCACCACGAACAGAATCACGACCAGCCCCGCCAGGATTGCGATTCCCATGGAAAGATTCTCCTTTGTCAGATGAGCCATCCGTGCTTCGCCAGGAAGATTGCCAGGCAGGCCACGGAGGCGAGCGCTCCACCGAAAATGTGCTGCACGGCGCGAGTGCGCAGCGTTCGCCGGATTTCCTTGTCGCTGCGCCAGGTGATCAGGAAAGTGGGCTCATT
>JASHTY010000280.1 GCA_030040315.1 Terriglobia bacterium | reverse complement strand
GAAGCGGGCCCGGCGGTTGGATGTAACTTCGATCCCAGCCACATGTTTTGGCAGGGAATCGATCCTTGCACGGCCGTGCGCAAACTGGGCAATGCGATTGTCCACTGCCACGCCAAGGACACGCGCCTGTATGACGTGAACGTGAAGGTGAACGGCGTCGTCGATTGCAAGCCTTACAGCGATGAGAAAAACCGCTCGTGGATTTTCCGCACCGTCGGCTATGGCCACGATGCCGACTTCTGGTGCGACTTTGTCTCCACCCTGCAAATGGTGGGTTACGACCACGTGCTTTCCATCGAGCATGAGGACAGCCTGATGTCCGTAGACGAAGGGCTCAGCAAAGCCGCGTCCCTCCTTGGCCAGGTGATCATCAAGGAGAAGTTGAAGGAGATGTGGTGGGCGTAGAAGCAGTGAGTCCGCTTTCGGAGGGTTCAGATGCCTGAAATTAACGTTGCACTGATCGGTCACCGTTTCATGGGCAAAGCGCATTCCAATGCTTATCGCCAAGTGCGGAGCTTTTTCCCTGGAGACCTGACTCCGCGCATGAAGGTCCTGTGCAGCCGGTCGTGCAATGTTGAACTGGAAGAAACCGCGCGCATTCTGGGCTGGGAGGAAACCGATTGCGATTGGGAACGCGTCGTCGCTCGCAAGGACATCGACATCGTTGATGTCTCGACGCCCGGATACCTTCACCACCCCATGGTGATCGCCGCAGCGCAAGCGGGTAAACACATTATCTGCGAAAAGCCGCTGGCCAATTCGCTGGATGAAGCTAAGGACATGCTGAAAGCCGTCGAAAAGGCCGGCGTGATGCACATGGTGATGTTCAATTACCGCCGCATCCCGGCCATTGCCTTTGCCAAGCGGCTGATCGACGAAGGCAAAATCGGCGAAGCCTATCACTACCATGGCGCATATTTGCAGGACTGGATCATGAACCCTGATTTTCCGCTGGTCTGGCGCCTGGAGAAGAAGTATGCCGGCAGCGGCGCGCTGGGCGACATCGCGGCGCACGCGGCGGACTTGGCTGAATATCTGAACGGCGAAATCCAGACGGTCTCAGGGCAAATGACGACTTTCATCAAGGAGCGGCCACTCTCCACCCAGGGTTCCGGTGCCTGGGGAGCAAAAGGCCAGAAAGCCCGGGGCAAGGTGACCGTGGATGACGATGCGAATTTCCTTTCACGCTTCAAGAACGGCAGCGTGGGCGTTTTCGAAGCCACGCGCTTCGCGGGCGGGCGGCGGAATTACAACACCTTCCAAATTTACGGCAGCAAGGGAAGCATCGCCTTCAACCTGGAGCGCATGAATGAGCTGGAATTCTACGATCGCACGGAACCTTCGGAACTCCAGGCGTACAAAACCATCATGGTGACGCAGGCCGAGCATCCCTACGTGAAGGCGTGGTGGCCGCCCGGGCACATCATCGGCTACGAGCATACATTCGTTCACGCTATTCATGATTTCCTGGATGCCATCGAGACCGGCAAGTTACCGGAACCCAATTTCCGCCAGGGCGTGCGCAATCAGGCGGTGCTGGACGCCGTCGAGCGCTCGGCCAAGGCTGAAAAGTGGGAGAAGGTGAAGATCTAATGTCCTACATGATGGGAATCGACGTCGGCACGACGGGAACGCGCGCGGTGATCGTGCGCCCCGACGGGCACGTGGTGGGCGCGGCAACCGGTGACCATCAGCCGATGCGCATGGCCAAGCCGGGCTGGGCGGAGCAGGATCCGGCCGACTGGTGGAATGCCGCGATGGTGGCCATCTGCGCGGCGATCAAAAACGCCGGCGTAAAGGGCTCAGACATCGCCGCCGTGGGATTTTCCGGGCAAATGCACGGGGTCGTGCTGCTCGACAAAACCCTGGGAGTGATCCGGCCTGCGCTGATCTGGTGCGATCAGCGCAGCCAGGCGCAGTGCGACTGGATCACTCAGAAGGTCGGCGCCGAGCAACTCATTCAGTACGTCTCAAATCCCGCGCTCACGGGCTTCAGCGCCCCCAAGATTCTTTGGGTTCGCGACAACGAGCCGGAACTCTACCAACGCACTGCCCACTTCCTGCTACCCAAGGATTTCGTTCGCTACCGCCTGACTGGCGAATTCGCCACGGACGTCTCCGACGCCTCCGGAACACTGCTGTTCGATGTCACTCACCGCCGCTGGTCGCGCGAGATGCTCAGCGCGCTGGATATCGATGCGGCGATTCTGCCCAAGGCGTACGAGTCGCCGGAAATCACTGGTGAAATCACCCGGGAAGCGGCCGTGCTGACCGGCCTGAGCGCGGGAACTCCGGTGGTGGCGGGCGGAGGCGACCAAGCGGCGAGCGCCATCGGCAACGGTATCGTGTTGCCGGGGCTTACCTCCGCAACGCTCGGCACCTCCGGAGTGATCTTCACCTACACGGCGGCGCCAAAGCTTGATCCCCAGGGGCGAATCCACACCTTCTGCCACGCCGTCCCGGGCAAGTGGCACGTGATGGGGGTCACGCAGGGTGCGGGACTCTCACTCCGCTGGTTCCGCGATAACTTCGGACATGGCGAATCCTGGTACGCGCACCAGACCGGCGTTGATCCCTACGACTTGATCATCCACGAAGCGGAGAACGTCCGCCCCGGCAGCGAGGGCCTGTTGTGGCTGCCTTACCTGATGGGCGAGCGCACGCCG
>JASHTY010000279.1 GCA_030040315.1 Terriglobia bacterium | reverse complement strand
CGATCCGCCTGAACCCCGATTTTGCATTGACCCATAACAACCTGGGCGTCACGCTGCGCGACCAGGGCAACCTGGACGGAGCGATCCAGGAATTTCAGGAGGCGCTGCGCCTGAATCCGCGCGAGGAATTATCGCTCGGGAACCTCGGCAATGCGCTTGAACACAAGGGCGATCTGGATGGCGCCATCGCCCAGTTTCAGGAACTCGTGCGCCTGCACCCGCGACTGCCTGGGCCGCACTTCCGTCTTGGCCAGCTCTTCGAAAAGAAGAACGAACCGCGGCGCGCACTGCGGGAATTCCGCGAAGCCTCAAATCTGGCGCCGGATAATTCGCAGTATCGTGCTGCTTATGAACGCGCGCAGCGTAATCAATAGGGGCAGCTAAATCTTGCGGGATTCACTGCGCGGTGGGTCCGTAGCGGATGATGCTTACGGTGATGTCATCGGATTGCGCCGCGGTGCCGACGAACTCACGGACGCTGGCGAGAATGATTCTACCGACCTCTTCGGCTGTCCTTCCCGCGGTGGTCTGCAGGAGCGTGAGCAGGCGGGGATCGCCGTAAAGCCCGCCGAGGGCATCGCGCGCCTCCGTCACGCCGTCGGTGGTGGTCACGACGATATCACCGGGATTGAGCCGCGTGCGGTTGGGCGTGAACTGCACATGCGGGAAGAGGCCCACGGGGAAATTTGAGGACTCCAGGTGGTCCACCCCTCCCTGGGCGCGCACCACCAGGGGCGGAATGTGCCCGCCATTGATAAACTCAAATCCTCCATCCTTGTCCAGAACGCCGTAAAGGAGCGTGGCATACATTTCCGGCGGCGTGTGGGCGCACAGGTAATCGTTAACACGCTGAAAGAGCTCGCCCAGGCCGGGTCCACCGGCGGCCACCGCGCCGAACGCGCCTTGCAGGCTGGCCGCCATGAGCGCCGCGGGCAGGCCCTTGCCGGAAACGTCGGCCAGAGCGAATCCGAAGCGGCTGTCGGGGAGTTCGACGACGTCGTAGTAGTCGCCCCCCACCGCTTCAGTGGGAGTGGTAAAGCTGAAAAGCTGGAAGTAATCGCTTTGCGGCAATTCGCGCGGCATCAAGCCCTGCTGGATGTTCCGCGCCAGGAACATTTCGTGCTGGATGCGCTCCTGGTCGCGCGCCAGTCCGAACAGGCGGGCGTTCTCAATGACCGTTGAGCCTTCCACAGCCAGCGTTTGCAGAACCTGCCGGTCAAGCCCGGTGACGGCGGTGGGCTGCGACTTGGTGTCAAGATAAAGCAGCCCGAGCAGGTCCGGAGACTTGCCCACAAAGGTTTCACCGGAGGCTTCCGCCATCTGAAATTTTTGCAGCGGCACGGCCACGATGCCGCGCGTGCCGGTCTTGATGATGCCGGTATCCATTGCCGTGCGGCCGCTCGACTCGTCTTCCAGCACAACCTCCTCCTGGCCGGAGGCGGCGACTCGCGTTACCACCTTGCGTGAATAGTCAGTCACGTCTGGGCTCAGGTAGATGCCGCCCTTGCCCCGCGCCAGGCGAAGCTCCAATTTGCCCTGGTCTTCTTTCATGAACAGCAGCCCGCGCTCCGAGTTGGTGAGCTGGATGGCGGAGTCCAGCAGCGAGGTCAAGACCTCCTCCAGAGCCGGAGCGCGCAGCATCATTTGCGCCATCTGAAGCAGCAGCCCGAGGTGGTGCAACTGCGGGGCGGCGCTTTGCTCCGAGGCCTTCTCGAGCTTCTGCAGCAGGCCCGGGAGCACCGCCTCTTCCACCGCAAAGGCCAGCGCGTAGGAATCGGAAACACCCAGGCTGATCTGGTCACCGGATTTCAAGCGGCACGATGTGGCCAGCTTCTCACCGTTCACAAAGGTGCCGTGGCGGCTGCCCACGTCTTCCAGAACGTAGCCTGCATCATCCTTCAAAATGCGTGCATGGCGGCGGGAAATGCGCGTGTCGAGCAACACCAGGTCATTGTCGCCCTGCCGGCCAAGAGTGAAGGGCGTGCGGGCAATTTCAATGTCGCGCTGGTTGCCAAATGCGTCACGAACCGTGATGTGAGGCAGTGTGCTAGGCATGGAAAGACTTAACTTCGATCGGCGCGCCGGCCATTATAGCAAAGGCGGAGCGGGGCGGAGATAAATCGTGGGAGGCGCGCGGAGGGATGCATTCCGCCATTAAGGGAACTCAAGGAAAGCCCCCCGCGTGCCGCCGCACGCTCCGCCCGTGCGCCGCCATCCTTTCGAATTCCTCCGGCGAGGGCGGCCGCCAGTCGTCGAGCAGGATCAAATCCTCCTCCAACTCGCGACGATTCGTGGGCGCCATCAAGACGATACTTGCTGAACGGTTGGCAAGAGCAAATCGATACCACTCGGGAGCGGGGGACGGTGCAAATTCCTCGGGGGAATCCGAGGTTGATTTTGTCAGCGCGCCCCAGCGCTGCGCCGTAAAAGTCACTACGGGAATTCTTAGGCGTTTGGTCACGGGAAACACATCGTCTTCAGCGCCGCGATGCGCAGCGTTATAACGGATCATCAGCATGTCCAGCTTGCCGGTCTGCGCCCATTTCGCGCCCAGTGCGCGCTGGTGGGTGGTTAATCCGATGATCCGGACTTGGCCCTTGCCCCGGGCAGCAACCAGCGCTTCAAGCGCCCCGCCCGGGCAGCAGATCTCATTCCATTCCTGGTCTTCTTCCACGTAATAGAACGTCACCACATCAATTCGATCGGTTTGAAGGGTGTGAAGGGCATCGGCCAATTCACGCTCCGCCCCGGAACGCGAGCGCTCGCCAAGCTGCATGGCAATCACCACTTGCTCGCGGTCAAATGGCTTATCGCGAGTGGCTTGCGCCATACCGTCATCGTATCCGCACCAGTTCAGGTAATTCACGCCGCGCGCGACCGCGTATTCCACATCGCGCGCTTCAAGATGCGTGTTGCCGCGTGTGGCGAGTCCGAGCCGCAACACCGGCGGGCAGCCGTGGCCGAGGTCCACCATTCTGGGCAGGTGTGCAGAACTCATTCCTGCCCTCTCGAATCCGCCGTCCGATTCGGACTAACGAACCGTTCGTAGCATTCTGTGCACAACCAATCCTGGCCGTTGGTATAACCTTCGTCGTGTTCTGGTTCGTTCACGTCGGCAAGCTTCCACCAGCAGATGCCGCAGCGATCTTCATTCCAGGCTCCCTTCACAACTTCGTACTGTTCCGAGTCATAGGTTTGTCCGAAATAAAGGAAAATCTTGTTGTCGGACCGCCGCACCAGAGCGTCTCGAGGCGCCCACGCGCGCTTTTCCCATTGGAATTTGCGCGAATAATACTCGCTGAATTCGCGTACGGAGATATAGCTGAATAATTCTCCGTGGATCTCGACGTAGTCGCCGACTTGCCTTTGGGGTATCTCGCGTACTCGACCGGGGTAGCGCTCCGCGCGGCGAAGGTCCTCCCGGAAACCCGTAATATCGAATCCTGCCTCGGCAAGAAGCTTTGCGGCGAGAGTGCTTTTTTGCAACATGATGCCGAGCACAATGTGCTCTGTGCCGATGTGCTGGTGGCCCAACCTGTCGGCCGCATTGGCAGCAGCGACCAACGTCGCCCTGGATGTAGAGCTCAAGGGCATGTCAACGGTGGTTTGAATCACTTCGCGGGGCGGCGACTCCTTTTCAATTCTTTTGCGAATGCCTTCGCGCCAAAGCCTTGAGTG
>JASHTY010000278.1 GCA_030040315.1 Terriglobia bacterium | reverse complement strand
CAGTTCGCCGGCCCCGCATCACAACCGGATGGCGTTGCGGCACTCAAGAAGCTTGTCGCGCATCTCGCGCACAACCAGCAGATCGTCATCTACTGCGGATGCTGCCCGTGGGACCATTGCCCCAACATCCGGCCCGCATATAGTGCACTAAAGGAGCTGGGATTCACGAACGTTAAGCTGCTCGAAATTCCGCAGAGGTTTTACGACGATTGGACGGCGAAGGGTTTCCCCACGGTTAAGGGAGATTAGTCGCAGTTCGCAGTGGCATCACGCCACGGCGCGCTCAAACGTGCAGCTTTCGTTGGGGCAATGGCGCACGGTCTCGCCAGTCTTCTTGTTGAACTTCTCTACCAGGATCGGTGAGCCGCAATTCGGGCAGGGTTCGGCCACAGGCTTGTCCCGCGATGTGAACTTGCAGTCCGGGTAGCGGGTGCAACCGTAGAAGGTGCTCTTGAAGCGGCTGCGGCGCGCCATGATCTCGCCGGTGCAGCCCTTCTCCGGGCAGGGAATGCCCAGCGTTTCGCGCTTGATGTACTTGCACTTGGGATAATTGCTGCACGCGGTGAACTGGCCGTAGCGGCCGTGCTTGATGACCAGGTGATTGCCGCATTCGGGGCATTTTTCTTCGAGCGGCTGGTCTGAAACTGCGGTGGCATTACCTTCCTTAATGATAATCTTCTTAGTGTTACGGCATTCAGGATAGCCTGTGCAGGCCAGGAAGTATCCAAAGCGCCCGCGCTTCACAGCCATGGGCTTGCCGCATTTCTCGCAGTTTTCCGCCGCCACTTCCGGGGCGGGCGGCGCGGCGCTGGCGTATTTCGCGGCCAGATCGGGCGGAAGATCGCTGGTGAAGTCGCAGTCCGGGTAGCCCGTGCAGGCCATGAACGGCCCGTTGCGGCCAAGGCGAATGACCACGGGCTTGCCGCATTTCTCGCACTTGACGTCGGTGGGAATGCCCTCGCCTTTGATGTCCTCCATGTGGCGCTCGGCGCGGCTCAGTTCCTTCTTGAACTTCTTGTAGAATTCTTCCAGCGCATCGATCCAGGAGAGCTTGCCCTCTTCGACATCGTCCAACTCCTCTTCCATGCGCGCCGTGTAAGCCACATCGAAGATGTCGCTGAAATTTTTGACGAGCATGTCGCTCACCAGCATGCCAAGCTGGGTCGGGAAGAAGCGCCCCTGGTTTTTTTCCACGTATTCGCGGTTCTGGATGACGGAGAGGATGGTGGCGTAAGTGGAGGGCCGGCCGATGCCTCTTTCTTCCAGCGCCCTGACCAGGGTCGCTTCGTTGTAGCGCGGCGGCGGCTCAGTGAAGTGCTGTTCGGGAGTCAATTTGTTCAGCTTCAAAGGTTCGCCCTCGGCCACGGCGGGCAGGCGGCGCTTCAATTCCTCGTCCTCTTCCATGCCCTCTTTTTCGTCCTTGCCCTCCTCGTAGACTGCTAGGAAGCCCTTGAATTTTTCGACGGACCCGGTGGCGCGCAGCGTGTAATCGCCCGCCGCGATGTCCACGGTGGTCTGGTCGAAGATCGCGGGATTCATCTGGGAGGCGACGAAGCGCTGCCAGATCAGCTTGTAGAGCTTGTATTCATCGGGTCCAAGAATCTTGCGGAGCGATTCCGGCGTGCGCATGACGTCCGTCGGGCGAATGGCTTCGTGCGCGTCCTGGGCGCCCTTCTTGCTTTTGTAGTGAATGGCCTCGGAGGGCAGATATCCGTCCCCGAATTTTTCCTTAATATAGCCGCGCGCAGCTGCGAGCGCACCTTCCGCGACGCGCGTGGAATCGGTGCGCATGTAAGTAATCAGTCCGACCGCGCCTTCGCCAGGCAATTCGACGCCTTCGTAAAGGTGCTGCGCCACCATCATGGTTTTCTTGGCCCAGAAGCGCAGCTTGCGCACGGCTTCCTGCTGAAGTTTGCTCGTGATGAAGGGAGGGACGGCGAACTTGCGTTTCTCTTTTGTAGTGACGGACTGCACGACCAGGCTCGTGCGCTTGATCGCATCGGTTACCTTGTCGGCCGTGGCCTGATCGGGAATTTCGATGTCCTTGCCCTGGAATTTGGCCAGGCGCGCTTCAAACTCCGGAGGATTCTTGCCCTCGACGAGCGCGGTGATGGTCCAATATTCCTGCTTCTGGAACGCCTGGATCTCGCGCTCGCGCTCGACGATCAGCCGGAGCGCCACGGTCTGCACGCGCCCGGCGGAAATTCCGCGCTTCACCTTCTCCCACAGCAGCGGGCTGACCTGGTAACCTACCAGGCGGTCAAGAATCCGCCGCGCCTGCTGCGCATCCACCAGGTGGGAGTCGATTTCCTTCGGGTGCTCGAAAGCCTCGCGCACGGCGTCACGGGTGATTTCATTGAACATCACGCGATGAAACTTGCGCTTGGAGGAATGCAGCAGATCGTGCAGGTGCTGGCAAATGGCTTCGCCTTCGCGGTCGGGGTCGGCGGCCAGGTAAACCGAGCTCGCTTTGCTCGCCGCGGATTTCAGGTCGGCAATCACTTCCTTGCGCGCGGGGATGGCATTGTAAGTCGGGCGGAACCCGTGCTCGACGTCAACACCCAATTCCTTTTTGGGAAGGTCCATGACGTGGCCCATGGAGGCCTTCACCAGGTAGTCCGACCCGAGATATTTATTGATCGTCTTTGCCTTTGCGGGCGATTCCACAATGACCAGGGATTTGCTCATAATTGAAAGTTGTCAGTTCTCAGTCTTCATCCAACAGGAGCGGGCAGGTTGAAAGCAACTCTCTTTGAACTTATGCGCCCTCAACCGGTGACTGATCGCCTCCTTACCTTGAGATGCCACCCCGTGCCGAACATCTGATTCAGAACCCTGCCCTGAGGATTCATCCTGGTTACAGTTTACGGATAAAGTTTTTTCCCGGCAACTGCCGGATAAGTCCATTCATTTCCAGCTCCAGCAGTGCGGCGAGCACCCGTGGGTGAGGAGCCTTTGAGGCGCTCACGATCTCGTCCACAAACAGCGCCTGATCCGCCCGCAGAACTTCGAACACAGCTTGCTGTTCCGGAGTCAGTGAGGCGGTGAAGAGCGTGGCGGCCTGCACGCTCATGGGCTCTCCATCCGATGCCTCGGCGGGTGGCAGGAGTTGCATCCGCACTTCCGCGGGAAATTCTTCAATGACGTCCATCCATTGGTCCACAAGCTTAGCGCCCTGCTTCAGAAGATGATTGGGCCCGAAGCTTTGCGCTGAGGTGATGTTGCCGGGCACGGCAAAAACCTCGCGGCTCTGGTCAACCGCCAGGCGCGCGGTGATCAGCGAGCCGCTGTATTCCGCTGCCTCCACAACCACCACGCCAAGCGAAAGCCCGCTGATGATGCGATTGCGGATGGGGAAATTTTCTGGAGTCGGCCCGGTGCCCAGTGGAAATTCGGAGATCACAGCGCCGGATTTTTCGATTTCATCCGCCAGCCGCTTGTTCTCGCGCGGATAGATGACGTCAATGCCTGAGCCAAGCACGGCCACGGTCCTGCCCTTCGCCTCCAGCGCGCCGCGGTGCGAGGCGGAATCGATGCCGCGTGCCAGGCCGCTTACCACCACCAGTTGCCGCTCTGCCAGATCGTGCGCCAGGCGATGCGCCACCGAACTGCCGTAAGCGCTTGGCCGGCGCGTTCCCACCATGGCCACCGCGAACTGCGAAAGTACTTTCACGTCGCCACGGACATAGAGAACCAGCGGCGCGTCGGGAATCTGCTTGAGCTGGTGCGGGTAGTCCTCGCTCTCCATGGTGACCAGCCGCGCTCCGGCTTTTTCCGCCTTCTCCAGTTCTTTCTCCGCATCTTGCAACGCGCCCTGCGCGAAGATCGCTTGCGCGGCACGCGTCGGAATTCCACAGCTCTCAAGTTCGGTCAGCGATGCCATGTACGCGCCCTGAGGCGAGCCGAAATGCTCGATCAGCTTGTGGCACCCTCGCACACCTAGGCCCTCGATCCGTGTTAAGGCAAGCCAGAATGGAAGCGTTTCGCTCATTACTTTTCGTTCCAACCTTATCATAGCGGATGCCGACAGTGGAGCCTCTCAGTTTGGGAGTGAGATTCCACCCACCTCCGAACTAACGCACAAACCCGAGAGAACCTGTCAATCAAGTTGTTGAAAAATACTACAATTCCTTTGTTTTCATACAATTCCCGGATTGTTCTGGAGTTTTCAAAATGGTTCGGGGCGGTCAGGCGTTGAAGCTTTAATGTAAGGTGTTGAAAAAAAGCCAGTTACTTGTATAAGCCGGATGTGAAACCCAGTCTCCATCACTGCCAATCGGCACTTAATTCAACCTCCCAAGACCGCCCTTAACTCCGAGCGGATCATTGATCCTGAAGAGGGAGGGTTCAGCGCGATGCGTCAACAGGCAC
>JASHTY010000277.1 GCA_030040315.1 Terriglobia bacterium | reverse complement strand
ACGGTTCAAATCAGGACACCACCCAATGACCCGCATCGCTCCCAAATTCCTGTTTGCATGTTACAATGCACTGCGCTCGGACGTCTCTGAATACCATTGGAGGAACTCATGAAGCTTTCCCCCGCGCCGCCGGGGCCCAAGGGGCACTTTCTACTCGGCTCGTTACCGGAAATTCAGCGTGATGAATTGGATTTTCTCGTTCAGCAGGTCCGGCAGCACGGCGACGTCGTTCACATTCGGGTGGTGAATCACGACTCGTATGTTTTGAGCCACCCGCGCGACATTGAAGCTGTCCTGATCACCAAGAGCAACAATTTCATAAAGTCGGTATTCCTTCGGGAAAGCCGCGCGTTGTTCGGGGACGGCCTGCTGACCAGCGACGGCACTCTATGGCAGCGCCAGCGGCGTATGCTCCAGCCGGCGTTTCACCACGAACACATTCTCTACTACACCAAGACCATGCTGGACTCCACAGCGCGCATGCTGGCCACCTGGAAAGACGGCGAAGAGCGCGACGTCCATAACGATATGACGCGCCTTACCATGGAAATCGTCGCCAAGGTGCTGTTCGGCGAGGAATTTGATTCTGAGGCCGAGCACGCGTGCGAGGCCTTCGGCCTGTTCTTCCGGCAGTATGACGAGCGCTTCGGCCTCTACCTGATTCCCGAATGGCTTCCCACGCCCGCGAATTTCCGCTATCGCAGGGCCATCAAGCGCCTGGACGAGATTGTGCTGGGAATCATCCGCCGCAAACGCGCCAGCATGAACGGCAATGGCCACTCACCCGCGGTTCTTTCCATCATGCTGAGTGCGCACGACGGCGATGGACCGGGGATGCCCGAGCAGCAGGTTCGCGACGAAATGATGACGCTGTTCTTCACCGGGCACGAAACCACGGCCCTGGCGCTCGCCTGGACTTTCCATCTGCTCGGCCAGAATCCCGAGAAGGAGCAGACACTTCAGGCCGAAGTGGACACCGTTCTGGCCGGCCGCGCTCCCGGTTTCCAGGACCTGGCCCGCATGCCCTATCTCGACATGGTCTTCAAGGAATCCCTGCGCCTCTATCCTCCCGCCTTCGGGGTGGTGCGCGAGGCGCTGAGTGACTGCGAGATCGGCGGATATTCCATTCCCAAAGGCGCCACCCTTGCCATGTTTCAATGGGTCGTTCATCGCGACCCGCGATTCTTCGAGCGGCCCGATGATTTCATTCCCGAACGCTGGGAAAATGACTTCGCCAAGTCCCTTCCCCGTTGCGCCTACTTTCCCTTTGGCGCCGGCTCCCGCATCTGCATCGGCAACACCTTCGCCCAGGCGGAAGTGCCCTTGCTGCTCGCCTCCATCATTCAGAAATTTCAGCTTAAGCCCGTGCCCGGCCACCGGGTGGTCACGGCTCCCTCCCTTACGCTGCGACCCTTACGCGGAATCCGCGTGAAGCTGCAAAAGCGTTAAAGGCGCCGCAGATGAATTCGATGAGCGTCCGGACATCTGCGAGCAGTGGCGTAACCACAAAGGTTATCGCGGGCCTTCTATGCCTTCTGGCGGTGTTTTTCGCCTCATGTCGAAAATCCCTGAAACGGGTGGAAGTAACCACGACCAATTTTACCGGACCGCCGTTTTTGAATTCGACTCAAATCCAGACCTTCGGCGTCGGTCTGGGTGACAGCGAACCGGATGCCAAGCGTGCTCTGGAACGCGCCGGTCTGTCGTGGCAAATGCCGCTCCCCGGCAACCCTCTGATTTCCGCCCGCATTCGAGACCCCCGCGGTCACGTTATCATGGAGGTTCACACCTCTCCGCCTTCCGGCGGCCGCACGGAATCGTGGAACTATTTCTTCCATAGGCTTTGGAAGGCTCCCCGATACGATTTCACCGTTGACGCCATCGCCTGGCACGACGTTCTGATCCCGCGGCTGGCGGGCAACAACGTTCTGTTGCTTGCCGACGCCATCATGCATCCGGACTCACCCCTGCGCCGCCATCTGCTTGGCGGCGATGGAGTGCGGATATCGCAACCCGGGGCGAGCGGAGAAGTTGAGTTTGTAACCTACTCCTTTCCGGCACAGGGCTTCAGGATATCCGGTTTGCGCGCAAACAACGCCTGGACCCCCGGCTCAATTTCGTTCGAGCTTGTTCCACCCAAAATGTAGGGCAAACCGTTTGCTGGCGGATCGCCACGTCCGGGCGGGACGGCCGCAAGGGCCGCCCCTAGGTGATTTCCAACAGTCCGCGCAATCTCTCTCCGCTCAGCCAGCCGGTTTCGGAATAAATTTTGAGTGAGAATTCCGCGTCCGCAAGATGGTCAAGGAAACCCGAAATGCTCTGGATAACGCGCACGACGTCGGGTTGCTGCGGCGCAGCGTTTGCCGCCTGACACAGGCTCATGAGACCGAGGCGCACCGTGGCCAGGCGAATCCCCATAACGGCTGCGCGCTGAGGCAACGTCTTGCCAAAGCCACCGAACGGGAAAATCGCAAGTGATACCTGCATGGCCAGGTAGCGCTTCAGCAGATCGCTGAAACTTCCCTGCCATTGAGTCTTCCAGCGTGCAGTCAGAGCACGCGTCGCTTGTGCGCTGCCGGGGTGGGAAATGATGGCCAGCGTGTCACGGCGAATCTTGCTATGCAGCGCTGCCTCAATTTCCTGAATCGTCTGCGTCAGACGCGCGCGGCGCAAATCCTTCGCGGCCACCATCAGCCCGCAGAGAGCTTGCAGGAGATAAACCGAATCCGTGTCACTCGGTTCGGGAAGCGGCAGCATTGCCTCCGGGCTTTCCAGGCATGCTGGAACCGCCGCCAGCCATTCGGTGGGAGGCGTTTTCGCAAACGCTTCAGCCGCGATGAAAATCCGCAGAAGATTGCGCTCCGCCGTGGCACGCTCGCACAGCGCCGCACTGACGAACGCGCGGTGAATCGCCGCGGCTTGCGCTGAAGTCATTCCACCAGGCAGATAATCGCGAATATTCTCCGGCAGACGGTCTACCTGCGCGAGTCGCTCCTCAAAGGGGTTTTCGCCAAAGAGCGCCAGGCGGACGATTTCGGGGCACGACAGCGTCGCCGCCATGTTGACCAACTCGCCCAGTGAGCGCGTGACACGCGGATAGAAATAACAAGCATCGCCCAGATACGATTCGCCATGCTCAAGCTGAATGTCGCACAAGCCGTTCGCGAATTTCGCGCAAAAGCCGGTGGCGTGGTCACGCTTCATCACCTCGGCCCCGGCCTCATCCGTCAAAGCTTCAGCCAGTCCGCAACCCGCATAAAGCTCGCGCGTGCGAGTGTCCACCTGCATGCTCCACCCACGGCAACAAGTATCCTCGCACTCGGCACCAATGCACTTGAAGCGGGAGAGAAAAGCAGGAAGGCAAACCGTTCGGCTCATCGTCGATAATCTTATCGACGGAA
>JASHTY010000276.1 GCA_030040315.1 Terriglobia bacterium | reverse complement strand
CACGTGTGGAAGACATCAAACAGACCGAGGGCATTTAGCAGGCTCACCACCTGCGGGGCGTAAACTTGCTCGATTTGACCTTCCTGGGCCATAGGCCGCTGGAGAATGAAAGTTCCCAGGATCATGGCCGTGGCCAGCAGTCCAAGCAGCCACAATCCCAACCTCAAGGAGCTGAAGAATTGCAGGATCTTATCGAGACGGGAACTCTTTTTAGCCATGTAAAACTCCGTTGCAGTTGCCCCCGGGCTTCTGACCGCCGGGCACAGTTCTACATGCATCTCCAATGCCAGCTTGGGAAAAATGTCTGGAATACTTAATCCCTTGAAAATGGACGTGAATTCGGGCGGACTGTCCATAGCACGCGACGAAAAGAGAAGATCAGGATCGAAATGTGGGGCAAAACACGCAGGCAGTTGGGTGTAAAGACCCAATTGAGCAGCGGAAGTTCCGCCGGGTCTGTCACGCGCGTTATATTTCAACAATTTCCGCCTTAGAGAAAAGATCCAAAAAGACAGACAAAAAGGCCGGTGTGAAATTACACGGTGGATTGTTGGGGGAGCTGCTGAATATCAATCCCCGGACGATTCGCCGCCACTTGGGAAAGAAGGGGGCTACCGGCCCTGCCGCCCAAACGGCCTAGCTTTTTGATCTGGCCGGCAATTTGGCTCGAATGATCATCCGCAACAGGTGACGCGGACCACATTCTCGAGGTAATTCGACACCGCACTGTGGAGTCAATCAGGACTTCTATTCCTGCATTGGACATCGAGTCGCGCTCACTAAGCGTCACCCTTTCTCCCTCGCGCCCTAATTTAGGTTGGTCACTTACGTGCATCGAATGATTTCGAAAACGGCTTTGAAGCGGAGCGTCAGGCCTTCTAAAGCTTGGCTCGGCATTGAACAACTGGCGTGGGAGGACCTGTGGATGAGAATTTGAAAACTCGAATCCTGATCGTTGACGACGATACCTGCTTCCTTCGTGTCCTGAAACGGATCTTGTCAGGCGAGCAATACGCGGTGACAACGACTTCGGACCCAAGCGACGCCGTCGGCATTCTGAGGTCCAGCACCTTTAATCTGGTCATCTGCGACCTGCACATGCCGGGTTGCGACGGGCTGACACTGCTTCAGAATATTCGCAAAGAGGGAATCGACGTACCCTTGATCATTTTAACCGCCTATGGTGAGGTGGAAACCTACCTTGAAGCCATGAACGCCGGGGCAGCGGAATACCTGAACAAGCCGATCAAAACTGATGAGTTTCTTGAGACGATACGAAGTATCCTGCGACGAGGAAACCACCGCTGCGCCGTTGCTCCTCCTGAAAACGCCTGAGCCGATTTTGGGTTATAGCTTCACGCAACTGCGTGAAATCCCGTTCGGAACAAAAGTCTGAAAATCCTCGACATCAACGCCCACATGCTCGCCTTGATGCAAGTCGCGTGCTCTTAGCAGGTTCCAAGCGCTGTGACTTATTGTGGGATTTGTTTCCGCCTGGAACCCGAATTGCACTATCTATTCGCGTATGCGTCCCATCACCGATTTGACGCCAAACCTCAGCCTTTACGAAGCCGAGGACTCCGCCGATTTGAGGATCTTGTTGATCACCGGAGGCTGGCAGGTTCGCCGGTCATTCAATCAGATGGGGATTCAGACCGGTGACCGCGTTCGAGTGCTGCGCCGCGCTCCGTTTGGCGGACCCGTGGTCATTGACAATCAGGGCTCGCAGGTGGCCATTGGCAAGCAACTGGCGGAAAAGGTTCAAGTCGAGATTTTGCCGTGAAAATCCCACTGGTCGGTCAACCCAATTCGGGCAAAAGCACCTTGTTCAACGCGGTGGCGGGCTTCCGTTCGCTGACCTCAAATTTTGCCGGCACCACCGTGGAATACACTCGCGGACAGGCGCGCGTGGACGGCGAATTGCTCGACCTGATCGACCTACCGGGCATTTACTCGCTGGCGGCGTGCACGGCGGTGGAGAAAGTCACCCGTGATTTCTTGCTGAATGACGATTGGGACGTCATCGTGAACGTCGTGGACGCCTCACAGTTGGCCCGCAGCCTGGAATTGACGCTTGAATTGCTTGACCTGGAATCGCCACTGGTCATCTGCCTGAACATGATGGATGAGGCGTCGCGAAAAGGTATGACGATTGACGCGCACGAATTGCAAATGGCACTGGGCGTGCCGGTGGTCGAGGCGATAGGCTCGCGCGGCCGCGGCATCATCGAAACATTCAGGGCTGCAAGGGAATATGCCGCCCGCGGAGGTCGCGCCCGGCCCTTTGTCTATGCGCCCGAAGCGGAACGATTGTTGGCCGAGCTGGCGGAGAAGATCGCGGCGCACACTAATGCCCAGCCCCAGGGGGCGCTCAAAACTGCGCTGGCGCCGGTGGAGGACACTGAATGGAATACGCAATCCGGGGTCGAACCCGTTTTCACGCCGCCGCTTCGGGTCCATAGCTGCGGGGGCGGACATCTTTGCGCAGGATGTTCGATGGGAACGCCCGCGGTAAAGGCCGGCCACGACGCACCACTGCGATCGTGGGCGGTCGTCTCGCCCGCAGTTGCCGCGGACCACGAACAACATCGCTACGCGGAATCTGCCTTGGCGGGATTGGCGGTCTTGCCGGGGCAATCATCAATCACTCTTCCCGCATCAGCGGCGCGGAATTTTCCCCGAGATCGTTTTCAGGCGATGCAGTGGGTGCAGTGCGATCCGCTGCAAATTCGCGGCGAACGGCCGGAAATTGCCGAGGACGTGGAATGGGCGCAGAAATCAATTTCGGCACACTCCGGACTGCCCGCCGACGCGGCGATTTCTGCGGCGCGCCATGCAGCTTGCCTGTCGGTTTTTGAGCGGGTCACGCGGCTGGCGCGTCCAAGTGTGGACTGGCGCGAAAAAATCGACCGCGTGGCAATGCACCCGGTTTGGGGTTATGTCTTGTTACTCACGGTCTTTTTGGGATTCTTCCAGTTGATTTTTAACGTGGGAAAACCTGCGGAGGACCGCATCCTCAACCTCTTTGACGGAGTGGTGGCGGCGCTAGCACGACATATGAATCCGCACGCCGCGGTTTTTGCAGGCGTGAAAGGCGCCGTGCTGGGGACGGCCGGAGCGCTGGCGATGGTGCTGCCCTATCTGCTGCCGTTCCTGGCGGGGCTGGCGATTCTGGAGGACTTCGGCTATCTCGCCCGCGCGGGATACCTGATGGACGCAGTCATGCACCGCCTGGGACTGCACGGCACGGCCACTTTGCCGATTCTGGTGGGGTATGGCTGCAGTGTTCCGGCGGTCATGGCCACTCGCCTTCTCACTACACGGCGTGACCGCTTCATCGCGGCATTTCTGGCCGTTTTGGTGCCGTGCTCGGCGCGCATGTCCGTGATCTTCGCGCTTGTGGGGTTTTACCTGAGCGCCAACTACGCGCTGGGTATTTACGCGCTGAACCTTCTGGTGGTGGCCGCGACAGGGAATCTGCTGGCGAGGTTGTGGCCGGAGGTTTCACCGGGAATGCTCATGGAAGTTCCTTCATATCGACTTCCCGCGGCGCGTGTGGTGGCGCTGAAAACCTGGTGGCGGCTGCGCGAATTCGTGCTGGTGGCCGCGCCCATGCTGGTGGCGGGCAGCGTGGTTCTCAGCCTGGTTGATTACTATGGCTGGAGTCATGGCATCAACGTCGGGCTTTCTCCCCTCACGGCAATGCTGGGACTGCCGCGCTCCGTCGGCCTGACGCTTATCTTCGGCGTGCTGCGTAAAGAGCTTTCGCTGATGATGCTGATGCAGGCGCTCGGGACGACCCACGTTCTGGGGGTCATGACCGACGCGCAAATCCTGATCTTCACGCTCTTCGTGACCTTCTACCTTCCCTGCATGGCCACGCTCGCCGCAATGATGCGCGAGGTCGGGTGGCGGCTGACGCTCGGCGCTTCCTCCGCGCTCCTCGTCCTGGCCGTCGTGGTATGCCTCGGCGCGCGCGGGGTTCTAGCACTTGTCTAAATTCAAAGAATTCCGAATAGGCCCCTGCAATCGCTCATCGCCTCGGGGAAAAGTTCGAAATGTTAGATGAGCCCGCGCCAGATGTTACTTGCGGACACCTGGATATGTGCGTAGCATTGTGGAGTATCGGGCCAAAGCATCGGATGTGCCCCGCCTCCAGCGGAGGAGGTGTTCACCGTGCCGGATTCCCCGAGACTTGTGGACAAATTGCTTCAACCAGACTTGCTTTCCGCTTTGTACGCATTCTTGCCGGATGCTGTTTTATTGACAAATTCGGAAGGTGAAATTCTAAACGCCAATCCGCAGACGGAGAAGCTCTTCGGTTATTCCCGAGATGAGCTCTTGGGCCAGACGGTTGAAATCCTGGTTCCAGAGCGTTTTCGGTCCACCCACGTTGGCCAACGCAAACATTATCAGCGTGAGCCACGCCTGCGCGCCATGGGCTTCGGCCTCGATCTGTACGGACGTCGCAAAGACGGCGCCGAATTCCCAGTCGACATCATGTTGAGCCCCGTTGAGACGAGCGAAGGCTCTCTGGTCATTGCGGTGGCGAGAGATATCACATCACGCAAAGAGGCAGAAAACGCGCTTCGCCACAGTGAAGAAGGCTTGCGGTCAATCATCGAGACGGTGAAGGATTATGCGATTTTCACAATCGATGTCGATGGCTTGGTTACCAGTTGGAATCCCGCGGCGACGAAAATTAAGGGCTACCAGCCGGAAGAGATAATTGGAAGGCATTTTTCGCGCTTCTATCTTCTCGAAGATGTCAAGCGTGGCAAGGCGGATCAAGGGCTCAAGATAGCGGCAGAGACCGGGCGCTACGAAGACGAGGGCTGGCGAGTCCGCAAAGACGGTTCACAGTTCTGGGCCAACGTTGTGATTACTGCGCTACGCGACAAAGCCGGCAAACTTCTCGGCTACTTTAAAATTACCCGCGACTTTACCACCCGGAAGCGCGCGGAAGAGGCCCTGCTGCTTGAGATTACCAACGTTCTCCTCTCGAACCTGGACATCGACAAATTATTGCTGGCAGTTACAGCAAGTCTAAATCAAGTAGCATGCCACGACTACGCAAGCTTGGCGCTTTACGATCCGCGCGCCCAAAAACTGCGGCTCCACCGATTAAATTCCCCGGGAGGGTTGGACTTGAATGCCGAAGACGATCTGATCACGCTCGACGGGACGCCGGCGGGACTGTGTTTTACCAGCCGGCAACCAGTTTTGGTCGAACATTTAGACGACACCCGGTTTACGAAACACGCGCGGCAACTCCTGGCGACGGCGGGTATGAGATCGGGTTGCTGGCTGCCACTCATCAGTCACGGCCGTCCCCTCGGAGTCCTGGGCGTAGCAAGCGTCAAAGAGGAAGGTTTGGCCCGAGCCGATTTGAACCTGCTCAGCCAGGTCGCGAATCAGATCGCTCTGGCCATTGACAATGCTGAGGCTTTCAGCCAGATTAGCGGACTCAATGAGCGTCTCGCAGAAGAGAAGAGATATCTCGAAGACGAAATTCGAACAGAATACAATTTCGAGGGGCTTGTCGGCGAAAGTCCGGTGCTCAAGCGAGCGCTGAAACAGGTAGAAACCGTGGCCCCGACCGATGCAACGGTCCTCATATTGGGCGAGACCGGAACTGGGAAGGAACTGATTGCTCGCGCGATCCATCAGTTGAGCGAACGGCGCGAGCGAACCTTCGTAAAGCTGAACTGTGCAGCGATTCCGAGCGGCTTGCTGGAGAGCGAACTCTTTGGCCACGAGAAGGGCGCCTTTACCGGCGCCATTTCGCAGAAAATCGGCCGCCTTGAACTAGCCCATCGCGGCACTCTATTTTTGGATGAAGTCGGAGATATTCCGATTGAACTGCAGCCCAAGCTTCTGCGGGCGATTCAGGAGAAGGAATTTGAGCGCCTGGGAAGCACGCGTACGATCCCGGTGGATGTTCGTCTTATTGCGGCCACGAATCGAGATTTGGCCAAAATGGTAAAGGATTCGCAGTTTCGAAGCGACCTGTATTATCGATTGAAGGTATTCCCGGTGCACCTGGCTCCTCTCCGCGAACGCACCGGCGACATTCCACGCTTGGTACGCCATTTTGTTGACAAACATGCGCGCCGCATGAAGAGAAAGATTGAGACGATCCCGCCCGAAGCAATGAAAGCGCTCGTGAAGTGGCACTGGCCAGGAAACGTTCGTGAACTTGAGAATTTTATTGAGCGTGCGGTGATCTTATCTCCCGGCCCGGTTCTTCGGGTCCCGCTTTCGGAACTCACATCCGCTGAAGTTTCCGAAGAACACGCCATCGGGGGGTCCACACTTGCAGATGCCGAACGCGAACATATACTCCATGCGCTTCGGGAAGCCAATGGGGTCATTGCAGGTCCCCAGGGCGCTGCCAAACGGCTTGGTCTTAAGCGCACGACTCTAAATGCAAAGATGCGTAAACTCGGCATCACCCGGAAGGAAATATAAGCAGTTCGGCAGGCATCAGATCGGGCTGTGAAGGAGTGTGAAATTATACGCGATTATGAAACAACCCCCGAAAACGATGGCATACATCAGCTCACTCAAACCCAGGCGACGGACCTGAAAAGGACTAGGTGGTTCGAGGAACCACGCCCAAGTACGGGCGAACAGCGGGACAAATCCCGCCAGAACCAGCCCTGGAGTCCAATCCGCCCGCCAAATCAATCCCAAAACAACAAGCGAAACGGCCTGGTGAATCAGGAAGGACTTTCCCTTGTGGATTCTCTCTTCGGCCGACATCGCGTGTACGGAGCGAATTCGCAGTTGCACAAAGTGGATCTGGTCGGCGGCAAAGAGCCAATTGATGAACCAGAGAATTCCGGCCGTCGCTCTCAACCGGCCGGAGGCAAGATAATAAGCCCCAGCCGCTGTCGAGCTCAGGGCAATCGCACCCACCAATTGAGAGCTAAGACGCGTCTCCCGGTCAACCCTTCGGAGCGATACTTGAAGCACGAATACGATGGCGGCGGCCGCTCCCAACAGAACCAGCCCGTATGCATGCGCCCAAATGAACAGAACCACCAATGCCGAAGCGGTAAGGGCCGCATATAAGCAAATCGTCAAGCGGATAAGCCTCCGCTCAGCGTCACCCTCTGGGCGCAGCGCGGAAATTCCCAGCTCGGCTTCAAGCGGCGTCCGCAGACAAAAGAGGCCGACAACCGCCATCGCGAATAAAAGGACTTTTAGGGCCTGCTCGCCGTTGGGCTGACCGGCGACCGCACCAGCAACCAGCGGGACCAGGAGCATCCCCCAGGCTCCATGCTCGCGCGGAAGCAGAAACGATCGCTTTCGCGAGCTTGTCAGCAGGCCCGGAACTGGAATCGCACTTGCCATGTCAATTCATCCGCACAAGGGCCGGGTGGTAACACCCCGGTTCTTGTAAATGACCTTGTTGATCTCAACGAGAAGGTCTTCGAAGGAGGCTCCGACCTTGCGCGCCGCCATTTCAATCGAGCATTCATCACAGGAGGACCGAAGGTGGAATTGTTCAAACACCGCCACCGTTTCCGGAAAGCTCTGCTTGATGTCACGAACCGCTTCCCCGCCGCGCACCAGATCAGTGAACTGAAACATTGGTTTCCTCCTTCTTGTGATCGCCCGCCGCTTCCCCGGTGTGCGGCTGATACGCGCAGAATGGCTTCTTCCGCTGATTGGAGATAGACGCGACTCCCGTGCCGGCCAGAAAGCCATTCGTTGTCGCATTCATCCCCTCGGGTTGGCCCGGTTCCGCTGGCCGCGCGCGCGGGTGAGGGGTGATCCCCGTTAAGCCAGGCGTAATCATTTCCGTCGGGCCAATCTTATGTTCATCGCGAAAGAGAGGTTCGCCACCGCTGAGAACTAGGATTGGTGAGGATAACTGAGAGACTTGCTTTATTATGTTCAGGGCTATGGTCGTCGGCAGGTCGTTAGGTGATGAGAGTTCCGTAGCGGTGGCGCGACAATGGATGCAACGCAGGTTGCAGCCCTTTGTCACCTCCCAAAAGATGAGTCGCGGTTTGTGTGTCGCCGTGTTCATCGGATAATCACGACCCAAAACTTTACAGGGCGGGGAACGCTCGCCTTGATTTCGTTCTCGCCCTTCATCGGGGGGAGGCTACAGCGGTCTCTGCCCGCCGCAAATCCCGCCCTCAGCTTTCGAATGTGATTATTCTCGAAGCCTCGCAGGTATTCAGTGACGGCGATCACAATCGACAGTGACTGCGGTCACGGCAGTACCACCGTCGCCGAGGCAGGATGTAACTGACAAAGTAAGTCGGGGAGGCTAAGCCATGCCCATTGATGATCGAGATGTCCTTGAGGTACTGAAGTTCGAGTTGGAGTTTATCGAAAGCGGTGGCTACGGACGCTCGGTCCGCACACCGTGGCTGCCCACGTCGATATTTCAAGATTCGCTGACCTGCCTCAATTTTGGGGATCCCCACCGCACCCATCCGTGTGATGAATGCATGCTCATGGCCTTAGTGCCACCGGAGCGGCGCTCGGAGAGAGTCCCATGCCATTACATTCCACTCACTGCGGAGGGTGAAACCATTGACCACCTGGAGCGCAATGAGTGCCAGGACACCAAAGAAGAGGTGGTCAAGATCTGGTTGCGCCGCATGATCAAGATTCTTGAGGATGCGCGGGCGGAGCAGGTCAAACCGCCCGCTGTCTCGACGGCTTGAGTTACAGCGGTTTTGCCTCTCCTCCGGTAGGAGTCTTTCCGGTGGGCAACAGGAGCGTGCTCAAGGAATGCGGCGCCAGGCCTTTTACCGTCGGGTCGTCAGACTAGACCCTGCCAATAGGAGCAAACAATTGGCCAAGTATCCCGCAGTGCTTCTGTTGGCTGGCGGGAGGTCAGCGACGAACAGTAATTCGAAGCGCACCAGATCTCTCGTTTCCGATGAACTTTGTACTGTGAAAGGGTGATGGACGGCCAGGCACGGGTTGCCGACCGAATGAAGGAGGTTCGCCATGAACGCTTATTTTTGGAGTTGGGTGGCACTCGCAATCGTGGTCTTGATTTTAGCGATTTATCGCATCGCCGTGGCGTCACACGATGATGAAACGCTGCATCTTCATCAAAACGAGGGCGCGCTTATCGCAGCTCAGCAGAAGCTGTCCCGCAAGGTTACAGCCGCCGACCGATGGGGCATCCTGCTAACGGTCGTGCTTGCAGTCTACGGCCTTGTCCTGCTGAGCAACTACCTGTACCACATCTGGTTAAAGGGCGCGCAGATTCAATAGCCCTAAAGCAGGCGAGATTCCGTTGCTTGGAAATCCGTTTTTGCAAAACACGCCCAACAGCGAAGCAAGGTAATCCTCTTCGAGGGATCGCGGATTGCTGCGTATCCTGACCAGCTTATGGTTTTAGCCTCAGCGATAGACATTCCGCCCGACATCCAGTCAGCTTCTTGTCTCCAGTAATTAGGTGAATTGCCCCAACAAATTCGGGCAATTGGGGGATTTCACGCACATCGATGCAGCCAATCCACCTTCAAACATGCGCTGGTTTGCTGTTACCAGCTAACCATTTCAAACCAAGCGGCTTAAAAACCTGTGTTGGGCCAGATTATTTCAATATTGGTCATTGTCGTGCACTCCTGAGTGTTCTATCCGCCGCGAGGATGGATGCGCATGGAGAAATTGTCCAACAATGCGGCGCTCATGAAGAGGGTCACATTTCTGGCCCTGCTCGCCGGCCTTGCGGTTCCACGCTTGGAGGCTATAAAACACCCCGTGATGCTGGACGCAAATATCACTTCGGACAAATGTCTGGAGTGTCACAGCGACCTGGCCAAAGGGAAAACAGTCCATGCGGCGATGTCGAAGGGATGCTTGACCTGCCACGAAGTCCGCGTGGGCAAAGATGCGACGCATGTGAAGCTGATCACGCCGACCGTCACTGGACTTTGCTTCACATGCCACAAGGATAAGGACCCTTCAAATCTCACCGGGAGAATCCACCCGCCCCAGGTCCGTGACTGTATGAAGTGCCATGACCCGCACAAGTCCGACAATCCATCGTTACTGCTGCAGCCAACCTCCGGAGGGCCGGCGGAAAACCTCTGTCTGACTTGCCATGACGTGGGTGTGCATGTTGCGAAGGGCGGCAGCCGCCATCCGGCGCTCGACAGCGGCTGCGACACCTGCCACACCATGCACAAGAGCGGCGCCCCGAACCAGGATGAGTTTGCGTATCACCTCTCAAAGGCCATCCCGCAGCTTTGCCTAGATTGCCACGACCCAAAAGATGAAAAACTACACGCAGCACATCATGGCCAGCCCTTCGAATCGGCCAACTGCATTCAATGCCATGATGCGAGGCAGTCCAATTCGCCCAAGTTGATGCAGGCGTTTCTGCACAGCCCATTCGAGAACAAGGAGTGCGATGACTGCCACCAGCCTGCCAAGGACGGAAAAGTGGTGTTGGTCCAGAAGGACGTGAAATCGACCTGCGTAATGTGTCACGAAGAGCAGGCCAAGCAAATTGCCTCCGCCAAAGTGCAGCATCCCGGCGCGCAGGACGACTGCACGGTGTGTCATAACCCGCACGGCGGGCAGACGCCGGGATTCCTCCAGCCG
>JASHTY010000275.1 GCA_030040315.1 Terriglobia bacterium | reverse complement strand
TAATTCGCGTCGGACAGCAATCGGTCCAATTCCTGCTTTGCTCGCCGGGCGGAGAATTTGCCTCGCGGAATCGTTCGTGCCACGCCGCGGCGCTGCAAGCGCTCGGCATTATCCAACTGGTCGAAGGCAAAGGGCACGATGAGCTGCGGTTTACCTGCGGCCAAAGCCTGCCCGCAGGTTCCCGCGCCCGCCTGGTGAACCACTGCCGCGGCGCGCTGAAAAATCCTGGAAAAAGGCGCATAGGGGAACACTGTGACGCCGGGCGGCAGCGGCGCGCGCATTTCATTGCTTCCTGCCAGCAGCACGGCGCGGCACCCGGCTTGCCGGATCGCCTCCAAACTTTCGGAATAAAAGTTCCCCGCCTGGAACACTGCGGATGAGCCGAGCGTAAACACCACCGGTGGCGGTCCGGCATCCAGAAACCGCTCGAGTTCGGGAGCGAGTGCCTGGCCATGCTCCGCCTGATCGTAAAACGCGAACCCGGTGATGCGCGTCTGCGCCGGCCAGTCGGGCTGCGGCTCGGCCAGCGCTCGCGAAAAAATCGCCAGCACACATTGCGGCGAGTGCTGACCCTCGAAGCACGGGTCGCGGCCGGGGGACATTCCCACCGATTTGCGAAATTCGCTTACCGGTGCAAACCACGGCCTGGTGACGCGCCGGCCGAGTTTGAGAAGAAGGCCGCTCACGCCCAGCCCGAGACGCCGGAACTTACTGAGAAAGAGATGATGCGGGATGACCGGCAGGTCGTAGCGAGAATAGAAAAGCATCGGAGTGGTCACCACTGAAACCCAGGGCACGCCGGTCTTTTCTGCGGCGATCTGCGCGCCGTAGGTGATGGGGTGCGTCACGATCAGATCGGAGTCGGTCAGCGCCGCCATCACTTCCCGGAAAGCGCCGGGAATGGAGGGATACATCAGCTCGCGAATCAGAAACTCCGGGCCGCGCTTCTGGTCCATCACCCGCCGCATCAGTTCCAAGTTGCCATGCTCCAGGTGCGGGCCCATGGGGGCGAACTTCAGGCCCGCCTGCTCGATTTTTGGCCGGTAGAAGTTGCTGGTGGCAAGTGTAGCTTCGTGCCCGCGAGCCTGAAGTTCCAGGCCAATGGCCATGAAGGGATGAAGATCGCCCAGCGAGCCCGTGGTGGTGAGAAGAATTCGCTTGCCCATCGCCATTGATTGAAGCTTAACAATAAGCTAAGGCGGGGCGGCCTGTCACCGGCAAAGGCATCGTGAAAGGCGATTGAAAAAAATCGGTATTAGAGCTAACCTTTTTGCATTGCCATAATCTAACTATGCCAAGGAGGCGAGAATGCACCAGAATGAAATTCCCCCGGGAACGCTTTACCTGCTGATCCTGAAGGCGCTGGCCCGCCACGGCGAGCTGCACGGCTACGAAATCGCCAGTTGGATCGAGCAGATTTCAGAGGACGTTTTG
This sequence comes from Terriglobia bacterium, assembly GCA_030040315.1. GTDB lineage: Bacteria > Acidobacteriota > Terriglobia > UBA7540 > UBA7540 > Bog-366. The sequence goes on along the minus strand of JASHTY010000275.1, from coordinate 5,311 downwards.
CAGGTTGAAGAAGGTTCGCTCTACCCGGCCCTGCAACGCATGTTGATCAAGGGCTGGGTAAAGGCCAAGTGGGGCGTGACGGCGGGGAATCGGCGAGCCCGCTACTACCGCCTGACGCCGCTCGGGCGCAAACAGCTTGAGGTGGAGGTATCGCAATTCGAGCGCGTCGTGCAGGCCATCACGAGGGCCATTCAGACGGCGTAGAGCGGTGTAGCGCAGACTTCAGGTCTTTCGAAGTCTGCGGCTTTTGCGTTTCTCGAAAACCACAAACCCGGGCAATGAGATTTTGGAAAGGCAACCATGTTCGCTGAATTCGCCAGACGCATCGCGATGCTTTTTCGGCGCGATCGATTTGATGCCGATTTGGACGAAGAGATGCGCCTGCACCTTGAGTTGCGAGCGCACGATGAAACCGAGCGCGGAATTTCCACCAAAGATGCTCACTACGCCGCGCACAAGCACTTTGGCAACGAACTGGTCCTAAGAGAGGAGAGCCGCGAAATGTGGGGGTGGCAATGGCTTGAAAATCTGCTCCAGGATGCTCGCTATGGATCGCGGATGCTGGTGAAGAACCCCGCATTTGCGGTAGTGGCGGTGCTCACGTTGGCGCTGGGGATCGGCGCCAACACAGCGATCTTCAGTGTGATCAACGCCACGCTGCTGAAGGCTGTGCAATTTCCCGACCCCGGCCGCCTGGTGTTGGTGTGGGAGACCTTTGGCACCGGACCTGACAGGTACAATATCGTTTCCGCTCCCAACGTCTGGGATTTTCAGAAACAAAGCCGGTCGTTTGAGGGGATGGCCATCTTCGACTCCGCCGGCCGGGGTTACAACCTTTCCCCCTCAGGAATCAAGCAGGAGCCGGAGCAGGTTTCGGGGCTGCGTGTGTCGTCCGGCTTCTTTCCCCTGCTTGGGATCAAGCCGTTGCTCGGCCGCACTTTTCTTCCGGAGGAAGACTTTCCCGGCCGCGATCATGAAGTCGTGCTGAGCTACGGACTGTGGCAGCGCCGCTATGGCGGAGATCCCGCGCTGGTGGGAAAGACCATCAAGATCGATGACGAGGACTTCACGGTTGTGGGTGTGATGCCCCCCGAATTCCGCTGGCAGTTCTGGAGCAGGCCGCGCCAGCTCTGGGTGCCCGTCGGCTATACCAAAACGGATTACAACCGCACCGAGAATAGTTTCGTTGCCTTCGCGCGCCTCAAGCCGGGCGTGACGGTGGCGCAAGCGAGTCAAGAGATGCAAGCCGTCGCCGCCGCAGTGGTGCGCCAATACCCCAACGAAGACGCGGGAATGGGCGCCGCCGTCATGCCGATGGCGAACTTTGGACTTGATGACCTGCGGGGAACGATGCTTCCCCTCCTTGCCGCAGTGGGGTTCGTACTGCTCATCGCTTGCGTGAATGTGGCCAATTTAATGCTGGCGCGAGGCGCAGCCCGCCAGAAGGAACTGGCCATCCGCTCCGCCCTGGGGGCCGGGAAGCTCCGCGTCGCGCGGCAATTGCTGACGGAGAGCCTGCTGCTCGCCTTGCTCGGCGGCGGCAGCGGCGTGCTTCTGGCCAAGTGGAGCTCCGGCTTGTTATTTCATGTCTTGCGGCTCGACCACATGTACCTTCCGCTTCGCGAAGTGGATTCGATTCCGCTGGACCTTCGCGTTTTGGCGTTTGCGCTGCTCGTCTCTTGCCTGACGAGCATGCTCTTTGGTCTCGCTCCCGCCATCAGCGCCTTGCGCCGCGACCTGAACGAGCCCTTGAAAGAGGGAGGCCGGGAGTCAAACGCCGGCAGCGCCAGCCGCCTGCGGCACGTCCTAGTGGCGTCCGAAGTGGCATTGGCGCTCGTCGTTCTTTGCGGCGCGGGACTGATGATCAAAAGCCTGGAGCGCGTGCTGCAAATCGATCCGGGTCTGAATCCCAGAAACGTCCTGAAGATGGAAGTCTCGGTTCCTCAGGAAGAAATCTACAACGGCCCTCCCGGATTGCCGCGTTTCTGTCGGGACCTTGAAGACCAAGTGGGGGCGATTCCCGGAGTGGTCTCGGTCGGCGCCGTCGCGCATCTGCCCTTTGAAGGAAACGCCGGACGGGGCTTTGACATCGCCGGCCAGCCGCCCGCCGATCCCGGGCACCGGCCGGCGGCCAATTACAGTGTGGCTTGCCCGAATTATTTTCGAACCATGGGTGTCCCCGTGCTCAGGGGACGGGAGTTCAACTTCCAGGACACGCTGGGCTCTGCGGGAGTGATAGTTATCAACGCGACCATGGCGAAGCGATTCTGGCCTCATGACGACCCCATCGGCAGGGCCATTCTTCTGGGTGGCCCGAGCGGCCCGCGCCTGACCATCGTGGGAGTGGTCGGCGATGTCCATCACTGGGGGCTGGATGAAAATGTACACTCGCAGTTCTTCCGCCCGTACACCCAGGCGGGCTGGCCTTTGATGAACATCGTCATGCGCACTCAGTCAGCGCCGGCGATCTACTCGGCATCGGCAAAAAAGGCGGTGGCTGAGTTCCTGCCGGATCGCCCGGTCACAGGCATCGAGACGATGGAAGAAGTCGTGCGCAGCTCCACTGGCTCCCGGCGGTTTCCAATGCTGCTCTTATCTGGCTTCGCCACGTTTGCGCTGGTGCTCGCGGCGGTAGGGATCGCGGGCGTGGTGAGCTATTCGGTCACGCAGCGCGCCCACGAAATCGGCCTGCGAGTGGCACTGGGCGCGGATACGGTTGACATTCTGACCCTGGTGGTGGGCGGAAGCATGCGCTGGGCCCTGGCCGGGGTTGTGATCGGGATCGTGGGCTCTCTGGGCATTGGGCGACTGCTTTCCGGACTCCTTTATGGCGTCCGTCCCAGTGATCCTCTGGTGCTCGGGACCGTCTCGCTGCTGTTGGCGGGCGTAGCTTTTCTCGCGAGCTACTTCCCGGCGCGCCACGCCACAAAGGTCGACCCGATGGTGGCGCTAAGGCATGAGTGACCATGTTCGCTGAATTCGCCAGACGCATGGCGATGTTGTTTCGGCGGAATCGATTCGATGCCGATTTAGCCGAAGAAATGCGCCTGCACCGCGACCTGCGCGCGCGGGATGAAATCGTGCGTGGAGCTTCGGCTGAGGAAGCTCACTACGCCGCACAACGCCGCTTCGGCAACGAACTGGTCCTAAGAGAGGAGAGCCGCGATATGTGGGGATGGAACTGGCTGGAAGGTGCGGCGCAGGACGTTCGTTACGGCATGCGGACGCTGGCGCGAAGTCCGGGGTTTGCGGTCGTGGCGGTACTGACGCTGGCTTTGGCCATCGGCGCGAACACATCCATCTTCAGCGTGGTGGACGCTGTGTTGTTGCGGCCCATGCCCTATCGCGACGCCCAACGGCTTGTCCAGATCAAGGAAAAGCTTCCCTTTCTTAGCCCCAAGCCTGTGGACGTCCCAGCCCCGGACGTTCTGGAATTTCAGCGGCAGAACCGGACCTTCAGCGGCGTGGCAGGATTCCAGCCGGTTGAGCTTGAGCTATCGGGCGGCGGGCAACCGGAGCGAATCACGGCGGCTCGCGCTACCTCAGAACTTTTCGCCGTACTGGGCGTCGCGCCAGAGAAGGGAAGAACCTTCACGAAGCAGGAAGATCACCCGGGAAGTTTGGTGGCAGTTCTTAGCCATCGTCTTTGGCAGAGCCATTTTGGCGGCCACGCCGGCATCGTTGGGAAAACCGTGGAGCTCGACCGCAAGCCCTACCTTGTAATCGGTGTGATGCGGGAAGGGTTTGAATTCCCGCTCGGGCAGGACTCAGGACAGGCTGATTTGTGGGTCCCCATGGCTTTCACACCCGGTGAGCTGAGTGATGCGGGCGACGATTTTGATTACCGCCTGGTAGCCCGGCTGAAGCCGGAAGTTACGCCCGCGCAGGCCGATGCGGATGTTCAATCCATCGCTTTAGGCATTTTGGATACGTATCCCGCCTCGGTACGCAGCCAGGTCAATTTGGGTGCCCTCACCATTCCGCTTCGCGAGTCCTTCAGCGGCCGCGTGAAAACCTTGCTGTGGATTCTTCTGGGAGCGGTGGGGGTTGTGCTGCTGATTGCGTGCGCGAATGTGGGCAGCTTGCTTCTGTCCCGAAGCGTGGCGAGGCAAAAAGAAGTGGCATTGCGCGCCGCGCTGGGAGCGGGGCGCTGGCGGCTGGCGCGGCAGTTTCTTGCGGAGAGCCTGCTGTTGTCCTTCACGGCCGGCGGGCTGGGACTTCTGCTGGCGAATTGGGGAGCGCGCTTGCTGCTGGCTTTGATCCCGCCGGGGTTGCCCCTGAGCGGTCCGATTCGCCTCGATCAGCGAGTGCTGGTTTTCACCCTGGTGGTTTCAGCCCTTACAGGAATTATTTTCGGCACAGCCCCGGCCACCGCTTCGTTTGCCGCAGACCTGAACGAAGCGCTGAGCGAAACTTCGCGGGGCACAACCGAATCGGGCAGGCACAGCCGGATTCGCTCCGGTCTGGTAGTGGCAGAAACCGCTCTGTCTTTAATCCTGATGATTGGCGCGGGGTTGCTGATGCAGACCTTTGCCCGTCTGCTGAATACCGCTCCGGGCTTTCAGTCTCAACATTTGCTGACCTTTTCCTTGGACCTGCCGGAGGCGAAATATCAGCGCGGTGAGGATGTTCTGGCGTTCTACGAACAGCTCCTGGACCGCCTCCGCGCGGTTCCCGGGGTTGAAAGCGCGACGGCAAGCAGCAGCTTCCCGCTTGTGAAAACCAATTGGAATCACATCTTCACGCCGGAGGGATACACCTTCAGACCGGGCGAGCCGGCGCCCATGAGTTGGCATTCGTTGACGCTGGGAGATTATTTCCGGACCGCGCGCATTCCCCTGGTGCGGGGCCGCGAATTCAACGACCTTGACCAGGCGGGATCGCTGCCGGTGGTTATGGTCAGCGAATCCATCGCGCGGCGTTACTGGCCCGGCCAGGATCCCATCGGCAAGCGGCTGAAGTGGGGGCCGCCGCAGGTGGCCGCCGGTTCCACCGAACAATGGTTGACGGTTGTGGGAGTGGCCGGCGACGTCAAGCAACTGGGCCTGGACGACAAGACGGTGTATCAGACCTATCAGCCCTACCTCCAAGTCAAGGATCTATGGGCGTCGGGGTTGGGGCGCGCCCTGACGGTGAGCCTTCGCGCTTCCACGGATCCCCTGCCTCTTGCCGCAGTCATTCGCTCCAACGTAGCATCCCTCGATCGCGACCTGGCCATCGCTCACCTGGAGACTGTGGGGGCTTCCATCAGCCAGACGCTGGCCCCACAGCGGTTCAATCTGACGCTGATGGCGGCGTTCGCGCTCTTGGC
>JASHTY010000274.1 GCA_030040315.1 Terriglobia bacterium | reverse complement strand
GTGGAATTTCAGAGAAGTAGAATGATAGACCCAATTGGTCTTGTCCGTAAACCGCAACCAGGGTTCGAGTGCAGACATTGAGGCTTGGCAAAGCTTTCACCACAGAGATCACAGAGCTTCACAGAGAGTGCCGTCTCTATGGCTCTCCGTGTGCTCGGGGGTGAGGCTTTTTCAAGCTTTATCGATACAGCCCGAAGTGCATCCGGTAGATTGGAAGCGAGAGGTAAGCCAGGAATCCGTTAATGAAGAAGACAATCCAGAACCGCTGCGGCAGTTCCCGCGCGCGAAGGATGATCAAAATGACGGCAAGCATGACCCAAGGCACGATGAGCAGGAGCGCGGCGTCGCTCATCCACACGAGCAGATTCACGCCCCCAAAGAAGCCGTCGATCCGGGCCAGAAGGATGGGAGTTACGTAAGCCGCCGGCAAGATCATTCCGGCAACGGTGATAACTCGGGCCACGTTTGTGAGAATTCGACCGTTCATGGGCGTCGCAAGCGCGGCCATGCTGTCGTCAGGCTTTTGCGGCCTGGGCTAAGCGCGCTTCAAGAGCAGAAGATGATGACGCAGCTTCCCCGCCGCCAGACCCGCCAGGCCAGCGTCGAAAGTGACGAGCACGCCATTCTTCTGCATCGCCTGCCAGAGGAGAATTGCGTTGGTCCACTGTTGGTGCCCTTGAATCCGCGTGGACATTGATTCGAGGCCCGCCGGCATTTCGCGGCCCAAGGGCCAGAATTCATGGCCGGCGTGCTGGGTGGCTCGTTTTAGGAGCTCCCATGCTGTCGCCGCGCCCACGCCGCCTTGCGTTACAGCGGGGTTGGTCAGGAGGCGCAACGCCCCAAGTTGAGTCAGGGCGTTCGTGGCCCAGGCATGACCGCCCGATCTGTCAAACCAGGCGCAAGCGCTAGCATGGGCATCGTGGCCCGGAAGGAGCAGCGCCAGCAAGACATTAACGTCCAATAGATATCGTTTCATTCTTCGTTCAACAGCTCACGCACGCGTTCGCTGGTGATGATGGGAAAGTCATCGGGGACGTCCAGAACTGGGAACCCATTCTTCATGCGGATTCCAAACTGATAACGCGCCCCGCGGCGGACAAGCTCGGAGGCGGCTTTCCCCATGGAGAGCCTGCGCCGCCTGGCATGTGCTCGAATGATCTTCACGGCATCATCCTGCAAGGCAAGTGTGGTTCGCATGCCAAAATGATGCCATCTTACTCTGTTTGATGTCAATCGCGAGATAACGAGGCCGTCGGAAAGTAAAGCGGCGATTCTCACGCCAGATCGTGCGCCGCTATTTGGCAGAAGCCGGCAATCCAAGGCTCGCCCGCATTGCATCCACCTTCTTCTTCACTTCCGGGTCCATGACGATTTCATCCGGCCAGGGGCGAGTGAAGCCTTCGGTGGTCCATTTGCGCGTGGCGTCGATTCCCATTTTCGACCCGAAGTTCGGCAACCGTGAGGCGTGTTCGAGCTGATCCACGGGGCCGAGCGTGAACTGAATGTCGCGCTCGGGATCGATGTGGTTCAGCGCCTTCCAGGTGACTTCGGCGAGATCGTGGACGTTCACATCGTGGTCCACGACCACAAGGCATTTGGTGAACATCGCTCCGGGCAGCCCCCAGATGGCGTTCATTACCTTGCGCGCGTGCCCTGGATAGCTCTTGCGGATCGCGACGATCATCAAGTTGTGGAACACGCCTTCGGCGGGCATATGCATATCCACCACTTCCGGAAGCTGCTTGCGCATGAGCGGCATGAAGAGCCGCTCCACGGCGTAGCCCATCCAGTAATCCTCCATGGGCGGGCGGCCGACGATGGTAGAAACGTAAATGGGGTCGCGCCGTCGAGTGATGCACGTCACGTGGAAGGCCGGGAACTTGTCTTCAAGCGAGTAAAAGCCCGTATGGTCGCCAAATGGCCCTTCCGTGCGAATGTCATCGAGATCAACGAAACCCTCGAGCACGATCTCAGCGTTGGCAGGGACTTCCAGATCGACGGTCTCGCATTTCACCAGCTCAACCGGCTGCTGGCGAAGGAATCCCGCGAAGAGGAATTCGTCCAATCCCTCGGGCAAGGGCAAAACGCCGGAGAGCATGGTGACCGGATCGGCTCCCAGCGCCACGGCAACGTCCATGCGGCGGCCCTTTCCCTGGCGCTCCAGCCAGCGGAAATGCTCGGCCCCGCCCTTATGAACCTGCCAGTGCATGGCCGTGGTGCGCTGGTCATAAACCTGCATTCGGTAGCAGCCCACGTTGCGCCGGCCATCGCGCGGATTGCGCGTGATCACCATCGGAAAGGTGATGAACCGCCCGCCGTCCTGCGGCCAGCACTTCATGACCGGAAATTTCGCAAGCGACAGGTTTTCGCGCTCGACGACTTCCTTTACCGGCCCGCCGCGCACGGTCTTTGGAAAGATTGAGCCGAGTTCCGAAAGTTTAGGCAGAAGCTTGAACTTGTCCATGAGGCCCTCAGGCGGCTTCATGTCCAGCAAGTCTTCCAGCCGGCCGGTCACGTCATCGAGCGAGGCGACGTCCAGCGCCATCTCAAGCCGCCGCCTGGTTCCCAGCGTGTTGATGAGCAGCGGAACGGAGTAACTCACGCCATCCCGCCCCGAGCAGGGATTTTCAAAAAGCAGCGCGGGCCCGCCGGCCTTCGACACGCGGTCGGTGATTTCGCTGATCTCAAGATCGACGTCAATCGGAGCCGCAATGCGCTTCAACTCGCCCTCGCGCTCGAGGCGCGCTATAAAGTCTCGCAGGTCAAGATAGGACACTTTGCATCCTCTGGGATTCATTCACTACCGGCCGCTCTCAAGTGTAAAGGGTAAAGGATAAAGGGTAAAGGGCGAGGTGCTTAACAGCGTAGTGTGCTTGACTTTGCAACCAAACACGACGGAAACTAGTCGCATCTTGCGGACCGCGTCGATCCGCGGCCACTGGCTCATTGGCGTCGGCAGGTGGAGGGAACCCTGTAAGCGTTTTCACGGGAGCAGTGAGTATGGGGCCTTCGCTTACCCACGCGCCTGGACCGGGACGCCAACTGCCTCTGTGGTTTTGGTTCGCCCTTCTCGCCCTGATTCCGGCCCTGACGCCACGCAGCCTGTATGCGCAGTCGAGTTCACCGCCCGCTACGCCCACGGCCCCAACAGCAGCCGCAGCGCCCAACGCGCAGGAAGTTTCTTCACACAACGTTGAACCCACCTTCAAGCTGCAATCCGAACGCAATCTGGTGATGGTGCGCGTTGTGGTGCGTGGCAGCAAGGGCGCAGTGGTTGAAAATCTCAAGAAAGAGGACTTTCAACTTCTCGACCACGGCAAACCCCAGACCATTCTGCACTTTTCGCTCGAGAAGCCGGTTCTGAACGCGCCTTCAGCCGTGCAGTCCGTTGAGCAGGCCGCGGCCAATCCCGACGATGAGGAAGAGCCCGCCATGACCACCTCCACGCCGCGCCGGTTTGTGGGACTCTTCTTCGATGACGTTAACACCACGTTTGGGGATCTTGCCCGCTCGCGCGATGCCGCCGACCATTTTCTTTCCACCTCCCTCAAACCCGGTGACCGCGTAGGGCTTTTCACGGGCAGCGGCCAGAAACAGGTGGACTTTACCGACGACATAACGCAGATTCACCAGGCACTGTTCCTCTTGCGCCCGCGGCCTATCATCGGAGCCAGCGGCGACACATGCATGACGCTTCCACCCTACGAAGCCTATCTGATCGTCGATCACCAGGACACAGTAGCGATGCAAGTGGCGCTCGCGCAAATCATGAATTGCAACAAATGCCAGGGCGAGGATGCAGCCGCCCAGCAGATTTGCATCACTCAGGCGCAGCAATCCGTCAATGCCGAGGCGCTGACTTCACTCACGGATTCTGAAACACAGGCCACCGCGGCTCTGCGGGGCATTGAAGACCTGGTCCGGCGGATGACCACACTTCCCGGGCAGCGCAGTCTGGTGATTATTTCCGCCGGGTTCCTGACCGAAACACTGCGCTTCCAGCTCAGCCAGATTACTGACCGCGCCTTGCGGGCCGGCGTGGTGATCAATGCCATTGACGCGCGCGGCCTCTACACGGATAACCTCAGTGCCGGTCAAAATAGTCTGAGCATGCTGCAAAGCGCCGGCGTGCAGGGCCAGGACCGTCTGATGTTGATGACGAGCGCCCGCGTGCAAACCGACGGCATGCACGACCTTGCCCTGGATACGGGCGGAGTATTCTTCAATAACGACAACGACCTGGAAGCCGGTCTGCGCAAGACGGCCGCCGTGCCCGATGCCTACTACCTTCTGGCCTTCTCGCCTCAGAACCTGAAACTCGATGGCGCCTTCCACCCCATCACAGTGAAGCTGATCCCTTCGCGCGGGCTCTCCGTGCAGGCGCGCCGCGGATATTATGCGCCCAAGAAGCCCGCTGACCCCGCCGTGCAGGAGAAAGAGGAAATCCGCGAGGCCGTCTACTCCCAGGACGAAACGCATGAGCTGCCCATCGACGTCCACACGCAGTTTTTCATGAAGGACCAGGAGAATGCGCGCGTCACCGTGCTGACGCGCATCGATCTGCGCCCGCTGCGCTTCCGCAAGGACGCGGACCGCAACCTGGATAATCTGACTTTCGTGACGGTCGTCTTCGATCGCGATGGCCACGTGGTAAGCGGCGAGGAAAAGGCGGTTGAACTGCGCCTGCGCGACGTCAACCTGGATCGCTTCATGCAAACCGGCATTACCATGAAGTCGGCATTCGATGTGAGACCGGGAACGTATCTGGTGCGCTCCATCGTTCGCGATTCGGAAAGCGGCCAGATTTCCGGACTGAATCGCACGGTGGAGATTCCGTATCAGTGAGGGAGAAAGCAGCAGAAGGCACGGTAGCCACGGACAGCGTTGTTCTGACCTTGAGTCTGTTCAAACGGCAGAACCCACGGTCAGGAAACCACTGACCGTGGCTGCCACTGACTGCCTTTGGCCTTTAGGGGGTGACTTATGGCGCGCCGACCGTTGGTCCTGAGCGTGAGCTTATTCGCGGGTCTTGTCTGGCTGGGCTTGCAATCCGCCATTGCCCCCGCCGTTCCCGCCGGTGGACAGAATCCTTCCGCGCCGGAGGCTGTTGCTTCCGGCATCATCAAGGCGGAAACCAATCTGGTGGTCGTTGACGTCATCGCCACCGACAAGAAGGGTGAATACATCAAGGATTTGGAGAAGAAGGACTTCCAGGTTTACGAAGATGACTCGGAGCAACCCATCGCGTCATTCTCCCGCGAGTCAGACATCAACCCTGATGAGCCCGGCCACGAGCGCTACATGGTTCTGTTCTTCGACGACTCCACCATGTCTGCGGCCCTGCAAATCCAGGCGCGAAATGCCGCCGGGAAATTTGTGGAGAGCACTGCATCTCCGCACCGCCTGATGGCCGTCGTGGATTTCGGCGGAACCTTGAAGATCGCGCAGAATTTTACCTCCGACGGCGACCTGTTGAAGCGCGCGGTGAGCAGTGTGAATTATTCCTCCGTCAATCCCAACGCCGGCGCCGGAAGCATGAACATGCAGGTTGCCACGCTCGGAATGCCTTCGCTTACCCAAACCGAGGGAGATTTCGGGGCGCGCAGCATGTTGCTTTCTCTCCGCGACGTCGCCAAGTCGCTCCACGCAGTTCCCGGACGCAAGACGCTGGTTCTGTTTTCGACCGGATTCCCTCTCGACTCCGAGCGCCAGTCGGAGCTGACGGCCACGATTGACGCACTGAATAAAGCGAACATCGCCGTGTATCCCGTGGATGTCCGCGGTCTCGCGGTGACGCCTGCGCCCAACATGATGAATCCCGCCGGGACTCAAGGCTTCCCTCCCGGTTCGAAGTTGAGCAATCCGGAGTCCGCATTCCCTCACCTGCCCGTTTTGCTTGCGGCGCTGGAACCGCTGCCCATGCCCGATCCGCAAAAAGGAGGCGGTGGAACAGCCGGCGGCTCCGGAAGTGGCGGTGGAGGTAGCAGCGGCGGTGGAGTCGGCGGCTCTCGAAGCGGAGGGTCGACCGGAGGAAGCACCGGAGGAACCACCGGCGGAACCGGCAGCGGAACAACCGGCAGCCGTACCGGGACGACTGGCAACAACACCAATTCCGCATCAAACAACAACTTGAACAATGTCGCCGGTAATTGCTCATCGGCAGGCGGGTTCGGCGCATTCGGCGCGCAGAATCCCAATTGTGCCAATCGCCAGATTATCCCCACCATTCCCGATTCCGTGGCCACCAACCAGCAGGTGCTTTATGCGCTGGCCCATGGAACCGGAGGGTTCGAAATCTTCAATACCAACGATTTCCTCACGGGTCTCGACAAGGTGGCGCGCGAAATGAACGAGTACTACAACATCGGTTATACGCCGCCGCGCCAGGATCACGACGGCAGCTACCACAAAATCAAAATCGCCGTGAATCGCAAGGATGTCGTCCTGCGCTATCGCAACGGCTATTTCGACGTGAAGGGCACCGATATGCTCGCGGGCAAGCCCGAAGGCCAAACGCTGGAGGAGCGCGCCGCCAGCCCGCAGGCCACCGGAGACATTCCCGTTACGCTCTGCGCGCCCTATTTCTACACTGAACCCGGCGTGGCGCGCGTGAATCTGGCGCTTTCCATTCCCGGCTCCTCCATCGAATTCTCCAAGGAAAAAAGCGACATCCACTCCGACGTGAATGTGCTGGGAATCGCCTACCGCGAGAACGGCTCCGTGGCCGCGCGCTTCAGCGACACCATGAAGCTCGATTACCCGAGGAAAGACCTGAAGGAAGTCGCGAGCCACGAATTCGATTATCAGAATACCTTCAGCATCGCTCCCGGAGCGTACACGCTGAAGCTGGTGTTGAGCGCGGGCGGGGAAAAATTCGGCAAGTACGTCGTTCCCCTCACCGTCGAGCCCTTCACCGGCAATGACTTGAGCGTGAGCGGACCCGCTCTGGGCGCGGGATTTCTCCCCGTCTCGCAACTCGCCGCACGCATGGATGCGGCACTGATGGAGGACCGCACTCCCCTGCTCTTCCACGGCATGCAACTTGTACCCTCCACCACTTATCGATTTGAAAAGACCTCCCAGCCGGTTTTCTACATGGAAGTCTACGATCCCGCTCTCAAGGACTCCCCGCAAACGCGCGTGGGCGTGCAGTTCAGCATCATCGACAAGAAAACCAATCAGTCGCTGATCACTTCCAACACCATCCTCATCAACGACTACGTGCAGGCCGGCAATCCCCTGGTCCCTATCGGTCTGAAGCTGCCCGTTGACCAGCTCCAGGCGGGCGATTACCGCCTGGAAGTCAAAGGGCTCGACGAGAAGGGGAAAATTTCTCCCGT
>JASHTY010000273.1 GCA_030040315.1 Terriglobia bacterium | reverse complement strand
ATCACTTGGTGGACGCCTGGAGAAATCCCCTCCCGGGTCACGGCACACCCACTCCACCCCCTACTTTTTAAAACAACAGACGGGCTGCCACCATCGGGTGAATTCCGTAAAACCGATGTCAGGTGGATGCGGTATGAAAAGGATGTGCACATCCGCACGAACCGTAGCGGCGGTCCTGCCCCAGGCGGGTTCGACGCTACAACTACACAACCGCTGCGCGCGCCGTGGCTTGCCGGCGTCGCTGTGTCTCCATGTCCGCCGATTTCACCAGAAACGAGAGCGGCTCGTGGTCAAAGGGCGGTGTGATGTAATCGAATGCCCCCCGGTCCAGCACCGAAACATAGGCATGGGCATCGGGAGCGGCTCCCGAACCCACCACAATCAGGCTCAAGGGCACGTCAGCCGCTTCTGCAGTGTTCAGCAGGCTGAGCCACGAGCCGTCTGCCAGGGCATTCTCCGTAAAGATGACGCGCGGCTTGCACTGGGTGATCAGATCCTGAGCTTCCTTGCAGGTTTTTACGCTAAAGGTTTCAACGGAGAGCTCCCACAGAATACGCCTCAGATTTTCGAAAGGCTCGGCCCTCTCATGTACGAGCAACGCGAAAAGGTGATCACTCATGATTGACTCCTGTGGTTCAATTCTGGCCGTTTCGCCCATCCAGGCATTCGCATTGGCTCGTCAGAATATGCCGTAGCCGTTGGCGGGCCTTGTGCAATTGGGACTTTGAAGTCCCAACGGCGGACCCGGTCAACTGGGCGATTTCTCCGTGGGTATACTGTTCGCCATCGTGCAGAAAGATAGCTCTTCTGAAACCGTGGGGCACCTTGTCAAGCGCCCGGTCCAGGTCCGCCCGTGCGATGGAAGATTCCAGCAGCCGGTCATGGATCTCAAGTCCGTAGTGCGACCTGGCCTGCATGGGATCGGTATCGGTGATTTCTTCCAGAGAAACGTTCGGGTGGGTCTTTCGCCTCAGCCGCATCAGGGCGATGTTGGTGGTCAGGCGATAGAGCCAGGTGGTGAACGCCGATTCCCCACGGAATGAATCGATCTTTCGCAGCAGGTGTACGAAGGTGTCCTGGGTGAGATCTTCCGCGTCTTCGGAATTCCGGGCGATGCGCAGGCACCATGAATAAACCCTGCGGCGGTACAAAACGTAAAGCTCGCTGAAATCGCAGTTCTGGATGCGCAACCGGCGCGACTCCGCTTCCTCAGCCGTGACGCGCCGGAATTTGTCCTGGGGCCCTGGCGGCCGGTCTACGATCGATGATTGTTGCCTCATGTGCGTTTCGCCTCCGCGTGAATGCGCTTGGGATGAAATTCGTGGCCGCGATGCGCTTTCGCTTGAACAGGGGCGCCTGATTTACATCGCTCATCCGTTTGCCTGGCAAGCGGCCGTGAGCGATGGAATCCCGGAGGGAGTAACAGCTAGGCCCAGGATTCCCTCTCGACGGGCATTAATTCCACAACGCCTTCCTGCCCGAGAGGGACTTTGCGCTGGTTATCTTTGGCAAGGGGTAACTCACGCTTGGCTTGCTCAAGCCCTATGCGAAGTTTGCGATAGGCGCGATAAAGAACCAGGATGCAGCTCACTACCATATCCGGTAAGAGTCGGGCTGCTCCGTAGAAAAATCCCAGCAGACCCAGCCCGTAAACTACCCAATCACCCACCGAGTTGACGATCATTCAGCCCTCCAAGGTCGTAACCGAATCACAGCAGTGAGGGGCCCCATTTATGTCCAGCGCGTAATTTTTACCTCAAGAGCATGACACCAACAATCCGGTCTATGCCCCATTGGATTTGTCCGGTGGATACCCTACGAGCTGTCGGTTCGGGCTACCTGGGACATCACTGTGAATACCTCAGGGGCTGTAAAGCTTCTCCCACGGGCGATGAGGGGCATGCACCGGATTGTTGGGAAAACCATGCTGGCTAAAATGGTCAGGTTATGAGACGGAGACAGGTGAGCAACAGCGTCGCTTCTTGCGGAAGAAATGATCAGCGTTTCAGATGGAATTCCGAAGCGACAGGCGCGAGCCGATTTCGAGCAGCACCATTCGATCGATGCTCAGCGCGCCGAAGTGACGGGTAATACCAAACGAGATTCAGTTCCGCACAATGTTCCACCCCTAAGACGTCCCACCATCTAATTCCCCTAAGCATGCCCCTCTCCCTCACGCACCGAGGGAGAGGGCCCCCACCTCTTCTGAAGCGGACCTCAGCAAGAACCGGCGGGCGAGGTCGGCAAATTCTTCTGTTCCACCAGACCGCGATGCAAGGCGAGCAGCGCAAGTTCGAAGCGATCGCCGGCGCCCACCTTGTCGCAGATTCGAGAAAGCTGACTCCTCGCGGTGCGCTCACTGACCCCCAGCTTGCGCGCCAAATCCTTGTTTGAATAACCCGCCACGACGAGACTGACGATTCGCATTTCGCGTTCGGTCAGTTCACGAACCTCAGCGGACATTGCGGGATTCCCCCCACAGCACTGAATACATGCTCGCAGTCCCATGCACGACCCGCCCAATAGGCCGCGCTCCGGCTGCTTTGAACGTGTTTCCCTGATTGATGGTTCCTTTAAGGCTTCGGCAACGCTCCGGCCAGCATTGACGCGCGCAAGGAAAGCACCAATGGGGACTGGTGCGTTTTACACGAAGCACAATGGAATTTCATTCCGGTAGATACCGTAAATGGCCGTCCGGTAAATACCTGACAAGAGCATTGGCGATGGTTATTGCCAGGGACGTTATGTGACGTTAGCGCCGGTGGCAGCCTCGGCGGTGAGTAGTTCCTGATAGTCTTTAATGTATTCTTCGATGGTGCGGCGGTGTTCCGGCAACAAGCCGTCAAACAGAATTCCCATGCCCATTTTCCTGAGTTGATAGTGTACACGCGCCGTGGTGATGACCACCTGGTTCTTGTCGTCAAGGTTGAAACGCACCTTAAGCGGAGCACCAACTGGCGGTGGCTTGGCGGTTTCAATGAACATGCCGCAAAGGCTGAGGTCGCGCGAAAATGCCAGCGAAAAAGACTCCACCGCCTGCACCTGGGTGGCAAGGGGGGCCCGCGGACGCGCCCTTCGGTCGCCGGTCTTCTTGTGGATCAGCCGCAGCAGGCGGAGACGGTCTTCCGTGTTGATCTCCGTGAAAGCCACACCCGTGCCTTGCCCCTGCCATAGAACCCAAGGCACAAATTAGAGTGTGTTCGCCACGACATCGAATACAACCTCATCCGGAGGTCGCAGCAAACCAAGCTCACCGCAAGCAAACTTGATCCATATCCCGCAATTCTGTCTTCCCAGTACATCCAAACCCGCGAGCGGCACACGTGCTCTGGAATCGTCCAGCGAATTCCGGGCCAGCGCCCCGCCCCGGCTCTCGACACTGGTCGAGAGCAGGGGCCAGGAGCTCGGCGTGCAAGGATTCTTGCACCTCCTGCAAAAAGCTATCGCGAGCGATGGGAGATCGACCAGCAATCAGCGCCTTCATGGGCCCTCCGACTTCGACTGGCGTGGGGATAAGCTGCTTCAAGGCGGCCTGGTATCATCCGCGGACTACCCCTGGTGTGAGATTTGGCGCGGGTTGAGATGAGAGTTTGTCCTACAAACGGGCGGGGCTGTGGCGGCGGTCTGCGAGCGCTGCACAACCTTAGAATTTCATTCGCCCCAGAATCATCGCGCGTGACCCATTGTCAGCCGATAAGCGGTCGTTTAGATGGACAAACTGAATCCTGACTTCTGTCTCCTGATACCTGCCTTTCAAGCGCGAAACGCAAACTTTCCTGGAACCATTTTCTTGTTTTACTTTCACACCTTGCCCTTGGCTCCATTCCGGCGCACAATATTCGTAAAGGGCACAGGCGAATATGAAATTCACGGCGCTTCCATCCAAGTCCGGAGCGAGGAAGAGGTGACGAATGAGCAGCTCAATACCTGTTCAGCCTGAGACCAAGGAGTTTGGGCGGTTCCTGGCGCGCAATCCCGCCATCCGCAACCAGATTCACGCTGCGCCCGACCGAACACTTCTCTATTCCGGCGCATTTTTCCGCGCGTCGTACCAGGAAATCAAAGCACGTAAACTTTCCGACCCGCAGCTCCGCGAGAAGGAAATTCTTCCCGATGTGCTGGCGCGCATCTCCATTCCTCCCAGCCTGTTTCCCGACCCCAAACGGGTGTTTCCAAACTTGCTGGCCTATGTCAACGACCTGGAGCTGCGGGTACCGAAAACTCCCGACCAGTTCACGATCTGGAAGGTGCTTTCGGGAATCTTCGCCGCCAATGCTGTGGGCAAAGTCTCGTTCTGGATCGGCGGAGGGGTGGACGCATCGAAAGTATTTGTGGCGACCGAACTGAAGGTCCTGATGCGCAACCCCAAGGTTGACCAGGTCTCAAAGGACTTAATGGAATACTACCTGCGCTGCGTGGAGAACAAGAATCCGGATATGAATATTGGCTTCATTTCTGCCTAATGGCTTTTAGCCGTTCGCACTGTCACCCCATTTCAAACACTCATAAAGATTCATGCCGCGTAGGCAGAACTGGCAAGCCACTCGTGCAATTTAGGCACGGGGAGGGGACGGCTGATGTAGTAACCCTGGGCGAGGTCGCAGTGGTTCATGCGCAGGAATTCCAGTTGTTCTTCGGTTTCAACACCCTCAGCCAGCACGCGCAGGCCAAGGTCATGGGCGATTTCGATGGTCTTCTGCACCACCACGCGCGCGTCAATCTTGGAATGCATTTCCTGCACGAAGGTTTTGTCAATCTTCAGTTCCGTCGCCGGCACGTAGCGCAACTGCTGCATCATGGCGTAGCCGGTGCCGAAATCGTCGATGGACAATTGCATGCCTTTCATGCGCAGGCGCGATAGGATGTCCAGGGCGTTGGACAATTCGCGAATCAATCCGCTTTCGGTTATTTCCAGGGTCAAGTTCTTCGGGAGCACAGCGCGCTCCTTGACCAGGGCCAAGACCTTGTCCGGAAAATTGAGATCATGCAGCGATTGCGCGGAGGCATTGATGGAGACCGTTAGGGGCGTGCCGTCTTTGCGCGCAAACTGGCCGATTTCTTCCAGTCCCCGCTTGATAACAATCCAACCGAGCTGATCAATCAGTCCGAGCGATTCGAGCAGGCCGATAAAGGAATCGGGAAAAACCATGCCACGCTCCGGGTGTTGCCAGCGCACCAGACCCTCCAGCCCCACCACCCGGTTGCTGGAGATCTCCACCTGGGGCTGATAATAGAGCACGAATTCGTCGCGTTCGACGGCACCCTGCAAATCATCCACCGGGATGGCAACGGGCAGGCGTTCGGCGGAAGGCTTGTGCGCCTTCCCGTTCGCGTGGGTGCGCAGGATGTCTTCCAGTTCCGGCAGCCGGAAGGGCTTTTGAAGCTGTCCCACGGCCGAAAGGCCCAGTGATCGCCCCAATCGTTCGGCAGTTTCCAGCACCCGGCGGTCGAACCCGCTCATCAGTACAATTCCCGCCTTGCACTGTTTTTTTCCCAGAAGGCGAAGCAACTCAATTCCGTCGGTTTCCGGCATGGCCAGGTCCATCATGATGAGCGTGACCCCGGGAACCAGCGCGTTCAGGAAGTCAGCGGCGTTGGTCGTGACCGTGCAGTCCAAGTTCAATTCCTGGGCCGCGCTCACAATGATCTCGCCAACCTCGGCTTCGTCATCGATCACCAGGATTCTGGGTGTATCCGCTTCTGGCTCGACACTTTGAATGGCCATCCCCATGATACCCTCTCGGTTCAATCAAACCTCCGAAGCGCCGTTCCCCCGAGACTCGGCGCTCGTGCATGTCATCACATGATTAATGGTGGCCACAAATTCGCTGCGCAAATAGGGTTTGGTCAGCATCGGGCCATCGACGATTTGTCCACTCCGTTCCGCCAGCGCATCTGCGGGGAATCCCGAGGAATAAACAACCCTCAGGCCGGGAAACAATTGGCGCGCCTTTCGGGCGAGCTCGACGCCATTCATGCCGCCGGGCATCAGGACGTCGGTCACCAGCAACTCGATTTTCGGTTCGTGCGCCGCGACGGCCAGCGCGTTGGGACCGTCGGAGGCGTGCAAAACCCGGAATCCCATTGCCTCGGCGAAAGCCACCGCCACTTCCAGCATTCCCGCTTCATCGTCTACAACCAGAACCGTACCACTGGCCTTGTGGGCCTGAACTTCATGGGACTCCGTCGCCGGCGAGGTGTGTGCGCCCTCGGCAAGCGGCAGGATCAGTGAAACGGTCGTGCCATGCCCCACTTCGCTGTAGATTCGGACGCTGCCGCCCGACTGCTTCGCGAAGCCGTAGACCATCGCCAAGCCAAGGCCGGTCCCCTTGCCACGCGGCTTGGTGGTGAAGAAGGGTTCAAAGGCGCGCTGAAGCGTCTCACGAGACATTCCCGTACCCGTATCGGAAACGGTCAGCAGGGCGTAATTCCCCGGCTTGATTTCTCCGGCCTGAACCGGGGGATAGCTTTCGTCCAGATTTTTCAGACGGGCGGCAATCGTGAGCGAGCCACCGTTGGGCATGGCGTCACGGGCGTTTACGGCCAGATTCAGCAACACGTTTTCGAGCCCGGGAGCATCCACCAGGACCGGCGGAATGGATTTTTCGACGGCGGTGGCGATCTTGATTTCGGGGCCAAGCACGCGTGAGGCCAGCTCCGTAAGGTTGTGAATAGCGCCTTCAAGGCGGGTGGGAGCGGGATGCAAATCCTGCTGGCTGGAGAACGCCAGCAGGCGCTTGGTAAGGTCCGCCCCGCGCAGGGCCGCTTTCTGCGCGGTTTTCAGGCGCTTCATGCCCGCCTCATTTTGTTCCAACTGCCGCTCCAGCAGGTCCAGATTGCCGATGATAACGCCCAGCAGATTGTTGAAGTCGTGCGCCACGCCTCCGGTCAACTGTCCCAAGGCCTCCATCTTCTGGCTTTGCCGCAATTGCTGCTCCAGCTTCTTGGTTTCCGTGATGTCGCGCGCGATTGTGGACACTCCGGTGACCACGCCTGCCGGATTCCTGATGGGGGAAAGCGTGAGTGAGACACGGATCATCGACCCATCCTTCCGCAGATGATCATTCTCATAATGAATCACCGCCTCGCCGCCATAAAGCTTCATGCGGTGGGAGGTCAGGGTACGCCGCTGCTCCTGCGGAATCAGAATCGGAAATTGCTTTCCCCTGATCTCTTCCGCCGTATAGCCATAAATTCGCTCTGCGCCGGCGTTCCAGGTAACGATGACCTCATCGCGGTTAATGCTGAAAATCGCATCCTCGGAAGAATTCACGATATTGGCCAGGCGGGCATTTTCAGCCTCGGTGTGCTTCCGGTGGGTAATGTCAACGGCTACGCCCACATAGCGGGTAACCTTACCCCTGGAATCGTGAACCGGGAAGCCGCGGTCCCAAATCCAGCTCACGGCCCCATCGGGACGCACAATTTGGTATTCATGCTCGAAGGGCTCGCCGGCACTCCCGCGCTCGCGTTCAGCCCGCACGCGTTCCCGGTCGTCGGGGTGAATGGATTCCAGGAACAAGGCAGGATTGGCATCCAAGCTCGCGATCTCGCGCCCCCAAACGCGCTCGAAGGCGGGGCTGACGTAGAGGATTCTTTTGAGGGCCGGGTCGGAGATCCAGAACACCTCGTCAATGGTTTCGGCGATCTGACGGAAGCGCTCCTCGCTCTCGCGCAGCGCCTCCTCCGCCTGGTGGCGCTCCCGGCGCACTCGCGCCTCACGCAGCTCGCGTTCCAGCGCCGGGACCAGCCGGGCCAGCTTCCCTTTAATCATGTAATCCTGCGCACCGGCCCTCATGGAGTCGACGGCAATATCTTCTCCCACCGTTCCCGAGACAATGATGAAGGGAATATCCAAACCCTTCCCCTTGAGCAACTCCAGGGCATGCGGGGCGCTGAAGCGCGGCATGGAATAGTCGGAGAACACCACGTCCCAGCCGCGGTCCTCGAGTGCAGCGCTCATGTCGAGCGGGGTTTCCACGGTTTCGGAGACCACCTCATATCCGCCGCGGCGCAACTCCCGCAAGAGCAGGGCCGCGTCGTCCGGCGAATCTTCCACAATCAGAGCACGCAGGGGTTTAGACATGGGTGACTCGCTGCTGGGGCAAGGGCGGCTCGTTCAGCAGCAGCCAGTAGAGACCGATTTGCTTCACCGCATCCAGGAATTGATTAAAATCCACGGGCTTGCGCACATAGCTGTTCACGCCCAGGCCGTACCCTTCCGCCACGTCCTGCTCCTCCTTGCTGGAGGTCAGAATCACCACCGGAATGTTGTGCGTGCGCTCGTCGGTGCGAATCTTCTTCAGAACTTCCAGCCCATTCACCTTCGGCAGCTTCAGGTCGAGTAGAACAATGGACGGCCAATCGTGCACGTCGCGGCCTTCGTACTTGTTGGTGGCAAAGATAAAATCCAGCGCCTCCGCCCCGTCCCGCGCCACCACCACTTCGTTGGTGATGTTGTTCTTCTTCAGAGCGCGCAGGGTCAGCGCCTCATCATCCGGATTGTCTTCCGCGAGCAGAATCACCTTGGTGTTCACGATTGGCTCCCTTCGAGGGTAAATGAAAACGTCGCTCCCTTTCCCACCTGGCTTTCGGCCCAAATGCGCCCGCCGTGGCGGCTGATCACTCGCCGCACCGTCGCCAGGCCAATCCCATGCCCTTCGAATTCTCCTTGAGCGTGCAGCCGCTGAAAAGTGCCGAACAGCTTGCCCGCGTAAGCCATGTCAAACCCCGCGCCGTTGTCACGAACATAGAACACGCTCTTGCCGTTGCTGCCCGACACGCCAAATTCAATGCGCGCGTGAGGCATTTTGCCGGTAAATTTCCAGGCATTGGCCAGCAGGTTTTGAAGCGCCACTTCCAGCAGGCGGCGGTCGCCCTGCGCCTGCGCTCCGGGGGTGATGACGAAGTCCACCCGGCGGCTGGGATCACTCTGGCGCAGGTTTTGCGCGATGGCTCCAGCCACAGCACTCAAGTCCACGTTTGACCGCTGAAGCTCCTGCCGGTTTAGGCGGGCCAGACCCAGCAGGCAGTCAATAAGTTCACCCATGCGCTGAGTCGCGGCGCGCACGCGGCGGAGGCAATTGCGCCCCTCGCCATCCAGATTTTCAGCGTAGTCCTCCATCAACACCTGGCTGAATCCGTCAATGGCGCGCAAGGGGGCGCGCAGGTCGTGGGACACGGAGTAGGCGAACGTTTCCAATTCGCGATTACTGGCTTCCAGATCCGCACCGCGCCTCTCCAGCTCCGCGTTCAGCTTGCGAATCCCAAGTTCCACCTGTTTACGGTCGGTCACATCGCGAATGCCACTCGACACCAGCGTTTCCCTTCCTGTCTCGATGGGGCTCAGGCTGATCTCCAGGGGGAATTCTGTGCCGTCCTTCCGCCGGCCATAAAACTCCAGGCCCGCACGCAGGGGGCCCGTCCGCGCCTCCTGAAATAATCTCGCCCAATTCGCGTAGTGCTCGCCCCTGAACGCCTCGGGTACCAGCATTTCCACGCTCTGCTGCAACAATTCCTCGCGAGGGTAGCCAAAAAACCTCTCCGCCTGAGCGTTGACGAGCGCGATCCGGCCATTCACCCCCGCCACCACCATGGCATCGGGCGCTGATTCCAGAAGCCCGCGGAATTTCACCTCCAATTGCTTTCGATCCGTGACGTCGTGATTGATTTCGAGGATGACCTTGGGATTGCCAGCCAGGTCACGCACCAATACCCAGCGGCTTTCCATAATCACACGCCCGCCGTCGCGCCTCGTTTGGGTCAATTCACCTTCCCAGGACTGGCTGGAAAGAATCTGGTTCTCGATGTCGTTCAGCGGAACGGAGAATTCAGTCTTAAGCAAATCGTGGGAAACCCTTCCCAGCGCTTCCTCCTTCCGCCAACCGTATCTTTCCTCCGCACCGCGATTCCAGTAGGTGATGTGACCGGAAAAGTCACGGCTGAAAATCGCGTCGTGCGCCAACTCCACCTGCTCGGCAAGCTCGTTAAGTTTCTCCGCCTGGCGCTGCAGGGCCGCCTGAGCCTTGAGCCGCTCCTGATTGCTCTGGTAGAGCAGCAGAATTACCCCAACGACCAAGAGGAGCGTGAACAAGGTTCCCAAGGGCACAATGATGGTGGCTATGCGGAAGCGCTTCTGGCTGGCGGCGCGTCGAATCTCCAGGAGACTTCTTTCTTCCCCTGTCATCGCGTGAACGCCGTCATAGATTTCAGCCATCATCCCCCTACCCTTACCTTGCTGAAGCGCTGCCAAGACAGATTGCAAACCCTGTTCCTGGCGAATACGGACGAGATCCTGCATTAAATCTATTTTGCGGCGCACCAGCGGCTCATATTCGTCGATGTTGCGTTGCTGACGGAGATTGTCGGAAGTCACGCGGCGCAATTCGCCGAGAAGCTTCCCGGCATTGGTTACCAACATGTGGTATTGGTGCAGAGCATGCTCGTCGCCCGTCATCAGGTAGTTGTAATTGGCGGACTCTGCACCTGTCATGCTCGCGTAAAATGCTTCAATATCAAAGAGCACCCTATCGGTGTGAGCCACCCAGGCATCGGTGTCTACCAGGGACTGGATTGCACGGAACTGGATTGCGCCGAGGGCCATGAAGATGAGCAGAGCCATCCCAAAGCCAACGACTGCAATTTGTGCCGTTGAAAACCGATCCAGGAATTTTGACGGCGCGTCCGTGATTTGTTTCTCAGTCACCTGTTTGCCCAATGACGGCTCCAGCCTGTCTGGGAACGCCGCGGTTGATCTCTATGCCAAAGCGTGACAAATAGCCGAATCAATCTGACAAAATGGCCTACATTTTATTTCTTACTAGTACTATTGAGAAAAACAACGGTACTTTCGTACCATAAGCACATGATTACTCTATGCAGGACTCACAGTAAGAAAAAAAGGTTGCTTCTCGGCCTTCGTTGTGCTGCCCTCCCAACAGGCCGTGCAGCTGTAGCTTCGCGCGCGCCACAACCGCCCTACGTCCCAGATCACGCCGCGTGGGGGGAATTTTCCAGCCACTCGCGCAGTTTTGGCACAGGCAGCGGCCGGCTGAGGTAGTAACCCTGGGCGAGGTCGCAGTGATTGGTGCGCAGGAACTCCAATTGCTCTACGGTTTCGACGCCCTCGGCGAGTACGCGCATGCCCAACTCATGCCCGATTTCGATGGTCTTTTGCACCACCACGCGCGCATCCACTTTGCTGTTCATTTCCTGGACAAACGTCTTGTCAATTTTCAGCTCGGTCGCGGGCACGTAACGCAACTGGTGCATCATGGCGTATCCGGTGCCGAAATCATCGATAGACAATTGCATGCCCTTCATGCGCAGCCGCGAAAGGATGTCCAGGGCGTTGGATAATTCGCGGATCAGACTGCTCTCCGTAATTTCCAGGATCATATTCCGGGGCGGCACAGCACATTGTCTCACCAGCGCCAGAACCTTATCGGGGAATTCCAGGTCATGCAGCGACCGCGCAGAGACATTTATGGAAAGCGTCAGCGGCGTGCCATCCCTGCGCGCAAACTGTGCCATTTCGCTCAAGCCCCGCCGGATCACAATCCAACCAAGCTGGTCAATCAGGTCGAGCGCCTCCAGGCGGTTAATGAAGGAATCTGGGAAAACCAGGCCGCGCTCCGGGTGTTGCCACCGCACCAGGCCCTCCAGCCCCACGACGCGATTCGTGGCAATTTCCACCTGAGGCTGGTAGAAGAGCACAAACTCACTGCGCTCAACGGCGCGGCGCAGGTCCTGCTCCGGAATGGCGATGGGCAGGCGCTGCACACTAGGCTCAGGCGCCTTGCAAGTGGCATGGGTGCGCAGAATGTCTTCGAGCTCCGGAAGGCGAAAGGGCTTCTGGAGCTGTCCTACGGCAGTGAGGCCCAGGGACCGCCCCAATTGTTCGGCGGTTTCCAGGACCCGGCGATCGAAACCGCTCATCAGCACAATCCCCGCCTTGCACTGCTTTTTTCCCAGCAGGCGAAGCAACTCGATGCCGTCCGTTTCCGGCATGGCCAAATCCATCATAATAAGCGTGACATCCGGAAGCAGTGCCTTCAGGAAATCGGCTGCGTTGGTGGTGGCGGTGCAACCCAGGTTCATGGACTGGGCCGTGCTGACGATGATGTCACCCACATCGCCTTCGTCATCGATCACCAGAATTTTGGCCGTTCCCGTTTCGGGCTCGCTCTTTCCCATGCCCATCCCCATGGCAACCTCTCCCCGTCCGATCACGCTTTTGCGACGCCGTTCGCCCGTGATTCGGCGCTCGCTCCGGCCATCACTCGATTGATTGTGGCCACAAACTCACTACGCAGGTAAGGCTTCGTGAGCAGCGGACCATCCACTTTTGCCCCGCTCCGCTCCGCCAGCGCATCCGCAGGGAAGCCCGAGGAGTAGATAACCTTCAGGCTGGGGAGCAACTGGCGGGTTTTACGGGCCAGCTCGACGCCGCTCATACCGCCCGGCATGATGATGTCCGTCACCAGCAGCGCAATGTCCGGCTCGCGCGCCGCCACGGCCAGCGCGTTGGGGCCGTCGGAGGCGTGCAATACCCGGAAGCCCATCGATTCCGCATAAGCGACCGCCACTTCCAGCATTCCGGCTTCATCGTCCACCACCAACACCGTGCCACTGGCCATGGCGGGTTGGCTCAGGCAGCAGTCCCCGGGGGGCGGAACCTGACCGGCCGCAGCAAAGGGCAGATAGAGCGAAACGGTGGTGCCGTGTCCCAGTTCGCTGTAAATTCGGACGCCTCCTCCGGACTGTTTCGCGAAGCCGTAGACCATCGCCAGGCCAAGGCCGGTTCCCTTGCCGCGCGGCTTGGTGGTGAAGAAGGGCTCAAAGGCGCGCTGCAGCGTCTCACGCGACATGCCGGTGCCCGTATCGGTAACGGTCACGATGGCGTAGCTTCCGGGCACGATCTGCCCGGCCTGACAGGGTGGGTAACTCTCGTCCAGCTTTCTCACCCCGGCCGTGATGGTCAGCGAGCCGCCGTTGGGCATGGCATCGCGGGCATTGACGGCAAGGTTCAGCAGCACGTTTTCCAGGCCCGCCGCGTCCACAAAAACCGGGGCCATGGGCTTATCGATGTGAGTGGTGATTTTGATCTCCGGCCCGAGGACGCGCGAGGCCATTTCCGTCAGGTTGTGAATGGTGGTTTCCAAGTGCGTGGGCGCGGGATTCAAATTCTGCTGGCTGCTGAAGGCCAGCAGGCGCTTGGTCAGGTCCGCCCCGCGCAGGGCCGCCTTCTGCGCGGTTTTCAGGCGCTTCACGGCCGCTTCGTTTTGTTCCACCTGCCGCTCCAGCAGGTCCAGGTTGCCGATGATGACCCCCAGCAGATTGTTGAAGTCGTGCGCCACGCCTCCGGTCAACTGTCCGATCGCTTCCATTTTCTGGCTCTGCCGCAATTGCTGCTCCAGCTTCTTCGTCTCCGTAATGTCACGCGCGATGACGGAAACTCCCGTGACGGCGCCCGTCGGGCTTTTGATGGGGGAAAGGGTGAGGGAGACGTTGATCTTTGATCCATCCTTGCGCAGATTCTCATTCTCGTAGTGAAGCAGGGGTTCGCCGCCGTAAAGCTTGACGCGGTTTGAGGTAAGGGTATGGCGCAGTTCCTCCGGAATCAGAATGGAAAAGTGCCTGCCCTTGATCTCTTCCGCCGTATAACCATAGATCCGCTCCGCGCCGGCGTTCCAGGTCACCACAGCTTCATGGCGATTGATGCTGAAGATAGCGTCTTCAGAGGAATTGACGACGTTGGCGAGGCGGGCGTTTTCAGCCTCCGTAAGTTTGCGGTGGGTGATGTCCACGGCCACACCCACAAACCGCTCCACTGGCCCGCCGGAACTGCGAACCGGAAAACCGCGGTCCCAGATCCAGCTCACGGCGCCGTCAGGACGCAAAATGCGGTATTCGTACTCGAAGGGCTGGCCGTTCGTTGCGCGTTGGCGCTCGGCTTTTACACGGTCCCGGTCATCCGCGTGGATGGAATCCAGAAATAAGGCGGGGTTGGCATCCAAGCCCGAGATTTCGCGCCCCCAGACGCGCTCGTATGCGGGGCTGACATAGAGCAGCCGTTCGAGGCTCGGATCGGAGATCCAGAACACCTCGTCAATGGCTTCGGCAATCTGGCGGAAGCGCTCTTCGCTTTCGCGCAGGGCATCCTCCGCCTGGTGGCGCTCCCGCCGCACCTGGGCCTCGCGCAATTCGCGGTCCAGCGCGGGAATCAGCCGCGCCAGCTTGCCTTTAATCACGTAATCCTGCGCCCCGGATTTCATCGCGTCCACGGCGGTATCCTCGCCCATGGTTCCCGAGACGATGATGAAGGGAATGTCCAGGCCCTTCTCCTTCAGCACCTCCAGGGCATGCGGCGCACTGAAGCGCGGCATGGAGTAATCGCAGAAGACCACGTCCCACCCGCGCTCGGCGAGCGCGTCCATCATGTCCTTGGGAGTTTCCACGGTTTCCGAGACCACGTCATATCCGCCGCGGCGCAATTCGCGCAACAGAAGCTTTGCATCGTCCGGTGAGTCCTCCACGATCAGAACGCGCAGGGGTTTAGACATGGGTCGCTCGCTGATAGGGAATGGGCGCCTCGTTCAGCAGCAGCCAGTAGAGACCGATCTGCTTCACGGCGTCGAGAAACCGGGTAAAGTCCACGGGCTTGCGGACATAACTGTTCACGCCCAGGCCGTAGCTTTCCGCCACGTCCTGCTCCTCCTTGCTGGAGGTAAGGATCACCACCGGAATGCCGCGCGTGCGCTCGTCGCTGCGGATTTTCTTCAAAACCTCCAGGCCGTTCACTTTGGGAAGCTTCAGGTCGAGCAAAACCATGGACGGCCAATCACGAACGTCGCGGCCTTCGTGCTTGTTGGTCCCAAAAATAAAGTCCAGGGTCTCCGTCCCGTCGCGAGCCACGACCACCTCATTCGTAATGTTGTTTTTTCTCAGGGCGCGCAGCGTTAAAGCTTCATCGTCAGGGTTGTCCTCCGCCAACAGAATCACTTTGTTGTTCATATCGTGTGTCCTTTCTTCTACAATTGCACCGCTTCACAGGGTGAATGAAAACATCGCTCCCTTTCCCACTTCACCATTCGCCCAAATGCGCCCCCCGTGGCGGCGAATGGCCTTCTCCACGGTGGCCAGACCGATGCCATGGCCCGCAAACTCGCTCTGGTGGTGGAGGCGCTGAAAATTCCCGAAGAGCTTATTGGCATAGGCCATATCAAAGCCCGCGCCGTTGTCCCGAACGAAGAACACCGGCTTGCCCTTGTGCGCGCGAACGCCGAATTCAATCCGCGCCTCGGGCTGCTTGCCGGTGAATTTCCAGGCGTTGTCGAGCAAATTCCGAAGCGCCAGCTCCACCAGTCGCGGATCCCCCTGGGCGCTTGCCCCCTGCGCGATGACCACTTCCACCTTCCGGCCGGGTTCAGCTTTGCGCAGCTCCTGCACAATGGAAGCGGCAAGCGCGCTCAGGTCCAGGGTGCCGGGCTCAAGCTCCTGGCGAGTCAGATGGGCAAGGCCGGTAAGGCAATCGATAAGCTCTCCCATGTGGTGTGCAGCTTCGCACACGCGGCGCAGGCTCTCACGCCCCTCGGGGCCGATCTTATCGCCGTGGTCTTCTGCCAGCGCCTGGCTGAAACCATCAATCGCCCGCAGCGGCGTGCGCAAGTCATGGGCGAGGGAATAAGCGAAGTCTTCCAGCTCCCGCGTGGCGGAATCCAGTTGTGCAGTGCGCTCCGCCACGCGCTGCTCCAGTCGCTCGTTGAGCTGGCGGATTTCCAGCTCGGCGCGCCGGCGCTCCCGGCCTCCCAGAAACAGCAGCCGGGTAACGACGATCAACGTCCCCAGTGCGAGAATGCCCCCCACCGTCACGGCGACATCCGCGCGGTGCGCGCGCATCCGGCTGGCAGGCTCACGACTTTCCAGCAGGCGTTTCTCTTCCGCAGTCATGGTTTCCACGCCCGACCGGATGGGGTCCATCAATCTCATTCCCTCACCCTGCTGAATCATCGCGGCGGCAGGTCCGATGCCGCGTTCCCGCCGAGTCCGAATCAGAGCCTGCATCAACGCCAGCTTGCGTTGAATCAGCGGCTCGTAGCGGTCCAGGTTTCCCTGCTGCTCCGGATTGTCAACCGTCAGCTTCCGTACTGCCCGCAGATGCTCGTGAAGGTCGGCGACGGACTCATCGTATCGCTCCAGGAAGAAGTCTTCGCCCGTCAGCACGTAGTTCCGGCTGGCCGACTCCGCACCTTGCAGGCCGGCAATAAATCCCTCAATTTCAAAAAGCACCGAATAGGTGTGCGCCACCCAAGCGTCGGTCACCACGAGCGCCTGAATGGCCCGATACTGGACCGCCCCCACCACGAGCAGCGTAAGGATGGCGATTCCAAAGCCGGCAGAGGCCAGATGAACTAGCCAAATCCGGTCGAGAAAGTTCTTAAACCACCGCGATTCAGGCGCCCCGGCCGCCGGTGTAGCTGTAGCACCTCTCTCCCCAGCCGCGGAACCGGCCTGGGCGGGGTCCGATTCGCAGTCCCGCCTTGGCGGGACCATCGAACTCCCGAGATCGGAGACACCCGCGCTACAGAGTCTTCCTGCCCTTGGAGTGTCGTGCTCCATTTCGTGGTCCTCCTAAAGGGTGAATGAAAAAGTCGCTCCCTTCCCTACTGCCGCATCCGCCCAGATGCGCCCGCCGTGCCGATTGATAACCCGCTGCACAGTTGCCAATCCAATGCCGTGCCCCTGGAACTCACCCTGTCCATGCAACCTTTGGAATGTCCCGAAAAGCTTGTTGGCATACGCCATATCAAACCCGGCGCCGTTGTCGCGAACGAAGAAAACGCGCTCGCCGTTGTCGCGCGAAACCCCGAATTCAATCCGCGCCTGGGGATTCTTGCTGGTAAATTTCCAGGCGTTGCTGATTAAGTTTTGGAGAACCACTTCCATTAATCGGCGGTCCGCCTGGGTGGTTGCGCCGGGAGCAATGACCACCTCCACCTGACGGTTGCCCTCGCCCTCGCGCAGAAGCTCGACAATTGAGCAGGCCATGGCGCTCAGGTCAACCGCTTCGCGCTGAATCTCCTGCCGGCTCAGGCGGGAGAGGCCCAGCAGGCAGTCGATCAGCTCACCCATGCGCTCGGTCGCCGCGCGCACGCGTCGAATGCAGTCGCGCCCATCCTCATCCAGCTTGCCGCCGTAGTCTTCCACCAGCACCTGGCTGAAGCCGGAGATGGCTCGCAGCGGCGCGCGCAGGTCGTGTGAAACGGAATAGGCAAAGGTTTCAAGCTCCCTGTTGGTAGCCTCCAGCTCGAAGCCGCGCCGGGCCAGGTCGTCATTGAGTTTTCGAATCCCTGTCTCCACGCGCTTGCGGTCGCTCACGTCGCGAATGCCGCTGGACACCAGTGTTTCCCTTTCGGTTTTGAGCGGGCTCAGGCCGATCTCGAGTGGGAATTCCGTGCCGTCTTTGCGCCGGCCGTACAGCTCCAGGCTGGCTCCCAGCGTGCGCGGCCGCGCTTCGTGGAATAATTTCGCCCAGTTCAGGAACTCATCGCCACAGAAGCGCTCCGGCACCAGCACGTCCACGCTGTGGTCCAGCAGTTCTTCGCGCGAATAGCCAAAAAGCCGCTCCGCCTGCGCGTTGACCAAGGCGATCCGGCCATCCGTCCCCGCCACAATGATGGCGTCCGGGGCGCATTCCAGCAGGCCGCGGAATCTCGCGTCCTGATGCCTTCGGCCGGTCACATCGCGGTTGATTTCGAGCATGGCGATGGGCGTTCCATCCTGGTCCTGCACAAGGCCCCATCGGCTTTCGGCAATAATCAGCTTGCCCGCGCGCGTGGTGTGGATTAACTCGCCTTCCCAATACCGCTTCGAGCTGACCCGCCGCTCGATTTCCTTCAAGGGAATGGGGAATTCCGTCTTCAACAGGGAGTGGGAGGTTTTTCCCACAGCCTCATTCTTCGTCCAGCCGTAGGTTGCCTCCGCGCCGCGATTCCAGTAGGTGATGACGCTGTTCATGTCGCGGACGAAGATGGCATCATGAGCCATTTCCAACAGTTCCGCTTGCTGGCTTAATTTCGCAGCCTGCTGCTTCAGGATCGCTTCCGCCCTGCGGCGCTCGGTGATGTCGCGAATGGCGCTCGACACCAGAACGCCCTGACCGGTTTCGAGCGGGCTCAGGCTGATTTCCACGGGGAATTCCGTGCCGTCGATGCGCAAACCGTACAATTCCAGCCCCGCTCCCATTTCACGAACGCGCGGCTGGGCATGGAAATTTGCGCGGCGACCGGGATGTCCGCTCCGAAAGCGTTCCGGCAACAAGACTTCCACTTCCTTCCCCAGGATTTCTTCCCGCTTATAGCCAAATACCTTTTCCACCTGGGCGTTGACCAGAACGATTTTCCCCTGCCCGTCGGTCACCACCATGGCGTCGGGCGCTGACTCAAGCAACCCCCGAAAGCGTGCCTGGGCCTGCTCGCGTCCGGCCATTTCACGCCGCAAGGCGCTTACGCTGGGAATCTTGAGCGCCGCCGGGATCAGCCGGACCAGCAACACCGCCGTGGGCACGGAAACCAGCGCCGTAATTCCCTTAACTGCCCCGGCGAGCCAGTAGCTGGGGTGCCAGACGGTCCAAACTTCCATGGCATGAGTAAAACCGCAGGCAACAATGAAGGTGCCGAAGCACACAAACATCCAACTGAAGGGTAAGTCGCGGCGTTTGTACACAAAGTACGCCAAGGTCGCCGAAATGGCGAGGTAGGCAAGGAAAATCAAGCCGTCGGAAATGACATGAAGAGCTACAAGTTCGCGGTTCCACAGGTAGCAGAAGCCGTGCGGCATGAAATCGCCGGATGTGAATATTGCCTTCACCTGATCCATCACCGCGCCCTTGCCGATGCCCGCAGCCTTTCCGGGCAGTTACTTCCAAAAAGGAGGGCCTTCCAAAGCGTAAGGACCGTGGAACCTTTCATGCTGCACGCCGTGAGGTGGCGAAGGCGCATCGCCGCGCCTGACGGCGCGGAGATTTTCAGCTTAAGCAGTCTGCGATTTGGCGCAGCAGCAGGGCGAGGCTTCTATGTCGGAGTTCACGTCAGGCAAACACACTCCAACCCGTGAGCGCGGACAGAATTGACCGCTCCTCTCCCACGAAATGAATCGGCTAAAGTGTTGAAAAACTTTACAGATTTAAGGGGGTAGGAGGGCGCGTGTAAGATTCTTCCCCCGGGAGGGCAAGCGT
>JASHTY010000272.1 GCA_030040315.1 Terriglobia bacterium | reverse complement strand
CGCTCGACCAGCGCGGACCGGTAATCGCCCTGCGGCCGCCACTCCTCGTAGGCGGAATCGATAAGCCGGCGCAATTTGGCGGGATCCTCTCCCAGGGCCACAATGGCCTCATCGCGGATGTCGGAGTAATACCCGTGGCGCAGGTTGGCCGCCCGCGCCCGCTCCTTGCCCTGCGGGGTTCGGGCGCCGCGCGACTTCCGGCCGTTGGCGCGGTGCGCGGCGCGATTGGCTTCGGTCATTTCAGGTTTCTTGATGAGTGACATGGTTGTCTCCTTTTCGACAAAAACGGCAGATGGTAGCCACGGCATGCGCTTTATGCCGTGGGTTGTGCGCCAAATGGTAGCCACGGCATTCCTTTTGCCGTGGCTTCTTTGAAAGAACCCAAGCCCACGGCACAAAGATCGTGCCGTGGCTACCCGCTACCCGCTTTTCGACAAAATTGGCAGATGGTAGCCACGGCATGCGTTTTATGCCGTGGGTTGTGCGCAAGACCCAAAGCCCACGGCACAAAGATCGTGCCGTGGCTACCCGCTCGTGGAAAGGCGGGGCTTCAGTGGCGACTCCGTTGTTCACGGTGCACCATTTGTTAGGCAATTCAGAGGCCATACGTCTAGCTAAATGACCATTTTCGGGTGAGCTTAGATATGTGGCACTTCGTGGTAGCCCGCCCCCCCCCTTGAATCTCAATTTCAAATTTGAAATTTCAAACGGCAAAAACCCAGCCGGAACCTGAAATTTGAAATTTCAAAGTGCTTAGCCCCATTTGGAACTGCAAGTTGGAAATCTCAGAGCGCAAAACCGCGCTGGAGACGCAAATCCGAATTTTGGCGCCTGCAGCCCGCGAGGGGTTGCGGAAATCCTCAAGCTTGGAAGAGTGGGAATTTCAAAGCGTGAAAATTCCGCGCCCCTTCTGCCCGAGCCACTGAGTTTTGCAATTTCCGATTGGGGAATTTCACCCAGGTGGGTGGGGGAAATTCCGCACCTGGCATTCTGGCGTGTGGCAATCTTGACACTTCCCGCATCCCCCGATAAAATAAATTGAGGTCTGAATACCGCGAACTGGCTGTACGCCTCGCCCAAGGGGCTAACTTGATGGAGCAGAGCGACTTATCTATTCGTGGCCGGGAAATCCTGGTGGCTGTGGTCCGCCAGTTCATTGCCAGCGGCTTTCCGGTGGGTTCGAAGGCGCTTTCGGAGCAGATGCTCGAACCGCTGAGTCCGGCCACCATCCGTGCGGTGTTCTGCGAACTGGAGGACGGTGGGTTCTTGGCGCAACCGCACATCTCCTCCGGACGTGTGCCTACTGAGAAGGCTTACAGGTTCTATGTGGAGAGGGTGCGGGGCGCGCGTCTGGGTGCGGAGACGGAGCGTTACATTGACCAGTCGTTGCGCGGCGACGCCGACCGGCCCGAGCGGCTGATGCTGAAGGCCTCGCGCACGCTTTCGGAGGTTTCCCGCAACATCGGCCTGGTGCTGGCGCCGGCGATGGAAGAAAAGCTGCTTGAGCACATCAAGTTCATCAACCTTCCCAGCAGTGGGGCGGACCACCGCGTGCTGGTGGTGATCGTTTCGAAGCCCGACCTGGTGGAAAACCGCGTGGTGCGCCTGGAGGAAGCCTTCACGCAGGAAGAGCTGGACCACGCCGCGAACTTTCTGAATGCGGAATTCCGCGGCTGGTCGCTCGGAACCATTCGCCTGGAGGTCATGCACCGCGTGGAGGCGGAGAAGATTCTGTGCGACCGCCTGCTGAAGAACGTGGCCACGCTCTTCATGTGGGGCGCGCTGTCGGAAAACGAGTCGGGCGGGCTGATAGTGGACGGCACGGCGAAAATCCTGGAGCGTCCGGACTTCGCCGACGTGCAGAAAATCAAGCAACTGGTAAAGACGCTTGAGGAAAAGGCCAAGCTGGCGCGCATTGTGGAAGCCTGTTTGCAAACCCCGGAGGCAGGCGTGCGCATCCTTATCGGCAGGGAGATTTCGGAGGCGCAGATGCACGATTGCACGCTGGTGGTGGCGCCGTTGCATTATCGTGAGCGCACCGTGGGGGCGCTGGGTGTGGTCGGGCCGATGCGCATGGATTACGACCGCGCCATGGGCTCCGTTGAGTATGTGGCGGAGTTGTGCAGCCGGCTGCTCAGCTCGAATTGAGCCGGCCGCCGCGGATCGAAGAAAGGGAACCGAAAACCAAAGGGTTTTTTATGGACAACGAAAACGAATGGATGACGCCCAGCGACACGGGTGCGCACGACGCGGAAGATTCCAGTGAGCCGCCCAACGGGAAGGGTGTGGCTGCTCCCACCGCTCCGCAAGCGGGACTTGCAGAGGCTTACGAGAAACTTCAAGCCGATAAGAAAGATCTTTATGACCGTCTGCTGCGCAAGCAGGCGGAGCTGGATAATTTTCGCAAGCGCACGCAGAAGGAAAAAGAGGATGTGCGGCAATACGCGGCGGAGAGCCTGATCCGCTCGCTGCTGCCCACGCTCGATGGCTTTGAGCGCGCCCTGCAGCATCGCGATGCCGCGGTTCCTGCGGCGTTCTACCAGGGCATGGAACTGATCTACCGCGAACTCTACGGAGTGCTGGAACGCGCCGGGCTGACGCCCATCGACACCGCGAATCAGATATTCGATCCCTACCTTCACCAGGCGGTTGAAACCGTAAACGCGCCGGACCGCCGTGAACAAGAGATTGTGGAAGAATTGCAGCGGGGCTATCGTCTGAAGAACAAGTTGCTGCGCCCGGCCATCGTCAAGGTGGCAACGGGCGGAAAGAGTGAGTAGCTGTAGCAGCGATTCCCCGACCGCCGCTACAACGAGGTAATTCCTTGCCAAAAAAGCGTGATTACTACGAAATTCTGGAAGTAAAGCGCGAGGCGAGCGAGCAGGAGATCAAGACCGCCTATCGCCGCCTCGCCATGCAGCACCATCCTGACCGCAATCCTGACCGCAAGGAGGAAGCGGAGGAGAAATTCAAGGAAATTACGGAAGCCTACAGCGTGCTGGCGGACCAGCAGAAGCGCGCCGTATACGACCGCTTCGGCCATGCCGGCCTGGGCGGGTCAGGCGGCTCGCCGGACTTCAACGCCACCATCTTCAGCGATTTCGGCGACATCTTCGGGGACCTGTTCGGCTTCGGGGACATCTTCGGCCGCTCGGGGCGTGGGGGGCGCGCGCCGGCGGGAGTGGATCTGCGTTACGACCTAGAAATCAGCCTGGAAGAGGCGGCCACGGGGCTGGAAACCAAGATCAAGATCCCGCGCTGGGAAGTGTGCGAGGCGTGCGCAGGCTCGGGTGCCAAACCCGGAAGCAAGCCGCTGACCTGCCAAACCTGCGGCGGGCGCGGGCAACTTCGCCACCAGCAGGGCTTCTTCACCGTCACGCGCACCTGCCCGCAGTGCCAGGGCGCCGGGCAGGTGATTCGCGATGCCTGCCCGAAGTGCAGGGGCGAAGGGCGCGTGAAAAGCGAGCGCGTGCTGGACCTGCGCATTCCCCCCGGCGTTGACGATGGCACCCGCCTGCGCGTGGCAGGCGAGGGAGGAGTGGCGGGGCGCGGCGGCGCGGTGGGCGACCTGTACGTGATCCTGAAGGTCCGCGAGCATCCCTTTATTGAGCGGCGCGGAAACGACCTCTATTACACGATTCCGGTTTCCATTTCGCAGGCCACGCTGGGGGCGGAAATCTCCGTTCCCACGCTGCACGGCGAGGACTCTTTGCGTATTCCCGAGGGCACGCAGAGCGGCTCGGTGTTCCGCAAGCGCGGCTTGGGCATGCCCAGTCTGGAAGGCCATGGGCACGGTGACCTGTACATCTCCGTGTTTGTGGTCACGCCCACGCGCCTCTCGCGCGAGCATCGCCGCACGATTGAGCTTCTGGCTCCGGCGGTGCGCGTGGATAACCAGCCCCTGGAGCGCGGCGCAGCGGAAAAGGTGAAGGATATCTTTGGTTGATTCGGGAGTTGTGATTGCTGATTGAGAATTTGTGATACCGGCAATCTGTGATATAACGGCTCGATTGATTTCAAATTTGAAATTTGAGATTTGAAATTTTGATGGCGGCATCTGACGAACCCAGTGGCTTGAATTCCGCGCAAAAGTGGTTTTTTGAAACCCGCTATTGGCTGCGCGATTTGATCCTTTCTGTGCTGCTGGCCTTTATTGTCATCGTTTTTCTCTATCAGCCCGCGCAGGTGGAAGGCACCAGCATGATGCCCCGCCTGGAGAATCACGAGCGCATCTTCATCAACAAGTTCACGTACCGTTTTCGTTCGATCGCGCGCGGCGATGTGGTGGTGTTCCGCTATCCGCTCGATCAATCGAAATCATACATCAAGCGTGTGATCGGGTTGCCCGGCGATGTGGTGAGCATTCGCGACGGGCGCGTGCTGGTGAACGGCAAACCGCTCAGCGAGCCCTATGTGGCGCCAAGCTACCTGGACGATCAGAGTTATGCGGCGGTGAAGGTTGAACCTGACCACTACTTCGTGCTGGGCGACCACCGCAGCTCCTCAAACGACAGCCGCGTGTGGGGCACGGTGGACCGGCAGTTCATCTATGGCAAGGCGGTGCTGGTCTATTGGCCGCTGAGCCAGTGGGGATGGGTGAAGTAATTTTCGATTTGCGATTTTAGATTTTGGAT
>JASHTY010000271.1 GCA_030040315.1 Terriglobia bacterium | reverse complement strand
GCAAGACGATCATGAAGCAGGCGATATGAAAGAACCCTTGATAGATGGTGAGCGAGCGGTCATAGCGGACGACCAGTCGACGGTAGTTGCCCAGCCAGCCGATGGTGCGTTCGACGATCCAGCGCCGTTTGTACCGCCGAAAGGCGCGACCGTCCTGCGTGGGCGGTCGGGTTCGGTTTTTGTGGTGCGGGGCGATCAATTCGATGCCCCGCCGGGCCAGCCGCTCGCGCAGCGGATCGCTGTCGTAACCCCCGTCGGCAATCACGCGCAGGGGCTTCTGTCGGGGACGACCAGGACGGTGCCGACGCCCTACCCGGATCGTCTGGAGCGTCCCCTCCGCCAGCCGGACTTCCGCCGGGGATGCAGAGTGAAGGTCGTTTCCCAAAGGAAGACCCTGGCCGTCGACCACCACCATCCACTTCGTGCCTTTCCCCCGGCGGGTTTTGCCGACGGCAAGGCCCCCTTTTTGGCCGGAGCGAAGCTGCCGTCCAGGAACGATTCGCTCCATCGCACTTGCTGGCGTTCGTTGAGTTCACTCAGGAACGCACGCCAGATGTTGAGCCAGACCCCTTGCTCTTCCCAGTCCCGTAGTCGCCGCCAGCAGGTCGAGGGATGCGGAAATTCCTCCGGCAAGTCTTGCCAGCGCGCCCCGCTGCGCAAAATCCACAAAATGCCTTCCAGCACTTTGCGGTCTGCGGCCGCAGGGCGGCCACCACGCGGGCGCGGCGGGCGCTTGGGGAGCAAGGGCCGAATCCTTTCCCATTGCACGTCGGTCAGCAACCGACCGTATCGCGCCATCGGCCCTCCCTTTGGCGCAGTTGACGCTCGCGATCCACCCCCACCACAAAATAACTACTCGAAATTCAATCCCTTGTACAGGGTTTTGCAACGCGTTCTAGTTCTATACTGGCCAATATGCGATTCCGAATCGCAGTCGTGGCATGCGATGTTAGTCAAGGATTCACTTGAGTTTGGCAACTGTCCAGCAGATTTGATTCTCAAGACCCGTTGCGACCAGCATGAATGGGGCCATTTGAGGGACAAGGGCACCGGTCCGGCCGTTTCGCTTATATCGAACGATAAAACCAAATACAACATAAGTCTCGACCGCCTATTTCGACGGAACTGAACGGTTCTCCATCGAAGTGTTCGTCATCACGTCTGGATTCTCATCTTGCAAAAGCGAACTTGAGTCTGCGTCGAGGAATATGAACGCACGGGGATGCGTCCTGACAATGGATGCCGGGCAGAGCGGAGTGATCGGCCCCCGAAGCGCGGCTCTGACTGCCTCGGCTTTGCGTCGTTCGGGAACACAGCATATCAAGTGTTCGGCACCCACCAGCGTGGGACAAGTGACCGTGAGTGCGAGTAGGGGCACCAATTCTAGGTGAGGAAAATTCCCTTCACCAACCTGTTGCATCCGCGAACGCACATCTAGCTCAACCCTTTTGACAGTAAAAGGATCGTCGAACTTGGCCACATGTGGGTCATTAAAACCGATGTGGCCGTTCTCCCCAAAGCCGAGGAAGCAAATGTCGATCGGGGCAGAACGAAGTAGTTCGCCATAACGCTTGCACTCTTGCTCGGAATCTGCGGCATCTCCATTCAAGTAGTGGACTCTGCCTGGATGGACAACGTCCGCTAGGTGAACTTTGAGCCAGCGCCGAAAACTTGCAGGATGTGTCTCGGGCAGCCCGACGTGTTCGTCCATATGAAAAACTTCAATGCGGTGCCAATCCAAATTCGGTTCGCGCACTAACGCGTCAATCATTTCCAGTTGCGAAAGGCCGGTTCCAACAATAATAGAGGCTCGTCCACGGGATGAGGTACACTTCCGCAGCACCGCTCCTGCATGGGCAGCTGCTGCGCGGCTGGTATCTAGCTTGGATTTGTAAACGTGGACAGAGGCATGGTCACAGGTAAAGCTGTGCACGGACTCCTCCAAAGATAAATTTAGCCTAAGCAGCGTGGCATGGGTGTCTGGGGGCGTCGGTTCATTTGAACGAACATGAATGACTCCATAGAAGCGCGATGTATGTGTCGGGGGTTGCGCACACCACCGAAAAATCAGGGTTGAGCGATAAGTTCATGCCGTTTGTCTCGCTCCGCTCCGGCCTGAGAGACGGGGCCACACGACTCGCGCTTTACCAGTTGAGTAGGCACCACTAGTTGCTTAGGGGAACTTTCGGGATGGTTAACTCGGCTGAGGACAAGCTTGGCAAGCTCCGTGCCAACTTGCTCGGGAAATTCCCGTACTCGGGTCAGCGGTGGGTCCAGCATCTCGCCGCCGCTCTCACCCACTGCGGCAACGCTTACATCCAATGGAATACGCAATCCGGCATCCCGCAGGGCGCGGTACGCACCGCAAGCAGCAGCCGTGTCACCGGCGAAGATCGCTGTCACCGAGCCTCCGTTGCGGAGGATGGATTTTGTGCTGATGTACCCCCCTTCTTGGCTATCCTCAGAATGGAAATCCACGGCGTGCGATGGTAATCCTCCGTCCGCCCTGGCGCGTTCGTATCCCTGCCGGCATCGCGAAAACCAAGGCAACAGCGAATTGCCCACATACCAGACCATCTGATGGCCGAGTGAATGAAGATATCGAGTCATCTCGTACGCGCCTACGATGTCGTCAGTTGAAACGACATCGTGATCCGCTGGGTTCCATTCGCCCACCATGTTGTTGCCCAAAACGGAAAAAGGAATGCGCCTGCGGTCGAGCAGGTCAATCAATCCGGGAAAGTTGGTCCCACCGAGGATCACACCATCCACACGTTGGCGGCGCTCGCCGAAATGCGGCAGTCGAAGCTCGCGCCAGGCCGCCGTCGGTGAATAGCGGAATGGGCAAAAAACTAGACTGTAACCGTTCCGGGCGCAATGCTCCTGCGATCCCACCAGCACGCGCGAGTGAAAGGGATGCAACTTGTCCCGGTTGCTCAAAAGGAAGGCTACCACTCGTGACTTGTTTTTCCGAAGAAGATCGATCCCCAGTTCTGCAGCGGCGTTCTTCACGCGGCGCTCGATCTCGGGGCTCACACGTGCAGTTCCCGTTGCAACTCGTGAAACCGTCGGCATGCTTACCCCTGCCG
This sequence comes from Terriglobia bacterium, assembly GCA_030040315.1. Classification (GTDB taxonomy): domain Bacteria; phylum Acidobacteriota; class Terriglobia; order UBA7540; family UBA7540; genus Bog-366. The sequence goes on along the minus strand of JASHTY010000271.1, from coordinate 2,455 downwards.
CAGCCGCGACGTCAGCCAGCGTGACTTTTTTCTTCAAAATCTCTCCCTTTTCTTGCCCCGCGAGAAACCTGAACAGAAAACCCTACAGCCGACGCTCGACTCCTTTCAAGAGAGACCGAGCTGTTGCGAAACATTTATCAGAAAAATACGCTATATGATTTCACAGGGTCAAGCAACGAGCCTGAATTTCTCTCCTACTTTCGTGAAATATTGTACGTCACACGACGAAACATTTCTTGTGGAATCTCGTCTCCCCTAAAGTCCGCAGGATAAAGAACCGGCTTCTCTCCTCCCTCAGAAAAATAGCTTCAGAGCGAATTGCATGATCCGAGGGCTGTTAGCGGATGTAATCTCACCAAAATTGGTTACCGCGGACGATGTGCTATTAGGCTCACCAAAATTGGGATGGTTGAAAAGGTTAAATGCCTCCGCCCGGAAATCAATGTGTGAGCCTTCTCCTAGCGGCCTCATCGCAAGAGGGAAGGACTTAATCAGCGCAAAATCAAGATCTGAGTAACCCGGACCCCGGAGCAGGCAGCGCGCAGCATCACCATAGGTTCCGGTAGCCGGTATCGCAAAAGCGGCGGTATTGAACCATTCCGCCAGCTTTTGAGAGGTAGACCGGTTTCCCGGCAAATATGGATTACCTATTATGTTGTCGCGGGCCCGGTTGCTGACCCCATTGAGAGCGGTGTCTTCACCGGAGAATACCGTATAGGGGTAACCGTCCTCCCAATTCAGTATCCCACTCGACTTCCAGCCACCGAGAAAGTGGCGCATCACGAACCCGCGTGACGCGAAGGAAGGCATTCTCCATACGGCAGCCATCTTGAATGTTACACCAAGGTCAGACCAGCAGAGCCCGCGATCCAATCTTCGATCATACGGGTCGGCAGTTTCCTCCTTACTCAAGCTTATAATCGATCCCGTGTCCAGACACTTTGCCCATCGAAATCCCCCCAAGAATGACAGGTTACCTGTCATCCGTTTTTCAACACTCACGTCCAACGCGTTGTAGGAGGCAGTAGTCTGGTTGAGATTCTGCGCGATAGGCCCTCCATAATAGGGGTAATCGGGACGACGCGTGGCCATGTTAGCCTCAGTCGCACCGGCCGGGCAACAAGGGGGCGAGTTAATATCTTGATTGATCAGCAGATGGTATCCCTCTGAAGCTTCGTACCCCGTATGGAGCATGATCCCGCTGGGCAGTTGATGCTCTATCGTAAGATTCCACTCCATGATCGCCATTGGTTTGGCATGATCGTCGAATGAATAGACCGTGCTCGCAATGGGAGTGGGGAATGCTTCGCTTGTGGTGGGCGGCAATTGAAAGGTCGGAATGACACCGTTGTAGGGAGCAACATCGTAGGGAGAATACGCGCTGACTCCCAAATTGCTGAAAGTTCCACCGACCGTCCAAGGCACGGTAGTCGGGTTCTGGGAGGCATATTCCCCAAACCCGGGGACGCGATACAAGCCGAATCCCGCGCGCACACTCGTTGTGCCTTTCCCTAAAACATTCCAGGCAAGGCCAACCCTCGGATCAAATACAGCCCACTGCGATGGGAAACCACCAGGAGGGATGCCGGGGTCGCCCGGCACAAACAAACCCGGAGGCAAATTGGGGTACCGCGTGGAATGTGTTCCATTTGCGAATGCTGACGGAACGAATACGTCCCCCTCCCGATAGGAACTATGGTCGGCGAAGGGCAGCCATGGTTCCCATCGAAGGCCGAGATTCACCGTGAGATCCCGCTTGATTTTCCATTTATCGTTCGCATACAACGCGGGCATCGCATTCTGAGGAACAATGTATTCAGGGGCAAATTGCTCGAAACTGCAGCCCAAACCCAACAAAAAGTCGACGGGATTGTATCCTGTCTGCGTGCAAGTCCAGGCGTTATAGCCACCACTGACGAAATCACTGTTGAAGAGAGTTTGAGAGATGATTTCCTCTGCACCGAAATCGAGAATGTGGTTGCCTCGCACATAAGTCCAGTTGTTGCTGAAGTCCTCTTCATTGCGAGGTTGGGTGGTGAATGCGTTCCAACCGTATGCAAACCAGGACTCGATATCGCCCTGAATTGGCTTGTACTGGGGGGGATCAAGGTCAGGGATATTTGTTGCTCCTAGTTCCTGGATTGTAGGAAACAAAGTTGAACCTAGCGCACTGTAGACCCCCCTGCTATAAGCAATACTCAAAGTTGTAAAAAGCCTTGGATTGAACACATAGCTGGCATTGAGCGAAGTCACTACGCTGGCCCATTTCTTCGAGTCTCCTCCCGTAAGAATATTGCCCTGATTTTGTCCTACCAGCGGGGCGTCGTAGGAATCCCAGAGAAAGTTGCCGGAGATGCGGAGTTTTGGGCCAAAATTCCGGTCAACTCGTCCGACCCACTGCGGGTCATTGTCGACCGTGAAGGCATTGTAGATGATTTGGCCGTTGGCGCCAGTT
>JASHTY010000036.1 GCA_030040315.1 Terriglobia bacterium | reverse complement strand
CGTCGGGCACTCAAACAGCTGCGCTGATCTTCGCGGACAATGCCGCCATCGCTTCACAAACCGTGACTCTTTCAGGGAGCGGTGCGGGCGCACCCCAGGCCGGAACGTCAGGCAATCTGACCTTCAGCGGTCAGTTGCTGCATACATCCAGCAGTTCCCAGACCGTGACGCTTACCGATAGTGGGACGGCCAACCTTATCGTCTCAACCGCCACCGTGGGCGGCGCCAACCCGGGCGATTTCTCGAAGAGCGCCGACACCTGCACCGGCGCCACCCTCCAGCCGAACGGAACCTGTACGGTCATGATCATCTTCACGCCCTCCGCGACGGGCACGCGCAATGCCATGTTGACCTTCAGCGACAACGGCCAGGGACCAAACGGCAGCTCGCAGTCGGTGAATCTGATGGGAACAGGAACAGAGCCGGTGGCGGGAGTTTCCCCGTCCAGCCTGATGTTCACGAATCAATTCTTCGGAACCACCAGCGGCTCGCAGCAAATAACTCTGAACAACACCAACGGCACAGCGACGCTCACCATTTCCAACATCGTGGCCAGCGCCAACTTTGGCCAAACGAACAATTGCAACGGCAGCGTTGGCGCCGGAAGCTTCTGCACCATTAACGTTACCTTTACTCCCGAAGCGACCGGCACGCTCACCGGCACCCTCACAATCACGGACAACACCGACGCCGTATCGGGCAGTATGCAGACCGTGGGCCTGAGCGGAACGGGCACAGCGCCGATCGCGAGCCCGACCCCATCAAGCCTTTCGTTCAACAATCAAAACCTGGGGACCACCAGCGGCGTGACGCAGGTCACCCTCAACAACATAGGAACAGCAACCCTCACCGTTTCCAACATCGGCACCAGCGGTAATTTCGGCCAGACGAACAACTGCAACGGCAGCGTCGCCGCCGGGAGCTTCTGCACCATAAACGTCACCTTCACACCCCAGGCGGTTGGCTCGCTCTCCGGCACGCTGACGATCACGGACAATTCCAACGCCGTCCCCGGCAGCATGCAGATGGTCGGTTTGAGCGGAACCGGAGTCGGCCCCCTGGTGAACCTGTCAGTCAATTCGCTGACGTTCCTGCCCCAGCCACTCGGGCTGGCCGGCTCGCAGACTGTGACGCTGACCAACACGGGCAATGCCACGCTCAATATTTCGGGCATCACCATCAGCGGCTACTTTGCCCAAACCAACACTTGCGGAATGGCGTTGAATGCCACCGCAAATTGCAAGATCACGGTTACGTTCAAAACACGGGCGCTTGGCGTGAACACCGGTACGCTGACCATTTCAGACAACGCCGGCGGCAGTCCGCAGACGGTGGCGCTGAGCGGGACGGGAGTCGTTTTCACCACCGGCCCGCAGCCTCCGGAGGTTCAACCTCCCCCCGCCAACCCTCAGCCTGGGCATTAGGGCGCAGGCTCAACACGGCGATATAAATCTCGAACCACACCGTGCGGTGGCGCATCCAAAGTGAGGCTATAATGAACGCGCTCCCGGAACCGGTGTTGGTGGAATTAGGACAGGGCGCCCCTGGCAAGACATAAAAACGAACTCAAATTGATCGCGAAAGGATTTGCTCGATGGCTCCGAAGAAGAAAGGCTCGCACAAAGGCTCACGCCGGAAGATGGCGCGCAAACCGCAGGCGCAGAAGCCGGGAATTCTCCAGCCCGGCGTCGAAGCCCCCAACTTCTCCCTGCATGCCACCTCCGACCAGGTCCTTTCACTCAACTCCCTGCGCGGGCGCCCGGTGATTCTGGCGTTTTATCCCGCCGACTTCAGCCCGGTGTGCGGCGATCAAATGGCGCTCTACAACGAGGTCCTTCCCGAATTCGCCAAGTTCAACGCCGAACTGCTGGGCATCTCCGTGGACGGTTCCTGGTGTCACCAGGCTTTCGCGGAAGCACGCCACCTGCACTTCCCGCTGCTTGCGGATTTCGAGCCCAAAGGCGCAGTGGCTCGCAAGTACGGCGCGTATCGCCATGCGGATGGAATTTCCGAGCGCGCGCTTTTTGTGATCGACAAGAATGGCAGGATCGCCTGGAGTTATTGCTCGCCCATCGCTGTCAATCCCGGCGCGGACGGCATTCTGGAAGCGCTGGAAAAACTTCTCAAATAGGAGACTCCGGTGGCCACCCTCAAAGTTCCTGTCACCGCTGATGACTACGCGCAAGGCAAGTCGAACGCTGCAGTCACCCTGGTGGAATACGGCGACTACGAATGCCCACACTGCGGACACGCCTACCCCATTGTGAAACAGCTTCAGGAGCATTTTGGGAGCAAGCTGCGCGTGGTGTACCGGAATTTTCCCTTGCGGGAGATGCACCCCAATGCCGAATCCGCCGCTGAGTCGGCTGAATTCGCAGGCGCGCAGGGCAAATTCTGGGAGATGCACGATCTGCTGTTTGAGAATCAGGAGCAGTTGGGCGGGTCGCTTTATCTGGCGCTCGCGAAAACTTTGGGCCTTTCCCCCGCGGCGCTGGTCAAGGCATTGGAAAGCGAAGAGTATGTTGAGAAGGTTTCCGCCGACTTTAACGGGGGCGTGCGCAGCGGCGTGAATGGCACTCCCACATTTTTTATCAACGGTTTAAGGCACGACGCACCGTTTGATTTCGACGTTCTGGCGCCGGCGATTGAACAAGCCATGAGGCCCGCAAAGAAAACCCAACGGAAAAAATCCGCCTGACGCAATTTTCAGTCTTGATATCAATTGGTGAATCGAACCGTAACGTCACGCTCAGCCGAGCGGCCGTGATCGTCCACCACGCGAAGAATGTGGATGCCGTCTGCGGCAGGCGCCCAGGGAACGGCGCCGTGGGTCACCGTGGACTTGGCAATCAGTGCTGCCCCGTCGAACCAGAAGACGCTGGCCACGTCCGCCTCGGTGATGGCTTCGAGTGGAATGGTTTCGCCGCTGGATTTGCGGCGCAGGGTATAAGTTACGCCTCGCAGCGGCGTGGCAATTTTCGGGGCCCCGCGTGTGTCGTCCGCGGCGCAATCAGGAATGGCAGGAGCCTTGCGCCGGGGCATGCCCGCCTCGCGGAAGAGCTTCATCATGTCAGACGACCAGAATTCGAAAACCTCCTGCCGTGTGGAGTCCGGATCGTAGGGCGGGCAGGCTGGAAGTCCGGTGGAAATATCGAGCGTCACCGCGCGGTGCAACTGGCTGACCTTGATGGGCGATTTGCCGGGAATGTACCACGTCTCGACGGTGTCTGGGCAATACTTGTTGGGCAAATCGCCGCTTTCGGCACATACCGCCACACGACTGACGCCGGGCGGGGGATCATTCCGCGGAATGACTTCGCCGGGGCGCTCCAGTTGCAAGGCATCCACAATGCGGAAGAATAGGGGCGCCGCTGCTTCGATTCCGACGAAGCTGGGATTACCCTCCGCCTGAAAGTCACCAATCCAGACGACCAGAATGTACGGTCCGACGATGCCCGCCGACCACGCGTCGCGAAATCCCCAGGAGGTTCCTGTCTTCCACGCCACGGGCCAGCGGCCGGGCGGAGCGAGCGAACTGTCTTCGCCCGGGCGCGGGTTGTGGCTGAGCATGTCAACAGAAATGAAGCTCGCCTCGGGACTCAGCAGGCGCGCTCCCTCGGCTCCCGGTTCGTTCTGGAGGGTCCGCAGCGGCCGCAGCACGCCGTGATTCGCCAGCATGGCGTAGAGGTCCGCCAGCTCTTCCATTGTGACCTCGCCTCCGCCAAGCGGCAGCGCCAGGCCGTAATACGATTGAGGCTTCATGTTGCTTACGCCCGCCATTTGCAGGAACTGATAGAGATTGGGCTGACGAAGCTGCGTGGTGACCCAAACGGCAGGAATGTTGCGGCTGCGAATCAGGGCGTCCTGCGCTGGAATGGGGCCTACAAAATTGCCATCGAAGTTTTCCGGCGTGAATGGACCGAAGGAAGCCGGCTCATCGCGCAAAATGGTGCGCGGGTGGAGCACGCCCTGGTCAAGAGCCAGCGCGTAGATGAACGGCTTCAGCGTCGAACCCGGCGAACGCTTGGTCAGCACGCCGTTGATTTGGCCATGAATTTCCGGGTTCGAGTAATCGGCTGAGCCCACCCAGGCTTTCACCGTCATATCGCGATAATCCACGAGCAGCGCTGCTGCATTGTTGATGCCGAGGTCGCTGAACTGAGTCACATAACACTCGATTTGCCGTTCCACCACGCGCTGAAGGTCGGTGTCCAGCGTGGTGACCATCGCGCCGGAAGCACCGGGATTGGCTGCAAGGATCGCGTCCGTGAAATGTGGCGCGCGCATGGGGATGCCTGAATCCGTGGTTGCCAGAACCGGAAGCTCCAGCTCGCGCCGCTCCGAATCGGTTGGGTGATTCTTGTTGATCCAATACGCGGCAAGTCGAGCTTGCGCGGACAACAGGCGGGATTGAGACAGGCCGCGCCCAGCGCGCGCTGCCGGGTGCTGCGGAATCACCGCAAGGTTGATCGCTTCGCCCAAATCGATTTGCGCAGGAGGCTTGTTGAAGTAGATGCGGCTGGCCGCGCCGACTCCCTGAATGTTGCGGCCAAAGGGCACAAGGTTCAGGTAGGCTTCCAGAATGCTGTGTTTCGAGTATCTCGCCTCAAGCCACACGGCGGCGACAGACTGCTTAAACTTGCCCGCCGGGGTCTTGGTATTCAGGCGGTAGATCAGCCGCGCGAGCTGCATGGTGAGCGTCGAACCGCCCTGACGGGCTCGTCCTCGCCACGTCTTGAATGCGGCGCGGGCGAGCGAAAAGGGATTCACACCCGGGTGCCAGTAAAACCACCGGTCTTCCTTGGTCAGGAACGCGCTGACCAGTTCCGGAGACATCTGGCCAATTGGAGTCCACACGCGATACTGCCCGTCGCTGGCGAGCGTGGCGCGCAGAAGCTCGCCATCCGCCGACCAGATGGTGGTGGACTGCGCGACCTTGTCACGCAGCGGTTGCCACGGGTAGACACGGATGAGCAGGAGAACCGTAGGCATGCACAAGATTGCCACCCATTCTGAAACGCGCCGAGTCATGGCTTCACAATCTCCAGGGTTGATGCCTGACTCATGCCGGTAATTTGACGGTTGTACATCCCCTCCGCGAAGGCAGCGGGCGATTGGAACACACCTTCGTTGGTGGCGCGCACCTTGTAGACGTAAGTTTGCGCTGAACTTCTGGCGTCGCCATAAATAATGACGCGGTCGTCGCGCCGATCGACATAGTAAGGGGTCCAATCCGTGCCCGGCCCAAGCTGGCGATCGAGCGTGGGCTCGACGCCGCCGGGCAGGATGTCCACCAGCGCGACCTGGTTCAGGAATTGCCGGTTGGTGGTCCTGACTCGCACGCGCACCCAGAATTCGTCGCCGAGCTTCACCTTGCTGGTGACGTTTCCATTTGTATCGAGAAATTCGTGAATCACATCCAGACCCTGGTTGGCTTCCGAAGGGGGCGGGTTCCGGTCAAAGCCGGACTCGGTCACGGAATAGTAGGCTGCGAGAGGGCCTTCACGCGTGAATTCGACGTTTGGCGTTCCCACCGGGACGCTCACGTGTGAAGTTGCACCTTCACGTTTTCCCACGATCACGATGCCGAGCTTCATGTTCGGCGCCGCGGCCTTCGCAAACGCATCGAGAGCCAGCAGCGTGTATGCGGCCGAGAGCGAACTTACCTTGTTGCCGCTAATGGCGTCGCCAATGCCTTCGAGCGCCGTACTCGGAATGCCGCCGACTCGTTCCGGGAAGTGGCGCGCCAGCAGGTAGATCAGTTGCGCGTCGCGCGCCACCGGGTCGTAATAAACATCGTCCATATCCGGCGCGCTTTGCTGCGACCACGGGACTTTGGCAATAATCCGGTCGGCGTCGGCGTTGCGCTGGAGCAATTTATAGGTGGAGGCGAGGTATGCGGCCGCGAGGTCCGTGGACCAGGTCTGCGCCTGGCGGTGCGAAAGCTCCTGCTCAACGTTGGAAATCGCCGCGGCGGGCCTCATTCCCTGGCGCGCCAGCAGATAGAGCGCGTAGGCGCGCAACCGGCCTGCCTGGAGAGTCGGCGCAGGAGACGAGGCAAAGCGTGTGAGCCAATCATCCAGGCTCGTCAGCATCTCCGGTGGAATTTTTTCCCCGCGGTCGCGCGCTTCGAGCAGGAAGTTGGCGGCGTAGACGGTGGGGAATTCCGCCGTCTGCGGGGAAGAAGTCCAAAGGCCGAAGCCCCCGGAATCGTTCTCCCGCCCCTGCAAAGTGGTCAGGGTTCCCACAATCGGGCTCGTGTCCTTAGTCTTCACCGTGCCAAACTCCGGCCGCGAAGCGAGCAGCAGCGCAGCGAATCCCTTGCTTACCACCTGTTCCGTGCAAGGATAAGGATATGCGTCGAGGTAGGCAATCAGGCCCTCGCCCCACACCAGGGGAAGAGCGGAGACGGACGCCTCTACGGTACGCTTTTCCGGATAAATGTCGCGCTTGAGTGCAACGCTGGTGCTCGAGCCGTCGAAGCGGCCCAGAGTGAGCGTCGTGCGATACGCGCTGGCGGGGCGCACACTTACGCTTTCCTCGATGTGTGCTTCGGAATGGCCTCGGCTGGCGGTGAACTTCAGCGACGCCGGCCCCAGAAGCGGGTTGGCCTTCAGGCGGAACTCCGCCACGCCTTCGCGTTTTTCGGCGATTTCCAGGTCCGATGCCGCCTCGCTGTTCAATGTGAGCTCACGCGAAAGCTGGAGCTGCACGTGAATGGGGCCATCCCCGTTGAGATTGTTGAAAACCCCGACGCTCACGCTGAATTCATCGCCTGGAGCGACCATGGCGGGCACGTTGGGCGTCAGAACGAAGTCGCCTTTCACTTCCGTGTCCGCTTCGCTCACCCCGGCAACGCGCGGATTCACGGCCACAGCGAAAATGCGCAGGCGTCCATTGAAATAGTCGGGCACGGCGTAGTGCAGATCTCGCCCTTCCGGCCCTGCGTCGATAATTCCCGACCACCACGCCACCGGCGGCTTGTGCTGGCGGCTGAAGGGATTCAAGTGGCGCGAAAAGTCGCCGCCCATGTCACCGCCTGGAGCGGCCAAGGCGAGAAAGCGCTGGAACTCGGGCAGAATCAAATCGAGAATCTGCGTGGTTTCTACCTGCAGCATGCGCTTCTGGAAGAAGAACCCCAGCGGATTGGGGTTCGTATAGCGCGCTACCTGAAGGATGCCTTCATCGACGGCAAAGACCGCCACGCGCGATGCCTCCGACGGCGCGACGTGAATCGACAGAACATTTCCGGGTTTCACCTGCCGAGCCGCGGAGAGTTGCACCTGCTCCGTGCGCGCCGAAAGGTCAGCCGCAAAGGGCGCCACGCCGTACGATAGCGGGCTCATAAAGATTTCATCGGAGGAAGGATCGCGAAGAAATTCCACCGTTACATAGCCGTTGCCCTCAAAGCCGGCGGGCAGGGTGATGTGCTGGACAGAGCTGGTGGTCGCGCTATGGAACCACTGGTGCAGGAAGACGCGGTCGCGCTCCACGGTAATAAGCCCGGCGCCGGCATAGGGCGCGCGGATGCTGACGTTGATGGTGTCGCCGCCTGAGTAGGCAGCCTTGTCGAGCTGGATTTGCAGCTCGGCATTGCGCTCGAGTGAGCGCGAAATATTCGCCTCACCTGCCACGCTGTAACTCAGGCGGTTGAGTTCCTCGCCCGCCTCGTTGCGCAGCACCAGCATGAAGTCGCCGGGTTCCTGAGTGGGAAGCGCGAAGCTGGCTCCGCCGGCGGCGATCTGCACATTGCGCGAGTTCCGCACGATGTCTTTCAGGCGCGAGACATACTGATAGGTTCCATCCGGTTGCTGGGTTAGCACGGAGAGGTATTTCCGCTGCACCCACTCGAGCTTCAGTTGCGTGGCAGCTATGGGGGCAAGCTGCTGGTTCACCGCCAGCCAATGCGACGAGCGCGCGGAAGCCCGCGTGACAAAGTCCAGGTTGCCGTCGGCCTTCACGCCCACCAGGTACGGGGCAGCGGAGACGATGGCGGAGTTTTGCGCTGCAACACTGCGGCCGCCTTCCGCCTCAAACACGCGCGCCAGAACATTTAAACGGTAGGCCCGCCCGGCAAAACGCGTCAGATTCAGATTCAGCTCGGCATTGCCCTTGTCATCGGTAATCGTCGCGGCCAGGTCTTCGTGGTAGGGCTCCTTCACCACTTCGCCGATCTGGAAGCGGTAGTCAGGGTACTTGTCGTAGTGGGGAAGAACGGGAGAAAGATTGAGCTCGCCCTCTACGCGGCGATTGCCGGCGGGCTCACCAAACAACTGCATGGCGTTTACCATCGCCTTTACGTCACTGGGGGTCAGCCAGCCGGGAAGTGTGTGGTCCGAGAGGTCAAGGCGGACCTTCATGCGGTCGGGTTCAAACTCCTGCACGCTGAATGAATCGCTGCCCAGCATCTCGCGGTGCTTGTCATCTTTGGGGAGCCACGCTACGGCCTCATATGTTCCTGTTGGAGAATCGGGCTGGGTGGTGAAAGTGACTTCGTCAAAGGCGGTTTCCGTGAGCTTGATTTTCTCGCGGCGCACAACGTCGCCGCGCGGGTCGGTGATCTCCACGTTCACGGTAAGTCCGGCAAGCGAGGACTTCCAATCCGCTGTGCGCGTAATCATGCCGATATGCGCAGTCTCGCCGGGTCTGTAAATTCCGCGGTCGGTGAAGAGGTAGGCGGAGAGCTGCTGCGGTGAGGCCGCATTTTCCACGCCGCCGGTTTCAAAACGCGAGAGGTCGAGATTCCGGCCGTTCGCGCGTAGGGGCATGAATGAAAAGTCGGCGTCTTTTTCAACAAGGATCAGCAGCGGAGCCTTTTCGCGCCGTAGGTTTGGCAGCTTGGAGAATTGCGCGCGGCCCGTCGCGTCCGTGGTGGATGCGGCCACAGGCTCGCCGTTGCGTCCGACGATTTCCACGCGCGCGCCGCCCACCGGTTCACCGCGGTGGAGCGATTGCACGAACACATCGCGGCTTCCATCGTTTGATTGTTTGACGATGAAGCCGAGATCAGTGATGAGAATCAGACGCGAATCTTCAATGGGCTGCTGATTGTTGTCCTCAGTCTCACCGTTTTCATCCTCGTCCGGCTTTTTTCTGACCGGTACTGAGCGAATGTGCAGCAGGAATAGTCCGCGCTTGCTTCCGCTGCTGTCCTGCAGGTACTGACTCAAATCGATGTTGTCATAGAGTGGGATGCCGGGTTTTTGGCCGCGATAGTCGCGCGTTACATAGAAACGCTCGACGATGGAGTCTTCCAGGTCCCCGATCTGTGGTTTCGAAAAGTCCCACATTTGCGCGGCGAGGTGTTGAAGCTGGTTAGGCAGTACGCGCCCCAGCTCCGCCTGAACTCTTGCCACGTCGCGCGCGAGATATCCCACTTTCTTGTCGCCCGCCAATGACAACAGGGCGCCCTTGCCAAGGAAAGTGAGCGCGGGCGGATAGGGAACCACTTGAACCGTTGCGGTGTATGGCTTGCC
>JASHTY010000270.1 GCA_030040315.1 Terriglobia bacterium | reverse complement strand
GGCCCTTCAGGGCCAATGGAGTTTGTCGTACAAGCAAGCAGCGCTGCCGTCAGCATCGCCGCTGCGCTCGGCAAATAGAACAGCCCGATTGAGAACCCGCCCGCAATCGTGAAGCCGACCAGCAGCACCGCAGCAACAGCCTCGAGCACAGCGCGCCAACGGGTTTTTCTGAAGAGCAGCGGTAAACTCGCGGTGATGACAACCAGAATCAAAGGAACAATAGCGCCCCGTCCGTTGACGGCCAGCAGCGTCTCTCCACGCGTGACGGACGCCGTACGGGTGACAATGCCATCGTGTGTGGAGCTGCTGCTGTGCTCGTGTGTGTAAACCGGCACGAATAACAGTAGTAGGGAAACTAGAAGCGCCCATGCAAACGAGAGATATACCATCAGGACCTCGGTTCGATTGGGCGGCGCCGCGCGCGGGTTTTTTCGGGTAGCCAGCACGAGAGCGCAGACCAACGCGACCACCGCAAGTGCGAATACAAGCAAGAGCATGCCAACCTCCGTTCCACTTCGAGGGCTATACCGTGATATCTGTAAGTTCTGATGAGTCAGAATATACTGTATGCCCTGTTGGTTGTCAAAGCTTTTTTTGACCGCCCACCATGGCTCCTGCAAGAATGTGGCAGCGCGGCCGTCCACAGGCGCGGAAACACCATCGACGACGACACGGAGGCTACGGAATTCAAGGTGAGGCAACGCCGTTTCGACGCTCGTGATAAGCTTTTTGCATCAGCAGGTCATGGAGGCGAAGCGTGGCAGTTTATCTGGTAACGGGCGGCGCGGGGTTCATTGGTTCTCACCTCGTGGAGGAATTGGTCCACCGCGGTGAATCTGTGCGCATTCTCGACAATCTTTCCACCGGCAAGATCGCGAACCTTACTGCAATTCGAGACAAAGTTGATTTTCGGGAAGCGGATATTCGCGAGCTCGAATCGATCCGTCCGCTTTTTCAAGGGGTGGACTACGTCATTCACCTCGCGGCGCTCGCCTCAGTGGCACGCTCAATGGAGGATCCGGTCGCGACCACGCAGGTAAATCTGGGCGGGACGGTGCACGTGCTGCTGGCGGCGCGCGATGCGAAGGTAAACCGTGTGGTGATGGCAGCCACAGCGGCGGCTTATGGTAACGATCCCGCCCTGCCGCGCGTAGAGACGCAAACGCCCCAGCCGCTCTCGCCGTACGCGGTCACCAAGCTGGCGAGTGAATATTACGGTAAGATTTTTAACGACAATTTTGGGCTGGAAGTGGTCTCACTGCGGTTTTTCAATATCTTTGGACCGCGGCAGGACCCGAAGTCGCCCTACACCGGCGTGCTGTCGAAATTCATCGTCGCGTATCTAAACGGCGCGACACCCGTGATCTTCGGCGATGGCGAGCAGTCGCGCGACTTCACCTACGTCGCCAATGTTGTGGACGCCTCGGTGCGCGCCTGCCGGGCGCCCGCCGCGGCGGGAAGGGTGATTAACGTGGGCACCGGCAAAAGTGCCACGCTGAACCAGACGATCACCCTGCTGAACCGAATTTTCGCGAAGCAGGTAAAGCCGCAATACGGCCCGCCGCGCCCGGGTGACGTGAAACACTCAACGGCAGACATAACGCTGGCGCAAGCCGCACTCGGCTACGAGCCGCTCATTTCCTTCGAGGACGGTCTTCGCCGCACCGTCGATTGGCTGCGCGGGAATCTAGCGGCCGCTTAAGGAAGGATCAATTCTACAGTTCGACCTTCAAGTAAGTACGCACACCTAAGACCTGGCGAATCGTCCTCAGCGGAAGTTACGGCGTTCTGTATGCGGCTCATGTCAAATCGCAGCCTGCAACGGCCGGCGCGAAGTCATCCACCAAAGCCCGGCGCTGATCTAGAAAATATGATTCAATGGAAACGTGAAAACGCCTAGGGCAAACTTGGCGCGCCGGCGTTCTTGCAATGCGCTGCGCAAATTTCCGGGCAGGCTGGTATGGCTCTTGCCATTGCTTGCGATTCTCTTTCTCGCTAACACCTCGGCGATCCCCGCGGATGCGCCACAAAATCCCGGCTCCGGCGATCCCCAGGATCTGGTGACCGCGGTCAAGAGGTTGGAACGGAAACTGGGCTTCCGCCGGACGAAGAGTTTTAAAGAGCAGACGGCCGAGAGCGCCGTTTCCTATCGCTGCTACTTCACGGGCAAATTGGAGCTTCCCGAAACGTATGAGAAACTCCAGCTTATGGCAGGGTCCCAAAACGGATGCCCGCTGGACGACCAAAAATTAGACGTTTTCTTCTATCCGCTGGAAGCCGTGGGCAACGGCAAGTCGCCCGTTACCGCGTCACTGGCCAACGAGTCCGTGGAGCGCTTTTTGGTGGTCGTGCCCCATGAGGATTTTCACTCCAGCAAGGAATTGAAAAAACTGCCGGCAGCGTTTAACGAAGCCTCAGCCACTCTGGTGGGATTCCTGGCCGCCGCGGAGGTGGCGCGGCAGAAGTTTGGCGAGAATTCCGAGGTCTATCAGAACCTTCAGCGCGAGCCCGAGATTTTCGCCCGCAAGTCGGAAATTGTGAACCGCTCGTTTGCTCGACTGCGCGAGCTTTACGACAGTTTCCACGCCGGCCAAATTTCGGAAAGCGATGCGTTGGCGCAAAAACAGCAGGCGTATGACGAATTGAGGCAGCAGTGCCTGGCGATTGAGCCCGAATCCAAGTCCTTCAACCGTTGCCCCGCAGTCTTCAACAACGCGGGACTGGCGTTTGATGAGACCTACACGAAGTATTATCCGCTGATGTATCAGCTTTACCTTGCGCAAGACCGCGCGCTAAAGCCGACGCTCGACGCCCTGCAGAGCGCACTGAACGTCAGGAGTGAAGATGAGGCGGTGGAGAATCTTCGCAGGGCTGCGCAGGTGGGCAAGTGATGTAATCGTGGTTCGAAAGCTGAGGATCGAAATCGCAATTATGCGCAACGCGATCAGTTGTTGCGTCGATCCCGCCCAGGCAGGAGTGACGGCGGCGCTCAGAGAGAACGCGTAGAAGCTCCCCTCCTGATTCAGGAGGGGCCGCGCGAATGCGCGGGGGGGTTGCCAGCAGGTGGTACCAGCAATCTGACTCTTGCGCTTCTAAAGCGATTGCGTCAACACTTCCTCAAGCTCCTCGGGCAGCAGCTCCAGGGGATTTCCCTTCGTGCTGCTCGCT
>JASHTY010000269.1 GCA_030040315.1 Terriglobia bacterium | reverse complement strand
CGGCGCCTTCTGCACTGGGCCTTCATTGCCTCCTACGTGATGCTGATGGTGAGCTTTCACACCGGCCCTTCGAACGACGCGCTGATTCTATCGCTCGGGCTGCCATACAAGCTCGCGCTGCCGGCGGAGTTGATTCTGGGCGGAGCGTTTATCGTCCTGAGCGCCGTGGCGTTTGCCCGCCTGAATCGAAGCAGCGCGTCGGCTCACCTGAATCAAAGCAGCGGCTCGGGCCCTCTACTTCCCGCGTTGATCCTTCTCTTCTCGCAGTTCCTCTGGTTCGTTCTGCCCACGCTTTTCCAACTGCTGTCGGGAATGCACATTCCGCAGACGCGCTACAGCAGCGGCATCCTGGCGGTCCTGCACTCGACGCAATACTTGTGGATTACCAGTTATTACGCGCGGCGCGAGGCGAAGGCATCCGGAGCGGCCAACTGGAGTATGTCCGCCTACTTCGTCACGCTCGTCGCGGGGGGAGTTGCGCTGTTCATCTGCGGGCCGTGGCTGGTGAGCTACGCATTTCGGTTTGACTTTACAGTGAGCTTCCTGATCTTTACAGCCCTGGTAAATATCCACCACTTCATTCTGGATGGCGCCGTGTGGAAGCTGCGTGACACGCGCGTGGCCTCGCTGTTGATCGAGCCGGGCGCGCGCACCCCCGAGGCGGGCGAGACGGGACAGGGCGTCATCGCCGCCACGCGCTGGCTGGCAGGCCGATCGCCCGCCGCACGCGCCCTCCGGGTGGCCCTGGCGGCCGTTCTGCTCCTCTGGGGAGCGCTGGACGTGGTCCACTATGTGCTCGTCACCGACTCGGGAAACCTCACCTCCCTGCTACGCGCCGCTCGCCTGGATCCCTATGACAGCTCGCTGCAACTGCGCATTGCCCGCGTGGATTTGCAAACCGGAGACGTGGCGAAGGCGCTCGGTGCGATGCGGCGCGCCGTGGCCGCCAACCCCCAAAATCCCATTCCGCAGCAAGCTCTGGGCCGCGCCCTGGTCGAGCAGCGCCGCTGGGGCGAGGCTTACGACCAATACCAGAAGATGCTTACACTCTTCCCGCGCGATCCGGATGCGCTTGTTACGTTCGGCATACTGGCTCAGCAGAAGGGCCAGACAACGAGGGCGATGGAGGTTTGGCAGCAGGCCGTGCAGATCGACCCGGGCCAGGCGAACGCGCACTTATACCTTGCCGAAGGGTTCGATCAGCAGGGTGATCCCGCTTCCGCAATTCCACATTATGAAGCCTATCTGCAAACGGCCGCAGCGCACCCCCCGAATCAGCGGGACGTTCAAACCGAGGGCCAGCGGGAGAACCAGCGCCCGGACCAGCGAGAGGTTGAGCGTGCTTCGCCGCAGCAGATCATTACCGTGGCGGTTAAACTGGCTGACGATCTTGCGCAGGTCAATCAACGTCCGCTTGCTTTGAAGGCTTATGAATCGACGTTGGCTCTCGCCGAGCAGGCGGGCGACAAGTCGCTCCAGGGCTTGGTCCTGGCGCATCTGGCGGACCTTCAGGATAAGACCGGCGACATCGCCGCCGCGGCGCAATCCTACCAACGCGGCCTGGCCCTCGATCAAGCCCTGGCTGACCGGAAGGCGGAGGCGTCCGACTGGTTCAACTATGGCCAATTCCTGTTGAGACGCGGGCAGTCCGCGGAAGTCGCACTGGCTTGCTTTCTGCAGGCGGAAAGCCTGCTGGATTCAAACCCCGGGCCGCAACTTGAAACGGCAAGGAAAGCTCGCGAGCAGACGGAAAAAGTGCTGGGCGAAAAGGCCCTCAGCGTTCGAAACGATTTGTCCCGGTTTCTTGCTAAAGCAATGTCCCTAACCTTCGTTGAAACAAGATGACAGCAACTCATTGCTCATTGAGCACAGTCTGAGTAGATGACTTTGTTTAGTTGATTTTTAGATAATTCAATGATACAAAGTACTACAGGAATTCTCTATCCAAGGAGCCAGCCTTGGCCGCAACTACTCTTTCGCCAGTCCAACTGAAGATCGCGGATGAAATTTGGATCGCCACGGCGTTACTGCATCAGGAGAATCCGCGGGCCATAGATTTTGGTATCCGGGAAATCGTTGAGCGCGCACGTAAGGAAGGATTGGTACGGCCATTCCGCCGTGGCGTGTACGTTCATGTGGTCCAGCACTGCGTCGCCAATCGCCCGCCCAATCCAGGGCGCTATTGCATGCTTTTCGAATCCGCCCGCGGGCGACGCCGCCTTTTCCGCCGGGGGGACGCTTGTCATTCCGGGCGCGAGGGGGCCAAAACCGCTCCTACCTTTGAGGATATTCCCCCTGACTATCGATACCTGCTGCGTTGGTATCGAGAATGGAGCGAGGCGGCGGCGCGGTCTTCTCAGCAGAGTGATCCTTTGCTTAACCTCTCGGGGTCGGGCCGGCGGCTCTGGTCAGACGAACACGCAGATGCATACGTCCACCGCCTGCGCGAGGGCTGGAGATGAGCAGAATCTTCTGGGATACGAACCTCTACATCTATCTATTCGAAGATTATGGTCCATTGTCCAAGCGGGTCATTCGGCTGCGGCAGGCGATGCTCGAACGGGCGGACCAATTGCTGACCTCCACGCTCACCCTCGGCGAGGTTCTGGTAAAACCCCTTGAACACGGCGAAATCGATTTGGCGAGGAGATACAAGGAAGCGATCGCCGCCGCTTCTCAGGTGCTGCCCTTCGACGTTCCGGCGGCGGAAATCTACGCTCACCTGCGGTCCGACCGGTCAATTCGTGCACCAGACGCAGTGCAGTTGGCTTGCGCGGCTGCCGCCGGCGTTGACCTCTTCATCGCCAACGACGCCCACCTGCAGGCCCGGCACGTGGATGGGATTCATTTCATTGTTTCTCTGGAGCGCGCTCCGCTCTAGGATGCGGCGGCGGCCTCAGTGCCCGCCGGATGTCCTTCCAAATCATCCAGTGGGGTTTCAAGTCTTCCGCGCCGTGGCGGGCGTAGAAGCGCCGCGCAACTTCATTGGAAGGCTCGACGTCAACGCAGATGTATAGCGCATCGCGCTGCACAAACCATTTGGCCAGGCGACGGAGCAATTCCGAGGCCACGCCCTGCCCCCGATGCTCCGGCCGCACGGAGATCCATTCTAATTCACCGTCGCAGCCGAAGCGCCGGGTCAGGTGCCCGGCGATGAGCCCTGCGACTCGTTTGCGCTCCACTGCAACGTACGAGACACGCGGGCGCAGGGCTTCCCGCGGGTGGAGCTGGTGCGTCATATACTGAAGAATGCGCTCCCGCCAGTACTCCGGTGTGCCCCAGTCTCCGGCCCGAATCTCCGCCATCGCCGGAATGTCCGCGCGCTGGGCGCGGGGATATATCATTGCCTTATTTGATTCTTTCATCATGTTCGGTGCGGGATTCCGCAAGCAGAATCGACCGAAGGTCACAATCCAAGTTTAAGCCACAATTTCAAAATCCAAAGATGTGATCGTACCACCTCCACAGGTCGGGCACCTTTGTTTGCCACTGGTTGGATTTGGTCTCGCGCGCGGAAACAGGTGGCCTTGACTATTGCTTCCAGATGCGAGAGTCTGTGTTCAATTGCCATGGGCTCGACCAATCCTGACATTTCCACGCTGATCGGCCTGGCGGAGCAGGGCGACGAAGCTTCGGCGGGCGAGCTTTTCACCCTCCTCTATGGCGAACTCCATCGGCTGGCGAGGCTCCAACTGGCGCGCCGGGGCGTTGTAACCCTCAGTGCGTCCACGCTCATTCATGAGGCCTATCTGGATATGGCCGCCGAGGGAGGCAAATCATTTCCCGATCGGGGCCGCTTCATGGCGTATGCGGGCAGGGTCATGCGCGGGCTTATTATCGATCATGTTCGGAACCGGCTGGCCATCAAGCGCGGGGGCCAATTCGAACTTACCTCGCTCACGACCAATGCCGAAGACGTCATCAACGACGAAGAAGAGCTCACGCGCATCAGCCAGGCTCTTGACGAGCTGGCGCGGATGGATAGTTCATTGTCCCAGATCGTCGACCTGAAGTTTTTCTGCGGATTTTCTTTCGAAGAGATTGCCGAAATGGCCGGCGTGTCTGAACGCACCATCTACAGAAAGTGGGAAAAAGCGCGCATTTACCTTTATCAGCGCCTGCAAACGGAATTGCCGATGTGAGAAATCGATGGCGATCCTCACCCCCGAACAATGGCAGGAAGTAAGCCCCTACCTTGACGAAGCGCTGGAGCTTGAGGCGGAAAAGCGCGCTGCGTGGCTGTTGTCTCTTCAAGAAAAAGACTCCAGACTGGCTTCCATCGTGCAGGCGGTGCTGGACGACCACCAGGACCTGAAAGAAAAAGGCTTTCTTGAGAGATCCCCGCTCGGTTCAGAAACCAGACTCATCGGGCAGAAAGTCGGTGCCTACACAATCGTTTCGCCAATCGGGCAAGGCGGAATGGGCAGCGTGTGGCTTGCCCGGCGCAGTGACGGCCGATTCGAGCGGCAGGCGGCCGTCAAGTTCGTGAAAATCGCGCTGACCAGCCGCGAAACGGAAGAGCGCTTCAAACGCGAGGGCAGCATTCTCGGCCAGCTTACTCATCCTCACATCGCTTCGCTGCTGGATGCCGGCATCGCCTCTGACGGCAGTCCTTATCTCATTCTCGAATACGTTGACGGCGTGGACATCGACGACTATTGCGATGCGCACAAGCTTGACGTCAACGGGCGCGTGGAGCTTTTCCTGGAAGTGCTGAGCGCCGTAGCGGAAGTACATTCCCATCTGGTTGTGCACCGTGACATCAAACCATCCAATGTGCTGGTGCGCAAGGATGGACAGGTAAAATTGCTGGATTTCGGCATCGCCAAGCTGCTGGCCAATGAAGAAGGGGCCGCGGTGAATGCGCTCACCATGGAAGGCGGAGGTGCCCTGACCCTGCAATTTGCCGCACCGGAGCAGGTCACGCGGGGGGCTGTGACCACCGCCACCGACGTTTACGCACTGGGGGTGTTGCTGTATTTGCTGCTGACGGGGCAGCATCCTGCCGGCCCTGAGGCGAACTCTCACGCAGAAATGGTCAAAGCGATTGTCGAGGTCGAAGCGCCTCGAGCCTCGGAAGCCGTCGCGGGGAAAGGCGAGGCTGCGGAAAAGCGCAATTCAACACCGGAAAGACTTCGCCGCCAATTAACCGGCGACCTCGACACGATTCTGGGCAAAGCCTTGAAGAAGCGCCCGCAGGAGCGCTACGCCTCCGTAACGGCCCTCGCCGACGATCTGAGGCGCTATCTGCAGCATGAACCCATCAGCGCCCGGCCGGATACCCTCGCGTACAGCGCCGCCAAATTTCTGCGCCGCAACCGTGCCCTCGTTACCGTGACGGCCACCGCCATGGGGCTGGTCATTGGGTGTCTGTCCGTGGGTCTGGTGCTGGTCAATCATGAGCGCAGGATTGCCGAACAGAGATTCTCGCAGGTGCGCCAACTGGCCAATAAATTCCTGGAACTTGACGGCGACATCCGGGGCCTGCCGGGCTCAACGAAGGTGCGGATGAAGATGGTCTCCGATTCGCTCCAATACCTCTCTTCCCTGGGCAGCGACGTTCATGGCGACAACGACCTGGCTCTTGATGTCGCGCTGGCCTATATCCGCGTGGCGCATGTGCAAGGCGATCCCACGGCGCCCAACCTCGGACAAAGCACCGAAGCAGAAGCCAGTCTCGACAAGGCGGAGGCCTTCGTCGATCAGGTTTTGAAAGCAGATCCCGGCAACAAGCGGGGATTGGGGACGGCCATGGAAATCGCGCACGATCACATGGCCATCGCCGACGAGCAGAAGCACTGGAAGGACGCGGCGGCGTGGGCCGATGAAACCTCCGCGCGAATTGAGCGCTATTTGAGTCTCAGCCACGACCCGAAGGAGGACCTGTACGGCCTGGTTTATTTTGAACAGAACGTTGCCTACTGTTATGACGACACGCGGCGATTTGCGGATGCGGTGCGCACGGGCAAGCAGGCTCTGGAGCTCACGGAATCGCACGCGAGCGCCCGGCGCCTGCAGGGCAGCGTGCTAGGAGGGCTGGCCACCGCGCAATATCAGACCGGCGATCTGGACGGAGCGCTCAAGACGGCGCAAAGAACGGTCGAACTGCAGGTGAAGCTGGCCGCCAGCGGGCATGCCTCCATGCGCGTGAATCTGGCCAACGCCCTGTTGACGGAAGGCATGATTCTGGGAAAGCAGGATGGCGAACCGAGCCTGGGCCGAAGCCGCGAGGCGCTTGCGGCCTTCCAAAAAGGACTCGATATCGGTGAGGACCTGGCGAAAATGGACCCACTCGACTACCTGAGCCGCCGAACCGTGGCGCAGCACAGTTTGGAAATCGGCGACATTCTACGCCACAGCGAGCCGCAGAAAGCTCTGGCGGTCTACGACCAGGCGCTTGCCCGCATCGAGCAGGAGAAACCCACGGTCAGCAGCCAAAGCTATGCTGCCGACCTGCTGGCGGGTTCCTCTTACGCCGCCAGATGGTCTGGCCATAACAAAGACGGTCATCGGCGCCTCGAGCAGGCGTTTCAGCTTTTGCGGGACACCCAGAAATACCCGGCGACCGCCGTTGAGCCCATGAGCGCCGCCGATCATGTGCTGCGAGCCCAGGCCGATGAGTATGCCGAAACCGGACAAACCGTCCAGGCCATTGCCGCCTACAGGGAGCTGTTGAACAAGCTGATGGCATGGAAGCCCGACATCCAAAATGACTTGCGGGATGCCACCTGCATTTCGCGCACTTGGACTGCCCTTGCCCTTTTGATCCGCCAAAGCGGACACACCGAAGACGCCCAGCGGCTTGAGTCGCAGCGAACTGAACTCTGGAACCATTGGAACGCCAGGCTTCCCAATGCTCGATTCCTGCTGCTCCAGTCGCTCAACCAGATTTCCAAAGCCGCATCTTCCCCCGGCCCGCCCAACCCGTAGCTGGCCGATTTTTTTCAATCCCCCTGGCAGAATCTGCCCGCCAATTCCGACTATCACTTTGAGGGGCAAAATCAGAGTGACGATTGCCTCCGTTCGGAACCTTTCCCTTGCCTGGCGCAGGCAACGGATAGGAATTCAAAGAGGTGACGAAAATGGCCGAAACAAAAGACAAGTCCGTTGATCAGAGCATTGACCAGACAACCCAGCCGGTTGCGGCAAAATCGGGCGAACTCTCTGATGCTGAGCTGCAGAAGGCTGCGGGAGGCGGAGCTTCCGGCTCCCCATTCGACATCGAGCAAACCGCAAACATTGGAAGCCAATCATCGGGAGCCGGTGCCGGGAAAGTCACTTTCAACCCCTTTGAAATTACAAGGTGAACAGAGGAAGCAGGGCGGACGCACGGGTTATTCACAAATCTGCGGCATCACATGTTTCCCATCCTCAGGGAGGAGGCTGAAAAATGGCTGGTAACACGCTTGTGATTACACTGACAGACGAGCAGCGGAAACAGATTCACGAGGCAGCCGGACAGAATGTCACCGGGTTGACGCTTGAATACGCCACAGGTGGGGCGCTCTCCGAAGAGCAGCTTGATGAGGCCGTTGGCGGCCGCAAGGCGGGGGGATCGGGCAGCGCATCCGGCACAACGTTCCTCCGATTCACCTTCGAGTAGGACCAAGCAAGTATCCTCCGGCAAAGCCGGAGGCTTTAGGATGCTTGGCCCCTCAAAGGGGCGTGAAAGAAACCCTTCAACCCCACAACAAGCAAAACGCGGGGCCCCCCGCTTCGTCCCCCAGCCACCTTCTCCCCTGGGGAGAAGGAAAACAATTGTTTTCCCTCTCCGGCGGGAGAGGGTGTCCCGACGGGTCGGGACGCGTGAGGGGTCTGTTCGGCAGGCACATGAGGACAGGTTGAAGCCGAAGTGTGCGGCGGCATCGGCTGAGCCAATCCGACCCTCATTGCCACCCCCTGCCTGCGTCACTCGTGAATCTGACAAACACTTAAATATTTTTCAAATGCCTGGCAGAGTTTGCCCGCGAATTCCGACTATCACTATAGAGACCTGTGGGGCCGTTCCGGTCTTGCAGAAAATAATATGGC
>JASHTY010000268.1 GCA_030040315.1 Terriglobia bacterium | reverse complement strand
GGAACGGACGGCGTGGGCCGCTCCACGCAGATTCGCATGCTGCGGCCGTGGCTGGAGCAGCAGGGGCGCGCCGTGCTCGATACCGCCATCAAGCGCTCGGAGCTGGCTGGCAAGGGCATTCAGCAGGCCAAGGAAGGCCATACGCTCGGGCGCATCACGCTCAGCCTGTTTTACGCCACGGATTTCGCCGACCGCCTGGAGCACGAAATCGTTCCCGCGCTGCGCGCCGGCTTTGTGGTGCTGACCGACCGCTACATCTACTCGCTGATGGCGCGCGCCATCGTGCGCGGCGCCGACCCTCGCTGGATTCGCAATGCCTACGGCTTCGCGCTGAAGCCCGATGCCACTTTTTACCTGCGCATCGGCGTGGACGACCTCATCCCGCGCGTGGTCTTCTCCCGCGGCTTCGATTATTGGGAATCGGGAATGGATATTCACCCGAGCGAGGATATGTACGACAGCTTCCGGAAATATCAAACCGAGTTGCTGGCGGAATTCGAGCGCTTGGCGAAGGAATACAGCTTTGATGTTATCGACGCCACGCCCGATCCGCGCACCATATTCGACCACTTGCGCGCCGGAGTGGCCCGTGTGCTGAGTGGTGAGCCGCGTGAGCCGCTGTTCTCCGTCGCCGCGGCCGGCCCTGACCCTGAGATCGCCTCCAAGAAAGTGCTGGAAATGCCCGGGCCCGCCCGGCCCGGCGGTTCAGTAGCGCCCGCCGGCTCAGGCGCGGAGGAGCACGTGCCCGCGCTTCATGCCTCCGCCAAACCCGCCGAAGGCGACGCCAAGAAGTAAGTCACCCACTCTTTCAGGCGGTGCATTTCCGGTGAATCCCACGACATCCGGGAATACTTCACTTCGTAATTCACCTTGGTTTCCCGGTTGCGAAGGATCAGCCTCTCCACCTGCATGGCGAGCGTAAGGTTGTCGCGCAAGAAGTCCGGCCGCGCCAGCATCTCAATCATCATCTGCTCGAGAACTTCCAGGTCGTGCCAGTCGCCCAGGTACTTTTGAAGATGCCGCAGTGAGGCCAGAGCGTCGGCGCTGCCCGGCACGCCGAATTCGCGGAAGACTTCCAGCAGATAGCGCAGCCGCTTGGTGGCAATGCGCGCGCCGTGAATCACCTCCGGCCGCGAATGACGATGCGATTGCGCAATCTGGTCCTCAAAACGATTCCACGTGGATTGCAGGGGGGTGGTCAGGTCACTGGCGAATTTTGCGCGGGGCAGGTCGGCAGCGTGCGTGTGATGCTCGGTCTCGCGCTCGCTCGCCCGGTCGCGATGGAGCAGTTCCTTCAGGTTGACGTAGAACACCGCCAGGTTCATCTTGCCGAATTTCCGCATGGCGCCCGCGAAGCTCTCGGAGCGGCGCTTCAGCAGGAAGTTGTGCACAGCAGTCCAGGCATCGCGCCGCGCCGAGCGCTTCCGCCCGAGCGGCCGCCCTACAAATTCAAGCAGAACGTCGCAGTTGCGCACGTCTCCCAGCGCCTGGCGGCAGCGGCGAATCTGGCGGCGAAGTTTGCGAAGCTCCTGCGATCGTGGCTTGGGATAGAGCAGGTCCAGAACTTGCTGCAGGCGCCGGCTGGCGACGCGCATGTCGTGAATCGCCTCAGGATCATCGCCCTTCAAAACCTGGGCCTCGTAGGAGAAGAAGCGATTGAGCTGCCGCAACGCCAACTCCCGAACTTTCTTGTGGCCCTCCTCGAAGGGCAAGTGCAGCGGGCTTCGAGGCGTTGCCGGTTGCACTGCAGTCGCCGCTTCCATCGCGGTGAGTGTTCGGTCTGGCATGGCTTGGTCATCCATGAGACTTGCCTCGAAGAGTGCGGCTGGAAATTCCTTGGCCCTCCGGGTTCGCAGCGCCGATTCACCTTCTGCGCCCCCGGGGATTCCGAAAAGGAGATCGCACTTTGTGGAGGCGTTAGTCTACTCCGCTCGCAGGCAAGTTACAACAGGGTTCCGGGGACTTTCGTTGTGGATATCTCGATTGACCGTTAAAGTCTTTACCCAAGATCAGGGCGATCAGCCAAGTTGCGAGGGGAGCGGTGACGGTTGGTTAAAGCTGCCCACCAACCAGATTTTTATCGCGGCGGGGGACTATTTCTTAGATAAACCATTGAAAACAAGCGTAAAATATATATTGACAGTACTACACTAATATTTTATTATCGTCATGAAGTTAGGTAAATTAAAACAGGAACTATGGAGGAGCATCAACATGGCGATTGTACGATGGGAACCTTTGCGAGACCTGATGACCACTCAGCGTGAGTTTGCCCGCTTGTTCGGCGAGGCCTTCTCCCCAGCATTGGGGAATGGCGAAGTATCAACTCGAACCTGGGCGCCGCCCGTGGACATCTTTGAGAACGGCGACAACCTTGTGCTGAAGGCCGAGCTGCCCGGCGTGAACCCTGACGATGTGGAGATTCGCGTCGAGGACAACACGCTCTACCTGAAGGGCGAGCGCAAGTTCGAAAAGGAAGTGAAGGAGCAGAACTACCACCGCGTCGAGCGGACCTATGGAACGTTCACGCGAACCTTCTCGCTTCCCAACAGCGTTGACTCGGACAAGGTGGTTGCGAATTACAAGGATGGCGTTCTGACGCTGACCATGCC
>JASHTY010000035.1 GCA_030040315.1 Terriglobia bacterium | reverse complement strand
AACGTGCGCGTTGCCGGGTGAATCTGTTTCATTGGCGGGACGGCTGAGGCTACAATCCGCGCTAACTGCTTTGTGGATGTAACCGGCCGCCCCCGCACAATGGCTCTGGCGACTGTCCGCGACCTCCTTTCCTCACCGTATTCGTAAATGAGATTCGCAAGCTCGCGCTCGTCCATCTCATTCACCACTTGTTCGGCAGTGACCCCGCTGCGCGTGTCCATGCGCATATTCAAGGGTCCGTCCGCCTGAAAACTGAAACCTCGCTCGGCCCGGTCAAACTGCAGACTGCTCACGCCGAAGTCGGCCAGCAGGCCATCGAGCGATGCCGGCTGCACATGCCGCGCGATGGAGCTGAAGGCCTCGCCGATCAATGTCAGCGCCGGCGCCTTTGCGCCCATGGCGGCGCGCGCCTGTTCGAGCCGTTTCTTCGCCAGCTCCAGGGCCTCAGGGTCGCGGTCAAAGCCGATCAGACGGCCCGCGGGACCCAATCGCCTGACGATGCCTTCCGCATGGCCGGCGAGGCCGAGGGTGCAATCCGCGTATTCGCCATCCGGGCGGATGCGAAGAAACTCGAGCGCTACATCGAAAAGAACAGGCACATGGCGCACCTCGCGGCCGGTCATGCGCTCCCCCTGAGGGGACTAACTTGTGCTCCGCCCGGTGAGGATCGCGGCCACCGATTTGCGATCGTCCGGGGTAAGGGAGTTCGCGGGCAAATTCGCTTCAAACATGGCCTGGTTGTAGACCTCGAGATGATCGATCTTGCCCATGACCACCACCTCCGCATCCAGCTTGGCCGTGCCCCGCAGAATCTGCGGCAGCAGCACGCGCGACTGGGTGTCCATCTCCACCTGCTGGCCGTAATAGCCGGTCATGCTCAGGTACTTCTCCACGGCGTCGTTCATGGTGCTGAACTCGGCCAATCTGCCTTCGAGCTTTTCCCATACCGGCAGGGGCCAGATATCGGCCTTCGCACCGTCGGTCGAGGTGATGTAGAACTGGGTGACGTGCTGCGCGTCCAGCAGTTGCTTGAATGCCGCCGGAAGCTTGAGCCGTCCTTTCTCATCGACCTTGGCCGGGTGGTTGCCGCGAAACATTTACTTCCCTCTTCTGCCGCGCCGGGGAGTTTTTCTTGCCTTCCCAGACGCCTATAATCCATGTCACTTCCCGTGCCGATTCCAGGAGGGCTTAGCGCCCGGCTGGAATTGGCCCCGGTTGTTCAGGCTGATCCCCTTACCAGGGCCCACCAGCCTGAAAACCGGAGTGTGGGGAACAAAAGGAGGTACACTGGAGGAGAAAAGCTGTCGAGTGGCTCCCGTGGGCTCCACTCTGCTCCAAAAAGTTCCACCCGCAACCGATAGTAGCGCCATTTGTGCGCCGCCTCAAGGGGAAAATTGGGGCAAAACCGCGCAAAAATAAGCTGGTTGCGAGAAATTCCTCTAATAGAACTTCAAGAACCAACCACCACAAGATGTTGTGTTTATGACTCTGGTTCAGGGGGCTGGACGTACGCTAAAGTTGTATGATAGGCGAAAAAAGAGCGAAGAGGCGGGAAACAAGGGACCGATGGACCGAGGGAACAAGAGAACAGGGAACAGGGAACAGGGAACAGGGAACAGGGATCGGGGATCACGGAGCGGCGCTCGCTGACCAGAACCCGCCATGCTGGCGCATTTCAGCGCGCGTGGAAAAATGCCTTGAGAAAAATCCAGAGAGGAACCGCGCCACCGCGTCTGCACGGGCTTGGGGTTTTTCTAATCCCTACTCCCTATTCCCTATTTCCTATTCCCTATTCCCTATTCCCTATTCCCTATTCCCTGTCCCCTGATCCCTGCTTTAAAGCGCCTGGGCCTGAATGTAGAGGGTGCCGGTGTAGTTGCCGGCGGGGAGCTGGGGCTGGTTGGCGAGATTGATCTCGAGGCTGAGGGCGTCCGTGCGCGAGCCGCCGCCGGTGAGCAGGAAGAAAGATTGCTGCACCAGTTGCAGGCTGGCGCCGCCGCCGCCAAAGGGATTGGTCTGCGTGAACGCCGTATAGGTGGTGGGGATGCCGGTGGGGACTTCGCCGAGAATCTCGGAAGTGGGAATGTCGGCGCTGGCGCTGGTGAGAGCGGCGGTGGAGCTCGCGAAGTATCCGTAGACATTGATGGTGCAGGTGAGCAGGCAGAAGGTGCCGCCCCAGGTGGTGGTGATGTTGACCGCGGTGGATCCGGCGGCGACCTTGCCCGCGGCGAGCTGGAAAGAAACGGACGCGGGCGACGCGGTGAGCGAGAGCGAGCTGACGGCCGTTTGCGGCGTGGCGCCGGAAGCCTGCGCCAGCGGCTTGCCCACGCGGACGGCCTGCGCCTGTGCCAGACCGCAGACGAGCAGCGGGGCGAGCAGGAAGAGAAGGCCGGGTTTAAGGGCGCTGCGCATACGGTTGCCTACTTTGCCGCGGTCTCCATCCGCTCCACCACGATCGCGGTCTCGGGCGCGTTGCCTTCGTCGCCGCTCTTGATGGTCTGGGGCGCATTGACCACGCGATAGACGCCTCCGCCGAGAAACTGGCCGACCATGACTTTCAACAGGTGCGTGTGCGGCTTGCGCTCGCGGACGATGAAAGCGCCGGAGTCGTCGGTGTAGACCAGCAACTGATCAATCATAAGCGCGGCCCCGGCCACCGGCTGGCCGGT
>JASHTY010000267.1 GCA_030040315.1 Terriglobia bacterium | reverse complement strand
GTGTAACCCGCCGAGATGGTACCGCTCAGATTCATGCTGGCCTCGCCCGTCGTCTTCTGTGCAAAGGATTGCGTCCCGATTTCAAGAAGAGCGAGAGTGAGGACGGATACCGTTCGGGTCACACTTTGGGTATGCACGTGAGATACCAAATTCATGACAAGTTGTGGTCCTCAGCGGTCAGCCAATCACATGCAAACACATGAGTTACGCCGCTCCACTTGACGGGATTCCAAACCTATTGGACGACCCTTAGCGATTGGACGATAATCCCCCGACCTTGTGGGTGAATACGCTCAGTCGCATGACTTGTAAGCGGCGGGAAAACGGTCAACAGCAGGCCGCAACTCAACTCAGGCTGGGTTTTGAGGGATCTAGTTTCCTGCCAAGCCGCAATATTACGTCTTTTCGATTTTGGCATTTTGGCTCAGTTTCTTGGCCAAGGCGCCTCGCAATTGCTCGATTTTGCTTTTTTCCAATCGAGCCTGTAGGGAGTCCTTCACGGCGTCGAAACTCGCCACACGAGTGGGATTGTGCGCGTTCAGGCGCAGAATGGTGTAAGCGTTGGCGTCAAATTCGATGATTGTGCTCACCTGGCCAGGGTGCATCGCAAGCAATGCGTTGACGACAACAGGAGGAAGCTTGGAGCGATCAGCGGCACGATGATCCCCCATCATCACGCGGAAATCGTCATCAGAAATCTTCTCCGCCAATTGCCCGAATTGCTCGTAATTGGTCGTGGCTTTGGCTTGGGCCAGAGCCCTGCCGGCACGCTGCCGCACTTCTTCAAGCTGAGCGGCGGTAGGGTTGTTCGGCGGGAGAAAGGAAATACTCTGGAATGAGAACGACTCCGGAAGGCGGAAACTCTCCAGGTGTTGGTCGTAGTAGCCTTTCACTTCGGCGGCGGAAACCACGGCCTTATCTGTCACTTCCTCTTTTAGGAATCTGTCGATCAGCAGCGAGCGCTCTACCTTGGCTCGCAATACCTTTTCAGAACCCTGGAATTCTTCGTTGAGAAACTGCTGATACTGCTGCGGGGTAGCGAATTGTTGGCGGAATTCGACGAGGGCCTGCGCCAATTGCGCGGGTGGAACCGTCATATTGATGTGCCGGGCCTGCTGGTAAGCCAACTCTTCAAAAATGATCATCTTCATGGCGCCGTCGCGGATATCGGCTTCGAGGGCCTTGGGAAACCCGTTATGGACGCGCGCATAAGGGAAGATGCTGTACATTTCACGCAGCAGGTCGCGGTCGGTCAGCACTACGCCGTTCACGCGCACCACCGGTTGCCCGACGGCGTGATAGGTTGTGCTGGCAGCGAGGGATTCACCCGCTACCACAGGTGTGTGGGATGGAATCTGCGCGAAGGCACTGGAAATCGCCGTAAGCAGAAGAACGGGTGTCATAAAGTTTACGTTTCGCGGTTTCATTTCAATCCCCCGGATTCTGTCTAAGAGAGCAGGGGGAGGGAGTCGCCTCCCCCTGGTTGCATTGCAACAAGGCTTAGATGGTCGGTACGTTCATTACACCGTTCATTTCGTTCGACTCACCACCATGGCAGTTGCGGCAGAACTGCGCCACGGAGTTGCCATTGGCATTGGGTGTGTATTGGCCCCGGATGAAGAACATGGTCGCGAAGGAGCCCTTCTTGTTGGTGTAAACGGTCATGCTGTGCTGATTGTGGCAAGTGGTGCAAGTCACAGCGTTGACCGTGGAGCCGAACGTCGCCAGGGGGTTTCCACTGGCATTCCAGAAAGAACCGGGGTTGTTCGTCAGGAAGACCG
This sequence comes from Terriglobia bacterium, assembly GCA_030040315.1. Taxonomy (GTDB): domain Bacteria; phylum Acidobacteriota; class Terriglobia; order UBA7540; family UBA7540; genus Bog-366. The sequence goes on along the minus strand of JASHTY010000267.1, from coordinate 3,109 downwards.
AAGAAGCGGCGCCGTTCATGGTGATGGGAGTGGTCGTGTTGCCGCCTCCGGTGCAATCCCAGTTATACGTTCCACCGCAACTGACGATGGCATTCTGGCCGACAGGGTGGTCGTTTTGATAAGGCGTCCCGCCCGAGGGCGCAGCTTTCGCCAGCAGGGTTGGGGCTGTGCCGCCCACGATGGGAAGGGTCTCAACGGTCTGACCTTGCATCATGCCGACGTTGGTCAAAACGCCGTCATGGCAGCTCAGGCAGAAGAGGATGATGGTGTTGGCGTCATGAGCGCTAACGGGTGCCGACGGCAGCGTGACGGCGTAGGTTGCCGCACCGTCGCCGCTGAAGTCGAAGGTTCTGCCGTACAACGGGGTAAGATCCTGACCCCATAACGCATACATGCCGTTCTCGGGATCGCTGGTGGTTGCCTTTCCGTTGCCGAGCGAGCCACTGTGCGGAGCGTGGCACATGACGCAGCCGCGGCCGTAGCCATTGTGCGCTCCCAGCACATCGGCCCCACCCTTGTAGGTGAGTTGAGCCATGGCTGCGCTTGAGACGGTGAAGGCCACGAGAACTAACAAGCAGTTTTTCTTCATGGCTTTAAATCCTCCTTATGTATGATTCCCGCGTTTCCGCAGTTCCCCGATCTTCCGGGCTGCGTTTTGACTGTCCCGGACAGTCAAAACTGATGGCGGTGCTATTGCACCACCGAATCCTTTTTGGCCGCCGCGCCGGGTGTCGCCGCTGGCGTCATGGTCGCAGGCTTTCGCCCGCCGGAGTCGCGCTGCGCTCTCGAGCTGGCAGCTTCCGCGTCAGTGATGTAGCGAAAGACCTGCACTCGGCCTGGAAATGTCTCCGAAACGACCACTTGATTGGACGGGCCGATGGCGATTCCCCACGGTCCCATGAACTGGCCGGGATAGTTCCCGGCTCCGCCAAGATAAATCAGCAGTCGACCTTGCTGGTCAAAGACCTTCACGCGATTCTGGACCGCGTCCACCAGCCAGATGTGCCCATCGCAATCGATGGCGATTCCCTTGGGGCGGTCCAGATCCGCCGGTCCATCGCCGTTCTTGCCAAAGGTGCTGACGAAGCGCCCATCAGCGTCAAACATCTCAACCCGGTCATTGAAGGTGTCGGCGACGTAAAGATTTCCGTCCGCGTCCACGGCGACGCCCTCCGGAAGTGAGAATAATCCCGGCTCAGTCTGGTCGTGTTTCCTGCTGGGTTTGCCGGTTTGGCGCAATAGCTTGAAATTGTCCGCATCAAAAACATCGACAACATCGTTTCCAGTGTCCGCGACATAGATGAAGCGGTTCTCCCGGTCAATGGCCACGCCGCCGGGCCGTACCAGGATGTCGCCTCCGAAAACCCCTTCCATCTCGTGCTTGGGGTTGAAGGCCACAACACGGTGCAGACTCGCGTCCGCAACAAAAAGACGATCATCGTCGTCCAGCGCGAGGCCGGTTATCAGCCCAAAGTGGGCCTGGCGTCCGTTGCCAATCAGTTCCACGTGGACCTTGTCAGCGGGATCGAAGATGAAGATCCCTCCAACTCCCTGGTCGGCCGCGTAGATCCTGCCTTTGGAATCGACTCCCACCCCCATTGTGCGGATCAGTTGGTACGGCAATTTGTCCAATTGAATCTGGTCGGCAGGGAGTGAGCCTGCCAAGCGGTCCATCCAGGTGCTCTTGCGCGCCTTCTTTGTGTACAGATTGGGATCGATTTTCTCTCCAGTATAAATTTCTTTGAACGCGATTCGGGCAATCTCCGGTGGGTTCGGCCAAACAATCTTGCTGATGTCGAAATACGCGGTCGTGCGCTGATTCGAGGGGTTCGCGGGCGGGGTCGTATTCTTCTTATTATTCGCCGCAGGAACCACTGCTGGTGAGGCGAGCTGCAGCAATGCCAGCATGAACAGCGATGCGGCAACGCCGAGCTTGGCCTTTTGGCCCTCGCGATAACGAAACTTTGTGCCGTCCCTTGACACTTTATTTTCCCCCTACTCGCACGTCCGTTAGGTCCAATCCGTTGACGTGGCAGGTGTTACAGAACTGCATATCGTTCTTTTGGTCCTTTACGAGCATCCCCGGTTCGTTTCCCGAGTGTGGCTGATGGCAAGTCAGGCAGTCCATTTGAATCAGTTCCTTGGTCCGGGGGTTCACGACGTCAGAAACCGGATGGTTCGCAACGGGGTGGCCGAGGCCGTATTTCAACGGCAGTGTGGGGACCTTTTTGAAAAAGCTTTCCGGCATTTTTACTTTTCCATCGAAGATCGCTACCAGGTCGTGGTCGCCGACTTTCTGGGGGCTTGCATCAGGCCCATGGCACTCCAGGCAAAGCGCGTTCACGCTTTTGGTGCGCAGCAGGTGCGCATTGTCGCCGCCGTGGGGCTCATGGCAAGTGGCGCAACCCAGGTCCGAGGCGGGCTTATGTAAGTGCTTCTTCTTGAACTCCTCAGCCTGGTCGGAGTGGCAGGCCAGGCACGCAGCCACCGGGTTCGGCTGGAGGAATCCCGGCGTCTGCCCGCCGTGCGGGTTATGACACACCGTGCAGTCGTCTTGCGCGCCGGGATGCTGCACTTTGGCGGAGGCAATTTGCTTGGCCTGCTCTTCGTGACACATTGCACAGGTCGATTTCACGTCCTTCTGGACCAACACCACTTTTCCGTCCTTGGCAGGCTGGTGGCAGTCATCGCACTCCTTGTTCTCGAATGGGTTGTGCAGAAACGCTTGCATCAACTTGGGCGAATCGGACTGCCTCGCATCATGGCATTGAATGCAGTTGGCCGATTCGAAGGGCTGGCCGTGATGGGCTGCGCGGAGCTTTTCATCTTTCGGGTCGTGGCAATCGAGGCAAAGCTGCGGGATGGCCTTTGAGAGGTGATATGCAAACTCATCCTGGTTCGGGGCGCCGCTCTTGTGCATGGTGTGGCAGGTGTCGCAGCCGCTGCCGAGAGCCGGATGGCGGCCGCCGCCCTTCGCAACATGCACACCCACGTCATGGCAGGTCAGACAGAGGTTTTCCGCCGGCCCTCCGGAGGTTGGCTGCAGCAGTAACGATGGATTGTCGGACTTGTGCGGGTCATGGCACTTCATACAGTCACGGACCTGGGG
>JASHTY010000266.1 GCA_030040315.1 Terriglobia bacterium | reverse complement strand
GTGCGCTTGAACGGCCTGCGCGAGGGCGGCCGCTCGCGGCTTTACCAGGACTTTCACATGGCTTTGCTGACGGCTCCGCTCGGCAAGACGGAGCACGTGATCCGCGCCATGCTCACGCCGGACCTGGCCTGCCACCCCAAATTCGCACTGCGCGCACGAATCGCCCGCTGGGCCGAGGAGCCGACCGAGGAGCACTTCCGCTCCTTATGTGGTCAATACGAGGGAATACGAAAAAGGGATTCAATTTGATACGAGCAAAGCTGGAATGTTATTGAAAACAAAGGAGAGGCTTTGGACGAACCCACGATGTTTATGAAAATTAAAGGACTTAGCTCTTGAATCCCACGATGTTATTGAAAAACCAGGTTGTTAGCTTCAAAAACGGGGCCGGAAATCCTTCTAACCCACGATGTTTATGAAAACAAAGGAGCTTACAACCTTATCCTACGATGTGTATGAACCAGAAAGGGTTAGCCTTCGTTTCGGAGGGCAGAATGAGAAGAGTGGATGCGGCTTGGAGCTTCGTGAGAAGGCGAGTGTGGGCGGCAATTCGACCGGCCACAATTGCCGCAGCGCTCGTGCTCGCTTTCCTTCAGACTCCGCAACTTCACGGGCAATCACAGGCCGCATCTCAGGCGCCCTCGTTGTCGTTTGATGTGGTCTCCATCAGGCCTTTTCGTACCCCAGGTGGAATGACGGGGTGCATGTTTATGCCGGGCAGGTTCACATGCAGAAACGCGAAGGTGCGATGGGTCATTCTGCGCGCGTACGATGTGCTGAGCATTCAAACTTCCGGAGGGCCGAGTTGGATCAACTCTGATCCTTATGATATCGAGGCGAAGGAATCCGATGATCTCTCCGCAGAAATGGAAAAGCTTCCCCGCGAGCAGCGGCGGGAGAAAGAGAGATTGTTGCTTCAGTCCATGCTTGCGGATCGGTTCCAATTGAAGGTAACTCGTGGGACCAGGGAACTTCCTGTTTACGCGCTGGTGGTCGCAAAGAATGGCCCCAAGCTTAAAGCGGCGAATCTTCAGAGCGCTTTCCCTGGCGTAACAACGGGTCCCGACGGGCGCCCCATCACATACACATGCTCTATCGGCAATGCAAGTGGAGGGGGGGACGTGTACCAAAACTGCACGATTGCGACATTGGCCAGTTTTTTGCCCTTACAAGTGGGTCGAATTGTGCTGGATCAGACCGGCCTTCAGGGCAGATACGACTTCACGCTGAATTATGCCCAACAGGATTCTGCCGCGGATTTCGGGGCGGCGGGTGGCGGGGCAGCATCGGACAACCCGCTTCCGCCGGCTTCTTCCGGCCCATCAATTTTCACAGCCCTCCAGGACCAGCTTGGGCTGAAGCTGGAGTCAACGAAGGGGCCCGTGGACATAATCGTCATCGATCACATTGAAAGGCCCACGGAAAACTAGCGTTCCCTTGGGTCGGTCGGGCGCTAACTATGGAGTGCGGCAGCTTGCTGCCGCTCTGGGGGCCGGAAGCTCGCTTCCGGTTCCGTGGCCGCCAGCAAGCTGGCAGACGCCAAAGCGGGAGCAAGCTCGCGCACTCCAAATTTACAAGACCTTGATTTAGCTCCGTCATCGAGGCCCCATCCGCCGCTGATTCCTGTTAATCTATGAGCTTGAGCTCCTCAATCCGCAACATTGCCATCATTGCGCACGTGGACCACGGCAAGACCACGCTGGTGGACGCCATGCTTCGCCAGAGCGGCATTTTCCGCGCGGGCGAGCCGGTGGTGGAGCGCGTGATGGACTCGAACGAGCTCGAACGCGAGCGCGGCATCACCATTCTTGCCAAAAACACCGCCATCACCTACAACGGCACGCGCATCAACATCGTCGATACTCCCGGGCACAGCGACTTCGGCGGCGAAGTGGAGCGCGCGCTCAAGCTGGTTGACGGCGTGCTGTTGCTCGTGGACGCGAGCGAAGGGCCGCTGCCCCAGACGCGCTACGTGCTGCGCAAGGCGCTGGAAGCCAAGCTGCCGCCGGTGGTTGTGATCAACAAAATCGACCGCGGCGACGCGCGGCCGCAGGAAGTGCTGAACGAAGTCTACGATCTGTTCATCGATCTCGACGCGACCGAGGACCAGCTCGATTTCCCTGTGCTCTATGCCATTTCAAAAAGTGGCATCGCCAAGAATTCGTTCGACGGCACGTCGGAAAACCTTCAGCCGCTGTTTGAAACCATTCTAAGCGCCATTCCCGCGCCCTCCGGCGATCCGAGCGCGCCGTTGCAGCTTCTGGTGGCGAACCTCGATTACAGCGAATACCACGGCCGCCTGGCGCTCGGCCGGATTTTCTCGGGCACGCTGCGGCGCGGAGACGAAGTCGGCATCGCCAAGCTCGACAAAACTCTTCAGAAGACGCGTATTACCAAGTTGTACGGATTCGACGGGCTCGAACGCATCGATCTCGAGACGGCCACAGCGGGAGACATCGTGGCCATCGCCGGCGTCGAGGGCATTACCATCGGCGAAACCGTCACCAGCGCGGAGACACCCGCGCCACTGCCGGGGATTCCCATCGATGAGCCGACCATCTCCATGGTCTTCACGGTAAACACCTCGCCATTCTCGGGGCGTGAAGGAACTTACGTGACTTCGCGGCACCTGCGCGAACGCCTCGACAAAGAATTGCTGACCAACGTCTCCATTCGAGTGGAGGAAATGGATAGCCCCGACTCATTCAAGGTGATGGGCCGCGGCGAGCTGCAATTGGCAATTCTGATCGAAATGATGCGGCGTGAAGGCTATGAATTGGCGGTAGGCAAGCCCGAAATCATCACCCACACCTTGAATGGAAAAATCCAGGAGCCTTCGGAGCAGCTCATCATCGACGTGCCGCAGGAATTTGTGGGCGTGCTCATGCAGGAAATCGGTATCCGCAAGGGCGTGAACCACAAAATCGTGAGCCACGGCGCGGCGCAGGGCGGGCGGGTGCGGCTGGAATTTACGATTCCCTCGCGCGGGCTCATCGGGTTGCGCGGGGAGATTCTAAAGGCCACGCGCGGCACGGCGGTGATGAACACGCTTTTTGACGGATACATCGACTGGCAGTGCGATTTGCCCTCGCGCCTGACGGGCTCGCTGATCGCTGACCGTGCCGGGCGCACCACCGCCTACGCCCTGTGGAATCTTCAGGAGCGCGGCGAACTCTTCGTGCAGCCAGGCGTGGAGGTTTACGAAGGAATGGTGATCGGCCAGAACTCGCGCTGGGATGACATGGATGTGAACGTGGTGAAGGAGAAGAAGCAAACGAACATGCGTGCCTCCGTGGCGGATGAAGCGATCCGCCTGATCCCGTTCCGCCCGCTGACGCTGGAAGAGTCGATTGAATTCATCGCGGTTGACGAATTGGTGGAGGTGACGCCAAAATCCATCCGCTTGCGCAAGAAAATCCTTGAATACAATAAGCGGCCGAAGAAATACAAGAATCCGACGCAGGGATAGGTAAATCGAAGAAACCCCTCACCCCAACTCCCCTCCCCCTCTTCCCTCTCCCCGGGGAGAGGGAAGAGGGGAGAAGGGGTGATAGGGTGAGGGGTCATTCGGTGTTGGAGGGCCAGACGAGGAAATTACCGGTGCCGCTTCATTTCCGCTTCCTCTTTGAGGCACGCTTGGGCATAAGACTGGAGCTCATTCCGGTCGCGTTCGGCAAGCTCCAGGAAATTCACGCCCACTTCATCCGGCGGAACCTTGCGAACCACCTTCACGCGTAGATTTGCGGTTCGCGAGCCGCCCGGAATTGCGAAGGCGAGGGAAACGTGCTGGTCAACTTCCAGCTCCTGGCAGGGCAACAGCCGCATTCCGCCTTCGCTGATGTCTGCGCTGAAGGTGCGGCAGAGCGCCTGGGAGGAGGTGGGCAGCGTGAAAGTTACGGGCGTGCGGTAGGGGAGCCGCGCATACCTATGTTTTTCCCGGCTCATCGGCCCCCTTGTGGCTTTGAACAGGTTGTAAATGCGTTCGCGGGTAAAAGGCTTGCCGAGGAAAAAATTGGCGCCCGCTGCGAACCCTTTGCGCATGGTCTCCGCATTGTCCATGCCCGTAAGCATCACGATTGGCACGCGGCTGTTCAACTTGGACATGCGGGCCATGTGCGTCAGCATGAAGCCATCCACGTGCGGCATTTTCACGTCCACAATCAGACCATCGAATTTTTCATCCAGCAGCCGGTGCGCAGCTTCGCGGCTGTCCGCGATTTCCAACAGTTCGCATCCGTGCGCTTCCATCTGGGCCTTGAGCAGCTCCAGAATTTCCAGGTCATCATCGACGGCCATAATTCGCAGTTTCACGACCTTCCTCCCCAAGCCGGAACAATTCTCCACACGAGGCGGGATGCCTCGAACGGAAACGCTCGCCAAGGTTGCGAAACTAGAATTATATCACGTTGCACAAAGGGGCAAGTCACCAGCGCTTGCGGGGGAATGAGAATTCACTCATGTCTCGGAGGAAACGCGGATGATCGCCTTCAACACGCCGTCGCGGCGAGCCGTTACCAGCTCAAAGGCTCGGGCGGCTTCTTCCAATCGGAAGTGATGTGTGACGAGGGGACGAACGTTCGCGCGTCCGCCGGCGATCAGCTCGATGGCGGGCTCAACGCAGTGGTTCTGGCGGCGCACGTTCAGGATGCGCAACTCATGGCGGCGCAGAGTATTCATTCTGAAGGTGACGCGATCGATTTCCGGTATGCCGATCACCAGCAGGGCGCCTCCGGGCTTCAGAAGCTCAACGCCCTGGTCGAGTGCGTCCTGCTCGCCGGCGCATTCAAAGACTGCATCCATGCCCAGGGGCTGAAGGCGCTGGAGGGAGGCGACAACATCCTCGCGACGGGGACTGCCGGCCCAGGTGGCTCCGCAGGCGCGCGCCGCGGCTATGCGCTCGTCCACCAGGTCGGTGGCGTAAACGACCGCATCCGTCAGTGCGCGGATGGCCACCAGAGTGCAAAGTCCGATGGGCCCTGAGCCCACCACGGCCACACGCGCGCCGGGGCGGAGCTGGGCCATGCGGACCGCGTACACAGCGATGGAAAGCGGCTCGACCAGAGCAACCTCATCGTCGCTCAGCGAATCGGGAACCGGGCTGCAACACGCCGCAGGCATGACCATGTACTCCACCAGCGCGCCGGGTAACTGGCCGGGATTGCCCAGAAATTTCTGGCGGCGGCAGGTATTCTGGCGGCCCGCGCGGCACTGGTCGCATTCGCCGCACGCCACCAGGGGATCGACGGCAACGCGCTGGCCGGGGCGAAGGTTCTTAACCTGGGCGCCGGTCTCGACGATCGTGGCACCCAGCTCATGACCGAGGACTTGCGGAAAAACTGCAGGGCCCGGGCCGATCTTGCCCTCTTTGTAGTAATGAATGTCAGAGCCGCACACGCCCAGCGCGTCAACTCGCAGCAGGACGTCCGTGGGCGCGGCAAGGCTCGGCGTGGGCGCCTTACGCAATTCCATTTGCCTGAGGG
>JASHTY010000034.1 GCA_030040315.1 Terriglobia bacterium | reverse complement strand
CCCGTCGATGTGATTTCCCAGACCTACGTGGTGATTAACGGCGCGCGGGCCGGCCAGAATGAGTATTTGTTGGATGGAGTGACCAATACGAATCCCGGCAATTCCGGTCCCACGGTATTTCCCTCCGTCGATGCGGTGCAGGAGTATCGCGTGATGACCAACAACTACGCGGCGGAGTACGGGCGCGCCGCCGGCGGGATTTTCAATGTGGCGACCAAGTACGGCACCAACTCACTTCACGGCGACGCGTACGATTACGTGCGCAATACCCTGCTCGATTCCAATGACTTCTATTCGAACAAAGCGGGATTGCCCACCGCGGCCTTCCACTTCAACCAATTTGGGGGAACCATTGGCGGAGCCATCCGCAGGGACAAGACCTTTTACTTTGGGAGCTATGAGGGAGTGCGGCAGGTGCAGGGCGACACGTTCACCGGCGACGTTCCAACGACCGCGGAGGCGCAGGGGAATTTCAGCGCTTTATCGACAACAATTTATAACCCTTTCAGCACCACGGAGAATGCCTCAGGCCAATACGTGCGCACGGCGTTCACGGGCAACATTATTCCCTCGACGATGATCAACCCTACGTCCCAGGCGTATGTTGCATTCTATCCCGCGCCCAATAACGGAACCAACGGCTTTGTATCTGCCAATCCATATCTGGTTCGGAAGGATGATTTCTCCGTGCGCGCGGACCAGTCGATCAGCGAAAAGCAGCGCGCCTTCGTGGAATTCTTCTACGACAAGACGCCGCGCGTGTTCCCGAATGTCTATAGCGATCCTGCCTCCCCTACCTACGGGCCGCAGACGTTTCAGCGCCGCGCGGCGGTCTTGAGCGATACCTTTGCCCTCAACCCCAGCACGGTCTTTAACTTTGAGTATGGCTGGAACCGGCTGACGAATATTCGCTATGCCTTCGCGCAAGGATACAACGTGAGCCAACTGGATTTCGCGCAAAGCTTCATTTCCGGACTGGCAGAATCGCAGGATTCCATTCCCACCATGAACATTGCGGGATTTGACGGGATATCCACCAGCGTATCCAATACGGCGCTGACCGGCCAGGCCTTCGGAAACACGACGCTCATTCGCTTCGGGATTGATTCCCACGTCTGGCAGGGCACCCTCACCAAGACCTCCGGGCGGCACACCATGAAATTCGGGGGGGAATTCAATCTGCTTCGCGAAAACGCCCACCAGAATCCCGATACCAACGGATTCACTTTCTCCGCCGCTTTCACGCAGGGGCCCATCGCCACGACCGCCGGCCAGGGGAATGCCCTCGCGTCTTTCCTGCTCGGAACGCCCGCCAGCGGATCAGTAACCTCCGACCCGGCCCTGGCCCTTCAGTCGTTCTACTATGGCTTTTATGCCCAGGACGATTACAAGCTTACCCCCAAGCTCACGCTGAACGTGGGCCTGCGCTATGAATACGAATCCCCATGGACTGACCGATTCAATCAACTGACCAATTTCAATTTTGCGGCCACGCCTCCACTCACCGACCCCAGCGTGACGCTGACAGGAGCGCTCAGCTTTGTAGGCGTGAATGGAGTACCGCGTGGACAATGGAACCCGTCACGCGACAATTTTGGTCCCAGGGTGGGCTTTGCTTATTCGCTGGGTCAGAAGACGGTGATCCGGGGCGGTGCGGGCTTGTTCTACGCGCCCGGCATTACTTCCGACAACTGGGGTTCCACCACGGGCTTTGCCTCCACCACCACCTTTGTCGGCTCACTCAATACGGTGACTCCCTACAATTTGCTGAACAATCCTTATCCCACCGGGATGGTTGCAGCGGTGGGCAGTTCGCAGGGCGCCGCCACGGACTTGGGCCAGAGCATTACCTTCACCGACCGGAACTTCAAGGTCCCCACCAACGGGGCGTGGAACCTGCAAGTCCAGCGGGAATTGCCCGGCCAAACGATGGTGGCGATTGCCTACGTTGGCGGGCGCGGGTGGCATGAATATCAAGGCCTGCAGTTCAATCAGCTTCCGGACAGCGACTTATCCCAGGGCAGCGCCTTACTCAAACTGGTGGCCAACCCTTTTTACGGCCAGATTACCTCAGGCGCTTTGAGCGCGGCGACGGTTTCCCAGGCGCAATTGGATTTGCCCTATCCGCAGTTCCAGTCTTTGACCACGAACTATTCCTCCTGGGCCTCGTCGGACTACAACGCTTTGCAGATCAGCGCGGAAAGAAGGCTTTCGCACGGGTTCAGCCTCACAGGCTCTTACACCTGGTCAAGGCTGATGGACAACAACAACGGCGACTTCTCCGGCCAGACCTTGGGAGCAACGGCATACCAGGACTATTACAACCTGCGCAACGAATGGGCGGTCTCAGTCTTCGATGTGCCCCGCCGCTTCGTACTCGCCTACCGGTGGGAGCTGCCGATGGGAGCGGGCAAGAAATACTTCCAGACGGGAACCACGGCCAGGGTGCTGGGCGGCTGGCAGGCGGAAGGCATAACTACAATTCAAACGGGTGAGCCTCTCGGGGTCGCCGACGCCACCAATTCCAGTGACTCTACCAACGCCGCCGGCCAGCGGCCCAACTGGAGTGGCACCAACCCCGCCCTGGCGCATCCTACTCTTGCGGAGTGGTTCAATACCTCGGTCTTTTCCCAGCCGGCGAGCTTCACCTTCGGTGACGCGCCCCGAACGTTCGGGACTCTCCACGCATCGCCGCTGCGCAACTTTGATTTCTCCGTGATCAAGAACACGCAACTTACGGAGCGGTTTTCTCTGCAGTATCGGTGCGAGTTCTTCAACCTCTTTAACACGCCGCAATTCAATCCGCCCGGCACGTCGTTCCCCACGTCGACGACGTTTGGGGTTGTCTCCGGACAGCAAAACCTGCCGCGGATTATCCAGATGGCGCTGAAGCTGTACTTCTAGAACGCAGGTGAACTTGTCTCAGTGTCTCCGTGGTTCGGTTAGCCTTAGCACGAATCTCGACGGAAAAAGCGCCTTGACCACCGAGGCGCTGAGACACTGAGCGGTGACGGACATCGATAGCGCCAATTCGAGCGCCTCGTATGCATAAGACCGGCAAGCTTGCCATCCTTGCAATTTCTGCCGCCATCGCCACACTCGGTTTAATTGCCCGAAGCCGGTCCGCGACGGCCCAATCTCCGGGACCATTGGCGGAAAAATCCCTCAGTTTCCGCATCATCTTCGGCGACCGGCAAGAGCGCCCCAAGGATTACTCCGGATCGGTAACGCTCGACCAGGGCAGGGTGGTGAACGTCTCGCCCTGGCGCTTTTTCGAAGACGATGCAGTGAAGCCGGATGGAAGTTGGACACTGCACATCAAGCGCGTGCACTTTGAAAACCAGCCGCGTGCCTACTTCGACCTGGTTTCCTCCGAGGGCATTCTGAACCTGGTTCCCGAGGGAGTGACGGTTACGGTGGAAGCGCCGCCAGCCGCCACGGCGCAGGTGTACACCGCGCAGGGTGACTTTCACTTCACTCTCCAGGACCTGGACGGCGGGCACGTCCTTGCGTTCCGCGATGGCGACGTGCTTGTGAAGCGCACGCCGACTCCGGAGCAGATTTCGCCTCTCCCTGAAGGTACGAGCCCTCCCGAGCACGACTATCCCTCGATTTGCGTCACGCGCAAGGGCGTGGTATGGATCGCCTGGCAGGCTTATCAGGACCGCGGCGACCATGTCTACGCGCGATACTCCACAACGACTGGCTGGTCAGAGCCCATCCGGCTGACCGATGAGAAGGGCGACGTATTCAAAACTGCGGTCGCCCAGGACTCCGCGGGCCGAATCTGGGTGGTCTGGTCGGAACGAACCGGAGAGGATTGGGATCTCTATGCCCGCAGGTTCGACGGCAGACAATGGTCATCGCGGCAAAGGCTAACCTTGACCGATCACCCTAATTTCTTTCACAAGCTGGTCGCGGACCCCACCGGCGTGCTTCATCTGGTGTGGATTGGCTATCGGGAAGGGCAGTCGCATGTGCTTCTGAGCACCTTGCGCGGAGATGAGTGGTCGGCGCCCGTAGCCGTCAGCGAGGCGAGCGCCTGGATGCCCGACGCCGCGGGCGATTCCTCCGGCAATCTCTACGTCGCGTGGGACAGTTATAGCACCGGGAATTACGACATCTTCTTCCGCAAGGTCAACGCCGACGGTTCGATGGAACCGATTCAGCAGATAACGCACTCGGGAAGATTTCAGGCCCATGCCTCACTGGCCGTGGACGGCGCGGGCCGCGTCTGGCTGGCCTGGGATGAATCGGGTGACAACTGGGGCAAGGACTGGAACCGCGACCAGACCTTCCGCGCGACGCAACTCTACGCCGACCGCAAGCCGCGCGTTGCGGTGCTCGAAAACGGCGTGTGGAAACAACCGCTCGGCGACATTAGCTCCGCCGTCCCCAGTCGGTACAACGAAATCATCGAGCAGCCGCGCCTGGCTTGTGACTCGCAGGGCCGCGTTTGGGCCAGCCTGCAAATCCGCACGGGAACCAACGTTACGCGCGCCGACCATTTTGCCGGCAATGGCCATTGGGAGCGGTTCCTGACCAGTTATGAAGGCGACCATTGGTCGGATTTGATGCCCATCCCTGACACGAACCTGCGGCCCGACGGAACATTTCAAATTGTTCCAGGTCCGAAGGAAATCTGGATGGCCTGGCTGAACGACAACAAACCGTTCATGCCACCGGGGCCCCATACTCCTGCTGCGCCCTTGAGCCCGCATCGCTCCGGCGTCGCGGAGGTCGATGCCGCGCCTTTTGCCAGCGACGTTTTGGTCCCGCCACCGCAACTTGCGGAGTTCAGCGATCGGCTCACGCATTCCGTCCCGGTGCATCCCCATGAGCGCGAGGACGTGGAGCGCATTCGTGGCTATCGCCTGACGCTGAATGGGGCCTCACTTCGCATTCTGCGCGGCGATTTCCATCGCCACACGGAGATTTCTCCCGACGGCGCGGGCGACGGCTCCATTGAGGATTACTTCCGCTACATGATGGACGCCGCGGCGATGGATACGGGAATCATTTCCGACCACAACGAAGGAATGGACAACGAGTACACCTGGTGGCGGACGGAGAAGGCCATCGATCTGTTCCACATCAAAGACTACTACACGCCGCTGTTCGGATATGAGCGCAGCGTGCCTTACCCCAACGGTCATCGCAACGTGGTTTTTGCCGAGCGTGGCACGCGTACGCTGCCGATCGGCGCCGAGGAAAGGGATGGAAAGGTAAACAGCGGCCCGATTCTTTATCCTTACCTGAAACAGCATCGCGGAATCTGCATGCCGCACTCGATGGCTACGGAGCAGGGCACTGATTACCGCGATCATGACCCTGAGGTCGAGCCGCTGGTGGAAATCTACCAGGGCCTGCACGCCAGTTACGAGTACGAAGGCGCGCCGCGCGCGGAAAGCAGCGTCTATCAGATTCAGAACGTCCACGGGAAATACGAGCCGGCGGGATTCTATTGGAACGGGCTCGCCAAGGGCTACCGGCTGGGGACGGAATCAAGCTCGGACCACATCTCGACGCACAGCTCTTACACGATGATCTACACGCCTTCGACGGATCGCACCGACATCGTCGAAAGTATGCGCAAGCGCCACGCCTACGGCGCGACGGACAACATCATCGTGGATTTTGAGGCGGCTGACGCGCAAGGGCACACGTACATGATGGGTGATGCGTTTTCTGCCGCCCGCGCTCCCAGGTTGAGGGTCGAAATTCACGGGACCGACGTGTTGGAACAAATCGACATCGTGAGAGACGGCAAATTCGTTTTTACCTCATCACCCAATACTCAGGATGCGGAGTTCACATACGTTGACAACCAGCCGCCGCCCGGCGAAAGCTGGTACTACGTGCGCGTAATGCAAAGGGACCGCAACCTCGCGTGGTCTAGCCCGATTTGGGTGACGTATACGAACCCGTAGGGTTTGTAATCGTCGCGCCGCTCCTGCCCGGGCGGGACATCATGTGCAAACGTAGCGCCGACATTAGGTCGGCATGGGCAGGGCTCACGCCCGGCTCTACGTGGGGCTGGGGAGTGTCTCAGTTTGAAATCGCGCATTGACTTGATCGCTGTGCTCGTGACAAAATGCAGGTCAGGTTATCCTCTCAAATCTAACTTCGGAGGCCACTACATGGCGGAAACCAAGCTGACGATAAAATTGACCGATGACCAGCAGAGCCAAATCAGGATAGCCACGGGCAAGACCATAACGGAGTTGAATATCGACCTTGGTGCAACCGGCAAGCTCTCGGAAAAGGATCTCAGCAATGCGAGCGGAGGAGCGGCTTACTGGAAGTGGGAATCATAAAACCAAACACCTCGGGCCAAAATAATCGTAACGTAAATCGATCTCGTGATCTTTGAGCTGGCGTGTGCCCTTGGTATCCCACCATGCAGGCTTCCAGCACGAGTCCTGACGCTTTCCGGGCCCCTCTTACCCTCACTCACAATGATTTCAGCCTGTTCGGTCGTGATCAGGAGCGACGCGTGGCCGTTCAACCCACCATTGAATCACCTCCGGTGAGCAGTATTGTCGCTATGATTCACGTCGCCGACGTCATGAACTCGGCAAAGTTCTATCGCCATCTTGGCTTCGAAATCGGCAATGCCGCGCCGCGCGATCACCCTCCGTATGATTGGGCGTGGCTGTATCAGCCGAAAGCACCCAACTGGAAAACCGGCGCCAACCTCATGCTCCTCTCCGGCGATGCTCCCGTAACGGCTGCAAGCACAGGGAAAACGGTCGTCTTCTATCTCTATGCGCACGACCTGAAATCGCTCCGCGAGGAACTGCTTGCGAAGGGCTTCGAGCCGAGCGAAATTTCCCATCCGGAGCACCTGCCAGAAGGTGAATTCCGCCTTGTGGATCCCGATGGGTACACGCTGATGATCGCGCAGTCGGGAAGCGAAACGCCGTAATGCGTGGGAGCTCTCATGGCTGAGCCACAAATCTTCTGCATTGCGCCGTGCTTCATCGTCAAAAATGTCCCCGCCTCCCTGGCGTTTTATCGCGACCGGCTGGGATTCGAGGTCACGTTCCAGGGGCCGGCGGACGACATTTTCCTCGGCATTGTGCAGCGAAGCGCCGCGATGATTATGCTCAAGGCCGTCGGCGTCGATCCCCTTCCCAACGCTGCACGACATTCATGGGCGCGCTGGGATGCGTAC
>JASHTY010000265.1 GCA_030040315.1 Terriglobia bacterium | reverse complement strand
GAAAGGCGATGACGGCGCAGCACGTGCCGGGCGCGCGCTTCGCCCTGAGGTGAAAACGTCAGCGCGGGACCATCGAAATGAATCAACCCCGCTTGCACCATCAGCAGAAACGTGGCGCGGTTGGGGGCGAATTCCGGCAGAGCGTCGGGATCCACAACGCTGCGGCCTGTGTCCTCCTGCGCGTGGATAACGGCTTTTAGCAGGTCGTCAATCAATTCCTCTTCGTTCTTGGGCGAAACGGAAACCTCCGTCAGCCGCCCGTGATGCAGCTCGATGCGCCGCTCGGCCATGCGCCCGATTTCCGGGTCGTGCGTCACCATCACGATGGTATGGCCCTCGCGATGCAGATCGGACATCAGTCCCATCACCAGAGTTTCATTCACCTCGTCAAGATATCCGGTGGGTTCATCGGCGAGAATCACGTTGGGCTGATTGATCAGCGCGCGGGCCACGCACACACGCTGCTGCTCGCCGCCCGAAAGCTGTGAGGGCAGGTGGTGCGCGCGCTCGCCTAAACCCACGCGGCGCAACGCGTCCGCAGCCTCGCGCTCATCCGACATGCTGTGGAAGTATTGCGCCAGCATCACGTTTTCAAGCGCCGTCAGGTAGGGAACCAGATGGAATTGCTGAAAAACGAAGCCGATTTTTTCCGCGCGAAAGCGCGCAAGCTCGGCGCCCGTGAGCGCGGAGATTTCCTTCCCCTCGAGCAACACACGTCCGGAGGTGGCCGCATCCAGCCCGCCAAGAATATTCAGCAGTGTGCTCTTGCCGGAGCCGGACGGCCCCATCACCGCGATCCACTCACCCTTTTCAACGCTGAAGGAAACGCGGCGAAGCGCATCAATCGACGCGCCGTAGGTTTTTGTCAGTCCCTCAACTTCAATGAATGCCAATTTTCGTCTCGCCTTTTCTGCCGTGGCATGGCCATCCTGGCCATGACGATTCACCGGCTTAAAGCCGGTGCCACGCCACATCATTCACCCTTCAGAACCACCGCCGGCCGAATCGCTCTCACAATCCGCACCGGCACCTGCGCGGCAATCACCGCCAGCGCCACTGTCAAGCCACAAACCGCCGGCAGAGTCCAAGCGTTCAGGCTGAGTTTGACGGCAAAAAGCCGCAAACCCACGCTGCGCGCCAGCAATACGCCGGCTGCAGATCCCACCACGCCGCCCAGCAAGCCCAGACTGGCGCTTTCCGTCATGAAAAGCCGCATCAGCAGCCGGTCCGCCGCGCCCAGCGCCTTCATGACGCTGATATCCTTGCGGCGCTCCAGCACAATGGCGGTCATGGTGGCCATGACGCAAAGAGCAATAATAACAAGAATCAGCAGGGTTAGGGAAAGTAACAACCAGCGAATGGTTCCCAGGACTCTTCCTTCGGAGTAAACAATCTGCCGAATGGGGCGGACTTCCAGGCCGGGCAGCAGGCCGCCGACCCGCCGGACGGCCCGTTCAACGTCACGAGTTTCGCCGGGGATGCCCAGTTCAGCCAGAGTTACCTTCCCCGGCAGGTTCAAAATCGATTGCAGCGCAGGGAGAGGAACAAAAACCTGGTTGTCTTCCGAAGCGCCGGAGGTGAGAACCGAAGAAACTCTAAAGGACGAGAAGAATGTCAGAGTCTCCGGCGCCTCAGCCTCGCCAGCGGTACGCAAGCGCGCGACCTCGATCGAATCACCCGGTTTAAGATGAAGCTGCTGGGCCAGGTGCACGCCCACAATGCACTCACCCGGCGGCAAATCGCTGGCCTTGCCCGATTCCCTCCAGCCCTGATTCAGGCGGCGCAGCTCGGCGAAATCCGCGCCTGCCGCCACCACATTTGCGGAGCTTTGCGCGCGAGCGCCGCCGCCAACGGTTGAAACCCTCACCACCCCGTAGAGGATGGGCGCGAATGAGGTGCCGGGAGTGTCGCGCACAAAGTGGTCGAGGGGATTCAGATTCGCTTCGTCCATCACCGCGCTCTCACCGGTCGCACCGGCAGCCTTCGTGGGAGCAGGCGCAACAACCACGTTGGCTCCGTAGGCGCGAAAGTCCTCCGTCATCTTCCGGCGCACACCGCCGTAAAGGTTCAGCAGCATGGAGGTGATGGCAGCGCCCACGGCCAACGCGCCCAGGGCGAGTACCGCCTGCGAACGCTTTACGGAAACCGCGCGCCACCAGAGGCGCCAGAACATTGAGGGCCGCGCGAATCCCTGAGGGTGTAGTCCGGCGGCTGGCGAATTGGATACTTGGGTCATTTTTTCTGAAAGTGAATATCGAATTTTTTGTTGGTAATGAACAGCGCTACCACGTCGCCCTCGGCGCCTGCGCCATGCTCCATCAGCATTCCTTCCGGAAACCACACAAACCCGCCGGGGCCATATTTCCCCGCGTGAGTGACCAGCGTGCCTTCCAACACATACATGCCGTGGGCGCAGGGATGGGTGTGCCACGTGGTCATAAAGCCTGCAGGATAGCGAATCAGCCGAATTTCCATCCCCGTGTCAGGGTCCTGAAGCAGGAGCTTGCGAAAATTGCTCTTGCCCAGAAACTCCTGGTAGCGTTCTTCCCAGGGCATTGCCGTTGTGTCGATGCCGATCATTTCCTGGCGCGGCATGCTGATGCTCTCCTCAGGCCTTCATTCCGGTCGTCAGTCGCGCAGGGCCAGAGACGGGGTAATTCTCAGCGCACGCCCAAGCGGCAGGGCACTGCCTGCCAGCGTTACCGCCAGCGCTGCGGCAAGGCACACGGGCAAAACCACCCAATGCAGGCCCACTCCCGATCCGAAAACGGAAAGCGCCAGCCGCCATGCGAGCAAACTGCCGAAGAAATAACCCGCCACGCCGCCCAGGACGCCGATGGCACTGGCTTCCAGCAGAAAAACTGCGGCCACGCGCGCATCCGTGGCGCCGAGCGCTTTGAACAGGCCGATTTCCGCCCGCCGCTCGAGCACCGTGGCCAGCATCATCGACGCCACGGCCAGTCCCGCCGCCACCAGAGCCGCCGCCACCAGCAGCGCCATCAGCACGCCCACGCGATTCACAATGCGGCCTTCCGAATCCGCCACTCGATAAACCGGCTGAGCCTGTGCGCCGGGTATCGCCTCCTGAATTTGATAGGCGATTGAGAGGGCGTAGGGCGTGCAATACCAACGATCATGTTCGGCGGGCGAAAGGCGTGAAATGTCCGTGCGGGCAAAGTCATCTTCAGGCTTGGTCAGTGCGCTGACCTCGACGCGCCGCACCTTGCCTTCCAATCCCACCCAGCGCTGCACGGATGCGAGGGGTGCAAGCGCCTGATCGTCTTCCGCCCCGCCGCTTTCCAGAATTCCGCGCACGATGAATTCCGCCGAACGCGCGGGTGAATTCGGATCGCTGTTACGCGTGGCGACAAACGTCAGCGCCTGTCCTAGGTGCAGATTCAGCGCCTCTGCCACTCGACTGCCCACCAGGATTCCCTTGGCGTCATTATCGGCGGGCCACTTGCCCGAAATATTCCACGTAGGGTGCAGAGGCTTGAGGCCGGTGGCGAAAAACTCCGACTTGTCGTTGATCACGACCTTATCAAACCAGCTTCCTGTCACCACCACGGTGCGGCCTTTGAGCGTGGCGGGGACATCGAGATATGGGGCGAAAGCCACGATGTTGTTTCGCCAGAAAATCTGCTTAAGGCTGGCCAGCGACGATTCGGACAGGAAGGCGCCGGCGCCGGCGGGGCGGTAATCGACTCCGCCCACAGCCACGGGGAGTCCGTCGGCGGCGGGCGTCACAGAAATGTTGGCGCCGAAGCTGCGCAGTTCGCGGTTTACCTTGTCACCCACGTCGAGCGTGAGCGTGGCCACCGCCGCCGTCACCGCGATGCCCAGGGTAACGGCGAAAACGCTCAGCGCCTTGCGGCGCCGCCGGCGGGCGAGAGATTCCCAGACGATGCGAAAGATCATGCGAGGCTCAGTGGCCGATCCTGGCGAAGTAGCTGGCGGCGGCATCCAGCGCCGTGGCGGGAATGCGCAGCGCGTCGCCCTCCACGCGGTAGTCAATGTGAATGGGATTGCATCCGCCCGCCACGCCGATGGTGGGAATGTAAATTTCCGCCCCACAGTTGCGGCAGATCACGTTGTTCCCGTCCTGATAGTAACCCATGGCGCCGCAGATCATGCAGGCGTCCAGGCCGGCGCGCACCGTCCCGGAGGAATCGAGAATCGCGATGACTCGAACATCCGTGCCGTTCACGTTGACCACAAAATGGTGCAGGTTGTGGTCCATCAGCAGGCTGGTGGGGATCTGCGCTTCCCCGTTTTGAATGCCCACGGGCACGGGCGGGGAAACCATCCGCGCCGTGCGCGAATAGATGAATTGCGCGGAGAACAACACCATCACCAGCAGGCTTGCAGCCGTGGCCGTCAGTTTCCAGAAGCGGTCGCGGTGCTGATCGGCCAGGAGTTTCCGCCGCTCGGGCGCGGAGAGTTGGCCTGCTTGTGCGCTCGCCGGGTCCGTCACCCGAATGCGCTGGGCAACGATCAGGAAAAATACCAGGGCCACAATCAGAATAAAAAAGAAAGCTTCATTATTGACGATGGGACCGACCAGCGCCATTTCCCGGCGGCTGGAAGGCAGCACCCGCGCTTCCGAAAGCTCATGCACGCCGGAAATAAAAAGTTGCGCCGCGACCACAAACAAAACCAAGGTGGTGACCGTGAAAAACTTTCGCAGATCGATTTTGAAGCTGCCCTTGAAAAATGCCACGCCCAGCGCCACGGCAAGCGCCAGTCCCAGCACGCCGCCGATGAAGTTCATCAGATCGGTAGTTCGCAGCGATACCACGGCCAGTGCCAGGACGGTCTCCGCCCCTTCACGGAAAACCATGAGAAAAACGAAGAGAAAAAGTCCGAGTGCTGCCTGTTGGCTGGGCGAAGCGGAAATTTCCGTCAGCTTGGATTCGATCTCACCCTTCAGGCGCTTGCCGGTTCGCCACATCCAATAAACCATGGTGGCGACGAAGATTGCGCCCACCAGCATCAGCCAGCCTTCATACGCGTCATCGACAATTTCAAAGCGATGGACGGCATACGCCGCCGCAAGGCTTGCGGCAATTGCCGCCGCAAGCCCCCACCACACGTATCGGCTCCATGCGAGGCGCCCGGTCTTCTTCAGGTAGCCCAGCACGATGCCGATAATCAGCGAGGCTTCCACGCCTTCCCGAAGCGTGATGACGAGTGCTTGCAGCATTATCTGATTAAAGCTTATGCACCGGATTTAAGCAACGACTTACATCTTCGAGATTAGGTAGATTCGGGCAGGTTGTCAATTTTGGGGAGGGCATTCGCGCGAGGTTCAGAGGCTGCCGAATGCGAAGTGTTTCCAAGCCCTTGAGCGGGCGAGGCGTGAGTTTCACTTTGTGCTGGCGGCAGGCCCCAGGGCGGAGACTGCAGGCGCCGGGGCAATGAAATGGAATGTGTGAATGATCTTGTTGAAGATCGCTTCCTGAAACTGGAAGGTTTCGGCGGAGGTGAGGCCGATAATTCCAAACACCATGTTGCCGTGAATAACGTGCACCGCCACGCCGTGCCATTCGGCGCCGTCCAGGACGCCGGTAAAAGTGCGGCGCGTAGCCGTTTGACCGTCGCACTGGAAGGATTCTTCGGAAACGCGCTGATAATCCTGATAGGTTTGGCGCAGGCGTGCTTCAACCTGGTCGCTTGAGAGCTTGGGCGCGCCGCTCCATACCTGGCGGTCGACGATCAGCAGCGTCTGCTCGTCGTCTGCGCCCATGGCCATGATTCCCGAATCGGTTTCCTTTTGCACGCCTTCGTAGATTTTCCAGTCGGGCGGTTTGTACATCGAGAATTGGAACGTATCGCTGAAGTAAGTGTTGCCGTCGACATGTTCTTCAAGGTGCACGGGCAGAGGGACGTCCACCGGATGACTGGGCGGAGGCGGAGGGGGGGCTGCGGGCTTTGCTTGAGCAACCGGAGCGGGAGCAGGAGGCGTTTGCGGCGCGGAAATCGTGGGCGCGCTGGTAGGAGGTGGATTCGAAGACGCTGCAGGCGTTGGCGGATTAGCAAGCATCGGTGCGGCGGCAGCCGGAACCGCTGGTGCTGGCGACGCAACTGCGGGCTTTGCTTCAGGCTGCTTCGTTGCGTCGTGTCTTAGTGCTTCTGGAGCAGGTTTCGCAGTTTCAGCGGTAACCTTTGGCGTCTCTGTCTTTGGAGCTTCAGCGACCTTGGCATCTTCGGGCTTGCTGATCTGAATCGAAACCACTTTGTCTTTTCGTACCAGCGCGATTCCGTATTCAGTTTCCACGCGGAACATGTCCTTCTCGTAGCCGACGATCGTGCCGGCGATCTTTTCGCCGTTTTTGAGCAGGAGTTCATCCGCGCAGGCCGACGCGCACGCACCCAGAAGGGCGCTCAGCAGGCAAATCGCTGCGATAGTGCGCGCAGGGTTCATGACATGCCGTTCAAGCTAATACTTGCGCAGAACTCCTACCACACGGCCTTGAATCTTGACGGCGCGCGCGGGCACGATAATAGGATCCATCTGCGCGTTGGCGGGTTGCAGCCGCACCTTGCCATTGGGTTCGCGGAAGAAGCGCTTCAGCGTGGCGTCGGTTCCCTCAATCAGCGCGACCACAATGTCGCCGTTGTCGGCGGCTTGCACGCCCTCCACCAGAATATAATCGCCGTTGCAGATGTGATCGTCAATCATGGAATCGCCTTTGACGCGCAGCACAAACAGGCTGCCGCGGCCCTGGGTGAAATCGCCAAAGGAAAATGTTTCAGCTTGAGGAATTGCCTCCACGGGCTGGCCCGCGGCGATGCGGCCGAGCAGAGGAAACTCCATATTGCCCAGAACCTGTGACGGAATGAGCGCGGCAGAGGCGCCTGCGGCGTGATGGCCATTGGCTTCAGCCGCGGGCTTGCGCCTTCCGAACGGCCGCACCGCTGTTTTGGCAAACGGCACGGAGGCGGGAATTGCCACCACCTCCACTGAGCGGCTTTGATTGTAGCCGCGCCGGATGAAACCCTTTTTCTCCAGCGTCTGCATGTGTTTGTGCACAGTAGCGAGCGAGGAGAGCTTGAGCCCGTCGCCAATCTCCTCGAAGCTCGGTGAGTAGCCGCGGCGGTTGATGAAGCCCACAAGAAAATCGAAGACCTGTTTTTGCCGGCGCGTCAGTGCCATGAAAACTCCTCCGCGAGGTCGCGCAGTGAATGTGGTTAATCCGAAAATCCCCGCGACTCGGAAGGCGTGCGCGACGTGCAAAGCCTTCCTCGGGCGCGATACCGTCCATTTTAGGCGAACAAAAGGCGAACGGGCAAGCGAAATTTTCAGACTTGGCAGGAAGCCGGGGGCAAATTCGCCACAGCCCGCAAACCGCACTGAGTCAGCAGCGATTTGCGCACCTTGCTGTCTGTCTAATTCGGGCAAAGCACACCATTGGGCACAATCACCACGGCGCGTCCACACGAATTCAATTGATCGATGGACCATTTGAGGAATGGCAGTTCCGTATCACGTGTCGCGAGGACTCCGGAGAGATCCAAGAAGGCAA
>JASHTY010000264.1 GCA_030040315.1 Terriglobia bacterium | reverse complement strand
GAACCCGATCCGCGCGGCCTGCGAACGGCGCGTGAGGCCGTGGCGCGCTACTACTGCGAGCGCGGGGTCGAACTGGATCCCGGCCAGATCTTTCTTACCGCGAGCACCAGCGAGGCCTACTCCTTTGTTTTCCGGCTGCTCGCCAACCCGGGCGACCGGATTCTCTCGCCACAACCCGGTTATCCCCTCTTTGATTTTCTCGGAGCGCTGAATGACGTTGAGGTTCGGCCCTACCCGCACGTCTATCACGATGGATGGCAGGTGGATTTGGATGAACTTGCCGTGCGATGCGGAACCCGGTCGAGGGCCATACTGGTGGTCCACCCGAACAATCCCACGGGGACATTCTCAAAGAAGCATGAGCTCGAGCGCATGACTGAGATTTCTCGCCGCAATGGGATGGCGCTTATCGCGGACGAAGTATTTGCCGATTATGGCTTCGAAGGAGACGCGGAACGAGTGCCCACCCATGCGCGGGAGTCGGAGACGCTCACCTTCACGCTCAGCGGGCTCTCAAAGATTTGCGCTTTGCCGCAGATGAAGCTTGGCTGGATTGTTGTGAGCGGCCCGCGAGAGTCAAAAAGCGAAGCCCTGGCCCGCCTGGAGGTGATTGCGGACACTTACCTCTCGGTAAGCGCCCCGGTGGCGCTTGCCGCCTCCCCGTGGCTCGCTCACCGGCGCGAGATTCAATCCCAAATTCTGCGGCGGGTTCAAACCAACCTGCGCAAGCTCGATGAAGTGGTCGCCCCAGGCCTGCCCGTAAGCAGATTGAAAGCCGAAGGCGGCTGGTACGCGATTTTGCGCGTCCCCTCCACCCGCAGCGATGAAGATTGGGCGGCGGAATTACTGGTTCAAGATGGTGTTTCGGTTCACCCCGGACACTTTTATGATTGTCCTTCGGAAGGATTTCTGGTAGTCAGCCTGCTGCCCGCGTGCGATGTTTTTGAAGAGGCGCTCGGAAGGGTTGTTGCGAGGGTGACCGCTTCCGGCTGACAACCACAAGTAACCGTTTGATGATTGGAGATCTATGGCTCGAGGTTGGGAAAGCAAATCCGTGGAGTCACAAATGGAATCTGCACAGTCAGAAAAGAAAGATTCACCCAAGCGCATCACGCCCGAAGCTGCCGCCGCCGTGCGGAAAAAGGAAACTCTGCTGCTGGCTCGCGCCCGCCTTCAACAACAGATGCGGGCGGACCTGCACCCGCGCCATCTCGAAATGCTTCAAAACGCGCTTGCGGAGTTGGAGAAACAGCTTGCGGAATTGGGGGTGGACGGACCGGCAGGCCAAACGTAGCGCCAAGCTTTAGCTCGGCACATGGGGCGCTGATCAGCGCCCCGGCGCACACCAAGACTGGCCGCTCATTTATCCTTCACAAACTTCAGCGCAGCAGAATTAATGCAGTAGCGCAAGTGCGTGGGCGGCGGGCCATCTTCAAACACGTGGCCCAGGTGGGCGTCGCATCGGGCGCACTGAACCTCCGTACGCCTCATGCCGTAACTGTTGTCGGTCTTCACTTGGATGTTCTGGTTCTCCGCAGGATCCCAGAAGCTCGGCCAGCCCGTTCCGGACTCGAATTTCTTCTTGGAATGAAACAGGTCGGCGCCGCAGCACACGCACCGGAACATGCCTTCGTCGTGGAAGTCCCAGAACTGGCCCGTGAAGGCGCACTCCGTTCCTCCGTGGCGCGTCACCTGATACTGCTCGGGCGTAAGAATCTGCTTCCACTCGGCGTCGGTCTTTACGACTTTTTCCATTATCACGCCTTCTTATTCTTTGGATCTTTTGATTCCGGCCGCTTACTTCTTTTTGCTGCTATCGAGCGAACGAATGTAGGCGACCAGCGAATTGATGTCGTCCTCTGAAAGCTTGTCCGCGAAGGCCGGCATGGGCGTGCCCTTCTTCCCATTCTTGATCGTATCGGCGATATCCTTGTCCGTTACAGATGCCTGGTATTTGGGATCGGTAAAGTCCGGGGTCTTGAGAGCCGAATAACCTTTGCCGTCCGGGGCGTGGCACATCGAGCACTTCTTCTTGAAGAGGTCGCTGCCATCAGGAGCGGGCGCCGGCCCGGCCTGAAGCGCCAGGGTGAATATGACGGATGAAAAACCCACAGCCAAAATCTTGACAATCGTTGATTGCTGGAATCGCATGGATCTCCTTGAAATTGGGAATTGGCTTACTTCAGGGGGACGTAACCCGGGGGAAGCGCCGAGCCCGTTCCAAAGAAGAACTGTTCCATCTGGCCGGCGATGAATTCCTGAGCCTCCTTGGTGGAAGGCACCAGTCGATACTCATTGATGAGCATTCTCAGGAAATTTAGCCACTGGTTCCATGCTTCCTGGGAAACGTTGTCATAAATGCGCTGGCCCAGCTCGCCCGCCCACGGAACCTCATCGAGGCCGGGAAGCTCCTTCTTCAGCTTCACGCATTTGACCATTCTTTGTGCCATTGAGATGTTTCTCCGGTGAGTCTTTCCGCCGCGTGGGTGCAGTTCGTAACGCTTCTTCCAAAACGCTCCCAGTTTGATTATACAGGAATTTGCAGCATTTGCCGGGTGCGGCCACCGTTAATCGATTTACTTCTTGCGGCGAATCTCCAGATCCACTTCTTCACCTTCGAACAACGGAAGCTGTTTGCGCGGACGGAGCAATCCGTCGTGAAATGTGGCGGATGTATGGAGAGGTGTCGAAGCAGGCGCGTTGGAATCTGCGGGCGGAGGCGCGGTCCCGTGCTCCTGACCATTCAAAGTCTGATTCACCAGCCGGTCGGCCTCGCGATTCTGCTCGCGATAAACATGCTGAATTGAAAAGGACTCCAGTTGCGCGATTATGGCCTGGGCCTTCGAGTGCAGGGGCTTCAGGTCAGGACTGCGCACCTTGTAGATTCCGGCAACCTGGTGGGCCATCAACTCCGAATCGGTCAGGACGCGCAGGCGCGAATAGCCGTGACTCAGGCAGTACTCCAGCGCCGCCAGCAATCCCTGGTATTCAGCAAAGTTGTTCGTGGTTTCGCCGATGAATTTCGCGAATTCGGTGACGGGCTTGCCTTGCGCCGTCTTGATGACCACTCCATATGCCGCGGGACCGGGATTGCCTCGCGAGCCGCCGTCGATATTCGCAACTATTTCAGGTGGATTCGGCATGGATGGAACGGAGGAAGGGCGGGGCTTCAGCTCCGCCGCCGGGAGCAGGTAGCCCTCTACGACTCTGAATCATTCCGCTTATTATCGCCGCTACGCACTGGCTTGTTAGGCGATTGCGTCCGCATTCGCGTGCCCGCTCCCGGCCTGTTCCGCCGGCGGCGGCGGAAGGTAATAGAGTATTCGGCCGCAATTTTCGCAAGTCAGCACCGCTTCGTCGCTGCGGACTTCATTGTAAACCTGTGGCCGCAAGCGCACGTTGCAGGCCGTGCAAAGACCCTCGCGAACCTCCGCTACCGCCAACCCCGTACGATGACTGCGGGTGCGCTCATAAAGCTCGCGGACGGATTCGCTCAAAGCGGCGGCAACTTCCTTGCGGCGGGCCTGCAATTGCTCGCGCTCGTTCATATCCTTCTGCCGCTCGTCCTGCATGTGCTTGATTTCCGCCGCCACGCGAGCCTTCTCGCCATCCAACCGCGCCGCCGCTTCCTGGATGTTCTTCTGAATCTCTTCCGCAGCCATCATTTTTTCCAGGATCTGGTCTTCAATCTTTCGGATGTTTCCCTCTTCGCCTTCAATTTCCTTCAGCATGGCGCGGTACTGCTCGTTGGTCTTCACCTCGTAGAGCTGGTCCTTGTGCTTGGTGATTTTTTCCTGGATCTCTTTGACGTCGCCCTCCAGATCCTTGCGCTCCTTCTGGTTGGTGGCCAGGCGCTTCTTGCGGTCTTCATGAGCGGCGATGAAATTGTCCAGTTGGGATTGAAGCTTTTGAATTTGTCCAGGCAGGGAATCGATCAGCTTCGTCATCTCGGCAATCTGCAGGTCGAGTTGCTGAAGCTCGACGACGCCTTTGATGTCAGGATGCACTTACACTCCTCAGATGCGTGGTGTTCTCCTGATGCGAAGGTTGCGCAGTATTGTGTGCGCGCCAAAACCTTAGCCCCACAATATTTTTGCACATTTCCGGCCAATGCGGCAAGAAGTCGAGATAGTGTTCAGAGAAGCCATGGCCTGAAACTTTTGGAGTGCGGGAGCAGCGGCTCCCGCCTTTGCCGTAATTCAGAACGCCGAGTTATCGGATGCCGGGACTAGGCGGGAGCCGCTGCTCCCGCACTCCAAGAAGGCTCGCCGCGGGCCACAAGAATAATCCTTGACTATGACGTTACGTCAGAGTGGATCATGTTCACGGAGGCAGTCTTGAAGACGAACGCCAAAGGCTGGTATCAGGCCCACGAGTTCGCGGAATTAGCGGGCGTGACGGTTCGCACTCTGCATCATTACGACCGCATCGGCTTGCTGAAGCCCGGCGCGCGCACGGCAAGCGG
>JASHTY010000033.1 GCA_030040315.1 Terriglobia bacterium | reverse complement strand
GCCGGGCATGATCCAGTCGAGGATGGCCAGCTTGGGGGCGTCACTGCTGAACAGAATCTGCCGGGCTTCGGTGCCGTCCGAAGCGACCACCACCTCGTAATCCCAGCGTTCCAGCGAGCGCTGCAACAGTCTGCGCGTGACCGGATTGTCCTCCGCAACCAGCACTTTCATGGTCCAACGCTCCCTGACAGCAATCCGGAGTTGTGTGGCCCAGGTTGGCGCCCGAACCATGTTCGCGGTATTTCCTTGAGGCAAGGCTGCTTGGCTTCAGACAGTCTCCACCTGCTCCTTCTATCGGCTGGATTTTGAGAAATCTTGAGCGGTGATGGCACGGCCCACCACACTAGGGCAATCGGCGGCGAAGTCAATAGAGCACCGCTACAGGCCGCCGGACGACCTTGTTTCTGCATCTTAATGGTGCTAGGCTTTGAGTTAAGGAGGGCATATGCGCAGGATGCATATCGTTCTTTTGTCTTTGGTAATGGGATTGACCCTTGCCGGCACGAACGCCTGGGCTCAACGCGGTGGCGGTGGGCATGGCGGAGGTGGCGGCGGAGGTGGCTTCCATGCCGGCTCGGTGGGTGGGGGCTTCCGCGGCGGCGCCATCGGCGGCGGCGGTTTCCGCGGTGGTGTGGGAGGTTTCCGCGGCGGATATGGTTACGGCGGTTGGGGCTGGGGCCGAGGCTGGGGTTGGGGCCTCGGGTTCGGCTATCCCTGGGCTTATTGGCCTTACTGGGGTTACTACGGTTATCCTTACGCCTATTACGGCTACCCGTACTCCTACTATGGATACCCCTACTCTTCCTACCCCTACTATGGCGACGACCCGTGCGGACCCTACAGTTCTTACACTTGCCGAACTACCCCGAGCGCGCCGGCTCCGGCTGCTCCGGCTCCCGCGCCTAATGCCGCGCCGCATTCCGGCAATTACAGCACACCGGGAACGCTGAATGCTTACGCGGGTGATGGACAATGGCACCACTTCACAGCTCCTCCTCCGGCTCAGAACGCTGCTGCACCTCCTTCGACAACGCCATCACAGACTATTCAACCCGTTCCGGCTTATAACGCTTACGTTGGCGGGAACCGGTAAGGGTTCAACTTATGCTTTAGATTGGCGGCGGCTTCGCGGTTGATGCGCGGCTGCCGGTGATCTATTTTATGGAGTGCGGGAGCAGCAGCTCCCGCCTTTCTTTGGTTGAATCTAGAAACTCGGTTAACGGATTCCTTTCATTGTGCCGCGGGGAAGGCGGGAGTTGCTGCTGCCACCTTTCTTCTTTGGGCGAATCCAGAAATTCAGTTAAGGGATTCCTTTCATCGTGCCGCAGGGAAGGCGGGAGCTGCTGCTCCCGCACTCCAAGGTAAGGCGTGCTATACTCGCGCCCATGTCGACCGCTGAGTCCGGCGTATTTCAACCGTCCGGCAAACCCTACCGCTTCATCATTCTGGCCTTTACATCGATTATCACCCTGGGCAGCTACTTCGCATACGACAGCGTGGGAGCGATTGAAACCACGCTGATTCAGGTGTTCCACACCGATCGCGCGGCCATCGGCACGATGTACACCATGTACAGTGTGGCGGCGGTGTTCGCAGTCGGCGCCGGCGGTTACCTGATTGACCGGGCGGGCGTGCGCATGGCCAGCATGGTCTTTTCAGGGCTGGTGGTGGCGGGAGCGGCTCTGGTGGCGTGGGCCCCCAGCCTGCCGATTCTCTACGCGGGGCGCGTTATTTTCGGCGCGGGCTCGGAATCGCTGATTGTTGCGCAGAGCGCCATCGCCGCGCGGTGGTTTACGGGCAAGGAATTGGCGCTGTCGTTCGGCATTACGCTGACTGGGGCGCGCCTGGGCACGCTGTTTTCATTCAACACGGAGGAGCTGTTTGCCAGCCGCTACGGTTGGCGCCCCGCACTGTGGATTGCCGCGGGCTTGTGCGTGGCCAGCCTGATCTGCAACTGGATTTACACGCTGATGGACAAGCACGCCGAGCCCATTCTGAACCTGCCCAAGGCGGGCGGCGGCGACAAGATTACCTGGAGCGAGGTGGGAAAGTTTCGACCCTCGTACTGGTATGCGGTGGGAATCTGCGTGTCGTTTTATTCGGCCATCTTTCCCTTCACGGCGCTCGCGACCGATTTCTTCCACGACAAATGGGGCATGTCGATGGCTTCCGGCGAAGGCCTGGGCTTTTTCGCCGGAGTGTTCTACAACTTTACCCACATGTTCTCGACCGCGCAGGGGGTGACGTCCATCATTATCGCGGCTTCCATGATTCTCGCGCCGTTCGCCGGCAACCTGGTGGATCGGATTGGCCGCCGCGCCACGCTGATGGTGGTGGGATCGCTGCTGATGATTCCCGCGCATCTGCTGCTGGGACTCACTCACATTTCACCGGTCCTTTCCATGATCGTGCTGGGCGCGGCTTTCGTGCTTGTCCCCGCCTGCATCTGGCCGAGCGTGCCGCTGATTGTTGACGCACGAGTCGTGGGCACGGCCTTCGGCCTGATGACCGCCATTCAGAATCTGGGCCTTTCGGTTTTTCCCATCGCCAACGGCGCCCTGCGCGACGCCACGCACGGCTATACCGCCAGCCAAGTCATGTTCGCCGCGCTCGGCTTCCTGGGCCTGATTTTCTCGATTTTGCTGCTGCGCGCCGACCACCGCGAGGGCGGGAGTTTGGAACGGGCGAAGTAGGAGTTGCAGGTACAAGTGGGGTCTTCACGGGCATTGCTTTTTCATGAATTTAAATTCATACTTAGAAATATGAAAATAGGCGAGCGTGGCCAAGTAACGATTCCCAAGGATCTGAGAGACAGGTTTGGGCTTAAGCCCGAGACCGAGGTGGAATTTCAAGTCGTTGACAATTCGATTTTGCTACGCAAGAAACCTCGAAAGCTGCCCTTGGATCTGTGGAAGGGAAGATGCGGGAGGCGATTTGCGGAATTGGGTTATTCCCGCGTTGATGATTTCATTGAGGACGTTCGCGGACGATGATTACTGCCGTCGATACGAACGTCCTTTTAGACATCCTGATTCCCAATCCAGAATACTACGGGCGCTCGGTCCAGGCGCTCGAGTCTTCCGCCCACGCGGGCTCGCTGGTGATCTGCGACCTCGTCTACGCGGAACTGTGCGTTCAGTTCCAGCGCCAGGCTGACTGTGATCAGTTTCTGGAAGAGACTGACATTCGAGTTGAACGCTTGACGCGTAAGGCAGGCTTTCTCGCAAGTCGAATGTGGGGGAGCTATCGCCAGGTGGGAGGAAAAAGAACTCGAATCCTTACCGACTTCTTAGTCGGTGCTCATGCACAACTGCAGGCGTCCCGCCTACTCACTCGCGACCGGGGGTTTTACAGAGAAAAGTTTAAGTCCCTGCCTCTGGTTGACCCGACTTCACTAGCCGGAATTCCCTGATGCATCTACACCCCTGGTTCAGATTACTTTTTTCCTTTGCCCTTTATTCTTGATACTCACTGCCCCAGCAACTCCAAAAACCTCCCCACGGTTTCAATGCCCCGATAGAAATTGGGAATGTGGAACTTCTCATTCGGCGCGTGGAGATTATCGTCGGGCAGGCCGAAGCCCATCATCACGCTGGGCACTTTCAGGATTCGCTGGAAGGTTCCCACGATGGGAATCGACCCGCCGGAGCGCATGTAGACGGTCTTCTTCTTGAATACCTGCTCGAAAGCCTCAGCGCCGGCGGCGATCCAGCGGCTGTCGGTGCTGACCACCGAGGCGGGCGCGGAGCTGAGAATTCGAACTGCGCTCACAATTCCTTTGGGCGTGATTTTCTTCACGTACTTCGTGTACGACTTGATGATTTCCTTGGGATCCATATCCGGCACCAGGCGCATGCTGACCTTAGCGGTGGCGACGGCGGGAATCACGGTCTTGGCGCCTTCGCCGGTAAAGCCTCCGCGAATGCCGTGGACTTCCAGCGTCGGCCGCGACCACAGTCGTTCAAGTACGGTGTAGCCCTTCTCGCCCACCAGCGCCGTGGTGCCGATTTCTTTTTTCATGAACGCCTTTTCGTCAAAGGGCAGCTTTTTCCAGCTCTTCAGTTCCGCCTTGGTGGGTTCCTTCACGCGCTTGTAGAAGCCTGGAATCAGGATCTTGCCTTTTGGCCCTTTCAGGTTGCCGATCATTTCCGCCAGCGCCTGCATGGGATTGGGCGCCGCGCCGCCGTACATTCCCGAGTGCAGATCGTGGGCCGCGGCGCGCGCCTCAATTTCCGTGTAAACCAGGCCACGCAGGCCCGTGGTGATGGTGGGCAGGTCGGGCGCGAACAGCTCCGTGTCGCAAACCAGCGCGGCGTCACACTTCAATTTCTCGGGATTTGCTTCCACGAATTCGTCAATGTGCTCACCGCCTACTTCCTCCTCGCCTTCGATCAGGAATTTGATGTTGATCGGCGGCTTGCC
>JASHTY010000263.1 GCA_030040315.1 Terriglobia bacterium | reverse complement strand
CCGCATTGAGCTGTCCGCAGTTCCGAAGAAGCGCGATGAGGAGCGCCTGTTGCACTCCATGGGATTTGAAACCGCAAATATTCATCTTGGAACCAAGGGCGCCATCAAGAATGTGCGTCGTGACTTGGCCAAACGGAAGCCCGGCTGGGTCCACGAAGCAGCGAAGAAGATGGTGGAGGCGGTGCGAAAAGATTGGGAGGAATGGCGGAAAGGGTAACTCTCTGTCTCCAGCGTCGCAGGGCAACATGCGAACTCCCGCCGCACGCCGTCATGCGATCACCATATCTTCGTACTTACTTTTCCCCAACCAGATACTTGCAGCCTTCCGGCCCCATGCTGGCGGAGTGGGGCACTTTTCCCGGAATGTCAAAGCGCTCGCCCGGCTTGTACGTGCGGGTGTGGCCATCAAGCGTAACCGTCATCTCACCGGCGAGAATGATGTGGGCTGAAACGTCGGGGTGCTGGTGGGGAGGATAATTCATGCCCGGAGCGTCTTCCCATACGTAAACGTCATCGAATCCTTCGTCCTGAAGTTGCTTCGTCAATTCTTGTTCGTCCATGATCATGAATCTCCTGGAGCTTTCCTGGAAAGCTCAATCTCCAACCGCTTACACCATTAGTTTCTGAATTTGCCCTACCCCCATGGTTGAGTATTAAAGCTGGCGCGGCAATTTTGCCGTGGATTGCAAATACTGCCCGATCAATCTTGTGAACGCTCGAACTCTTGAAGGCATTGCATGCACCTCAAAAACCGAGCAATGTTTTATTTCTTCAACTTCGCCCATCAAAGCGGTAACGGAATCCAATGCTTCTTCAACCGGGTAATCTACCCCTACCAAATGCGAAGGGTTGTAACGAACCGCGCTTTTCAGCTCGCGCACAATCTTGTCTGCCGTCACCAGCACTCCGCGCTGCTTCGCGCAAAATGCCTCCCAGGTCGGACCTGATTCCGGATATCCCTGCATGGCGTGCTGGTGGCCATAATGCTCAAGCTCGCAGCCCAGCCATTCAAGATCCTGCGCAAGTTGCAATAGCGGCGGTTCCGGCACAGACACTTATTGTAATATAGGGCACGGCGAGGAAACGCTCAAAAGCGGTCGTGCGGCTGCCCCACCTGGACACGCCACTTCGAGCTGATACACCTCCTCCCCACCGCACAATGACTTAGATGCAGGTGCAGGGAGAAA
This sequence comes from Terriglobia bacterium, assembly GCA_030040315.1. GTDB lineage: Bacteria > Acidobacteriota > Terriglobia > UBA7540 > UBA7540 > Bog-366. The sequence continues at coordinate 2,355 of JASHTY010000263.1, read as the reverse complement.
AGACATGGATTTTCGCACTCTTTCGCAGACGGGACTGAAGGTTTCGCGGCTGTCGTTCGGGACCATGACCTTCGGCTCTCAGGCCAACGAAGCCGCTGCGCAGCGGATTATGGATTGTTGCCTGGACTCCGGCATCAACTTCATCGACACGGCGAACGTTTACAACCGGGGCGCTGCGGAAACCATCGTGGGGAAGACGCTGAGGGGCCGGCGCGATAAGGTTATTCTAGCTTCAAAGGTCCGAGGCAAAATGGGAGACGGTCCTGATGAAGAAGGCTTGTCCCGCGCGGCCATGCGCAAGGCCATTGACGCCAGCCTGCAGCGCCTGGGCACAGATTATGTCGATCTTTATTACCTGCACCAGCCGGATTACAACGTTGCCATCGAGGAGACACTTGAAACCATGCAGGAGTTGGTGCGCGCAGGAAAGGTGCGCTTCCCGGCGATTTCAAATTACGCCGCCTGGCAGGTTGCGGAAGCGCGTTGTATTTGCGAGAAGAAGGGTTATCAGCCCTACTTCATATCCCAGCCCATGTACAACCTGATTGCCCGGGGGATCGAGGATGAGTACCTGCCTTTTTGCAGGCGATTCGGCGTGGCCGTAATTCCCTACAATCCGCTCGCGGGTGGATTGCTGACCGGCAAGCACTCCCGTGCGGGCGGGCCGGCGCCCGGCACAAGGTTCGATGGCAACAAAATGTATCAGGACCGCTACTGGCTTGACGACGACTTTGCCGCTGTGGAGGAATTGCGTACCGTCGCCAAAGATGCGGGAAAAACTCTTGTCGAACTAGCGCTTCAATGGCTGCTCTCGCAGCCCGTGGTCGATTCCGTCATTCTTGGAGCTTCACGCCTCGAGCAACTTCAGGAAAATCTGAAAGCCGCCGAGGGCGGCCCGCTCGAGGCTTCGGTGCTTGCCCGCTGCGATGCGGTTTGGAAAAAGCTGCGGGGGATTACCCCAAAATACAATCGGTGAATCGGAGTACAGGATTCGCGATGAAGCAATCTGAAAAAACACCTCCCGAATGGGAAGACTTTGAAGCCGCTGCAAAGCGACCCATCGAACAGCATATCCGAAACTCTTTTATCCACACCTACAAACCCGTCCTGGACAACGCAACCTATCGTTCCTTCGATTCCATGGAAGAATACCGGCACTGGTGCAAGATGTGATCCATCGGCTGGCAGAAAAAGCCTGCCCTGCGTCAATCAGCGGACTACCCTACCCTTCCCCCTTGCACTTCGCCATACTCTCAGACATGATGTTCGCCCTGCTGCCGGATTTATCCTGACGGTTTACCATCGAGCGGGCCATGCAACCTTCGGCACGGCGGCGGCAGCAAAGGCTAATCGGGGGCGCTGATGTCCAAAGACAAGTTTGTTCTGGGAATTGACTACGGCACGGAATCGGGCCGCGCGGTTGTGGTCCGCGTGCGCGATGGAAAGGTCCTCTCCTCCTCGGTGGTTCCCTATCCGGACGGTGTGATTGACGAACGCCTGCCGGGCGGCCCCAAACTCGAACCGGACTGGGCACTGCAAAACCCCGCTGACTACTTATACGTCCTGGAAAAAGCCGTTCCCAAAGCCCTGAAGGATGCGAAGGTAAAGGCCGAGGACGTCATCGGCATCGGAACCGACTTTACCGCTTCCAGCCCCATGCCCGCCAAGGCGGACGGCACGGCGCTTTCCGCACTTCCCAAGTACCGCAAAATTCCTCATGCCTATGTGAAGCTGTGGAAGCACCACGCCGCCCAGCCTGAGGCCAACCGCATCAACGACATCGGCCGCGAGCGCAACGAAGACTTCATTCGTATCTATGGCGGCAAGTACTCGTCCGAATGGTTTTTTTCAAAACTCTTGCAAGTAGTGGATGAGGCGCCGGATATCTACGACGCCATGGATCGCTTCATCGAGGCCGGCGACTGGCTGGTGTGGCAATTGACCGGCCAGGAAAAACGCAATACCTGCACGGCCGGATACAAGGGCATGTGGGTGAAAGGCCGCGGTTTTCCCTCCAGCGATTTCTTCCGCGCACTCCACCCGCTGATGGAAAACGTCATCGCCGATAAGGTCGGCGAGAAGTACTTTCCGCTTGGCGCCAATGCCGGCGGCCTGACGGCACATTGGGCAAAAAAGATGGGTCTTAAGGAAGGTACGCCCGTGGCGATCGGCAACGTTGACGCGCACGTGGCTGTCCCCGCTTGCACCGTTACTGAACCCGGCGCACTTGTCATGATTATGGGAACCTCCATCTGCCACATGCTTCTGGGGAATGAGCGCCAGATGGTGGAGGGAATGTGTGGCGTCGTCGAGGACGGAATTGTGCCCGGCCTGTGGGGTTATGAGGCGGGCCAG
>JASHTY010000262.1 GCA_030040315.1 Terriglobia bacterium | reverse complement strand
TCGTCCATGGTGTAATCGACAAGCTTGAAGCCTTCGACGTTTTTGAGAACTTGTGCCTTGCCGGCGGGCCCTGCCGCGTCCACGAATACGGCGTCATCGGCGGTGAGATCCGCAAACAATTTCAGATCGCCGGATTTGAGGGCCTCCAAGCCCTCACGTTCCTTGGCGACGATCTGCTGCTCCATCGAACTGGCGGCGGAAGTCTGATTGCCTGCGGCATTTCCTGGAATCGGAGCCGCAGAGCCGCTGAGTTGGCAGAGCAGAAGAGTGCTTGAGATGGCGAGTGCCGCAGTTGCGATGACGAGTAGAAGCCTCTGCATGTAGTTTCCTCCGAAGGCGCTGGTGCGGACCGGAATTGATCTGTCGATTCGCGCGCCGGTAATCAGCACTGAATTAGATTAATTGCTGGTTTGGGCCTTGCAGGATTTCCGGGCTTGATCGAGATCCGCGTCTGAATACTTCGGTTCCAGAATGACGAACTTGCCGCCGTTCAATTGGATTCCGCGGACGTCATTATCGGTCAGGCGTCCATGCCACTTCGTCCCGGGCGGAAAAGTGCCTTCCACGTACTGAAATTGCTTGCCGCGAATACCCCAGGAGTAAAAGTGGCTGGTGACCTCATCGGCCGGGCCCATGCGCTTGAGGATGACACAGGCCTTGCCCGCCGCTGCTGTAGGTGTCACAGCCGGTAAATCGGGGCCGGGCGCGCCGGTTGCAGGCGCCGGCTGGGAAAGGCGGTCGAACGCGTCCTTGAATTGTGCGTTGGAGGGGTCCATCGTGTATGCGGCGCGGTAATCTTCAAGCGCCGCGGCGCGGTCGCCTTTCTTTTCCTCCGTAGCGCCCAGCGTGCTGTGTGCAAGGGCGCTGTTGGGATTCAGGCGCAGCGCCTCGCGGGCCGCTGCCGCGGCATCGTCCCAGCGGTTTTCCTGAATCAGCGTAATGCCCAGGCTGACGTAGAGCAGAGGGTTCTGCGGGTCGAGGAGCAGGCCGGCGCGATACTCCTGCTCGGCCAGGTCATATTGGCGCTTCTGGAAAAATTCTCCGCCTCGCGCCTCGTGCTGCCTTACCTGGGCCTGAAGCGCCTGGGCCGTGGAATCAACGGAAGCGGACTTGGTCACCTGTGCGGTCTTGATGGCGTTGATCAGGTCGTCGTCCCCGCCGGCAAGGCGGAATTGCTGAAGGTTTTCATCGGTGGGATCAAAGTCGATGCCGCGGTCCTGCACGAGGATGGTCACGCGCTGACTGGGAACCTGGCCCACCAGCAGGGCGAAGATCTGCTCCTGGCTGAGCGGCTTTTTGGAGTTGTCAACCGGCTTGGCGTTGCGCAGTGCGGCCAGAAAGGCGTCACTTGCCCCCGCGGTTTTGAGCGTTTGGAGAAAATCGTCCGTGGGGCTGAAGTCGATGCCGCGCTGGTCAATGAGTTTTGCTCCCGAATCGTCGCCGAGACCGTTGCGCACCAATCCCTGCACCTGGTCTTGAGTCAAAGGTTTCTGCTGCGCCCAGGAAGTTTGTGGAACGCCTACGGCAATCCCCAGGATCAGGAAAGTAGTAAGAGTGCGGAACCTCATTGCGACCTCGTGACTATGCCCTGGTCAGAAAGGTATCGAGGTGAAGATTATACCGGAAATAGTGGGAATTTCTAGCTTGTCTTGGGATTGCCCGCAGGCCTGAAATCGGAGAAGAGCGGTGTAGAATGATTTGTCGCTTCGGGCTCTGCATTGAGGTGCCGGCTATTCTGCGATTCATTTCATTCATCGCTTTGGTCTGCATAGCACCAGCCTTGCTCCTCGCCCAGGGTAACTACGAAATCCAAGTCTACGGTTTCGACACGGTCGCGCCCGGACGCACCATGGTTGAGCTGCACAGCAACTTCACCTTTGAAGGTTTCAAAACCATCAATCAGGGGGTGCTTCCCGACAATCACCAGCTTCACGAAACCGTCGAAATCACGCAGGGCTGGACGAATTGGTTCGAGACGGGTCTCTACATTTTCACGAGCTACGGGCCGAACCAGGGATATAAGTGGGTAGGCGATCACATCCGGCCGCGCGTGCGGGTACCCGACAGTTGGCACTGGCCCGTGGGTGTGAGCATATCGACAGAAATCGGTTATCAGCGGCCGATCTTTTCCGCGGATACCTGGACGTGGGAAATTCGCCCCATCATCGACAAGGACTGGAAGTCGTGGTACATCGCCTTCAATCCCGCGCTCGAGCGGTCATTTCACGGTCCGAGCGTGCCCGAGGGTCTGGGCTTATCTCCCAATTTTAAGGTCGCCTATTCGCTGACGCGGAAATTCAGTGCGGGTTTCGAATATTACGGATCACTCGGTCCCGTGACCGGATTTGATCCTCTATACCAGGAGCAACAACAATTCTTCCCGGCCATCGATTACGATTTCGGACCGAACTGGGAATTCAATCTCGGAGCGGGCTGGGGAGCGACCCGCAGCACCGATCATTTCATTCTGAAGATGATCATCGGGCACAGGTTCCGGTTCATCACGCCGCGCGTGCCTCGCATCTTCAGGCCTAACCCTTCCACGGGGGAGCCTTGATGGAGCGCCAACCAAGAATCGCGCTGGCACTCGCGCTCATCGGTTTCGGGCCGGGGATGGCCGTGCAAAAGGCCGGCTTCTGCGATTCCCCACAAGTAAAGTCCCGCCTTGAGGTTCGATTGGAGATATTCCCCATCGGGGCCACAGAAGGGCGCGCACCAGTTTCTGAAAATGTCACTTCCGGCCCGGCCGATTTCAAACCGCCAGCGGGTCTTCCTCCCATTCCCTGGCCGCACGACAATCCTTACTCGCCGGCGCGCGCCGACTTGGGCAGAATACTCTTCTTCGACGGGCGGCTGTCTTCAAACAACATGGTTTCATGCGCTTTCTGCCATGAGCCGGCACACGGATTTGCGGGTAGCTGCGCATATTCCGTGGGCGTGAATGGAAAGCTGGAGAATCGCCACACACCGACCGTTATCAATCGCGCCTGGGGCAAATCGCAATTTTGGGACGGCCGCGCGGCGTCTCTCGAAGATCAGATTACTGGTCCCATCACCAGCCCGGATGAAATGGGAATGACCACGGAAGGCGTCGCGCAGAAAGTCAGCGCGATCAAGGGCTATGCTCCGCTATTCGCCGCAGCGTTCGGCGACAGCACCGTGACCTTCGACCGGATTGCGAAGGCCATCGCCACGTTCGAGCGAACGATCGTCAGCGGTGGCTCGGCATACGATCGCTATCTGGCCGGTGATAAATCCGCGCTCACCAAACAACAGAAGGACGGCTTGGACTTTTTCGAAAAGAAGGGCGAATGCGCCGAATGTCATTCGGGCCCGAATTTTTCAACCGAGAAGTTCGCCAATCTGGGTGTGGGAATGGATCGTGCGAAGCCTGACGAGGGCCGTGAGCTCGTGACGCACAAGCGCGGTGACTTTGGCCGGTTCAAGGTCCCGACGCTGCGCGATCTGGCCAGTCGCGCGCCGTATATGCATGACGGCAGTGTGAAGACTCTTTCCGGGGTTCTCGACATTTACTCCAAGGGCGGCCTGCCCAACCCGCACCTGGATACTCGCCTCGCGCCGTTCTATCTGGATGAGGAAACCCGACATGACTTGCTGGCGTTCCTTGATTCACTGAACGGTAACGGTTGGCAGAACATCAAACCGCCCGCAACGTTTCCCCAATGATTGCGCGTCGATCCAGTTAAACCGCTAGTCCTTGTCTCCGCTTTTCTTTGCCTCTTCCGCCAAACCGAAGCAGTAGAGATTTGAGTCGTGGTCTACGGCATAAACGCGCCCGTCCGCGACCGCCAATCCGCTGAAGTGCACCCATGCGGTGATGGCGTCACCGCTTTGATAGAGAACTGCGCCGGTCTTTGCGTCGAGCGCATAAAGAACCGCGTTGTGAGTATTCTGGCCACGCTGTTGGTCACTCAGAATTTTCTTGCCAGGCTCGAAAATAATGGGTGACCCGGTGGCTTGCTGGGTATTCTCGCCGGTCGCCAGCGCGAGCATAACTCCGTTGGCGATGGCGACGGGCTCGGGAACATCAAAGTCTCCGGAAATCCAGACCGGATCGAGTGTTGGCTTGTGCGTGGTGGAGCTCGTAACCAATTTGAACGCCATGATGCTGCCATGGGGATTCGCGCCGTGCGTCACTGGAAAGTGCGGCGCTTCCTTTGACACCGGGCCCCAGGTGGGAACATAAAGCCAGGTCTCGCCCTTTTCATCCCGCCAGGTTGAGAGTTCTCCCCAGATGCCTTGCATTTCAAACGCGAGTTCGTCATTGGATAGCTTTTGGCGGAAAAGCGGCGTCTGATGGTCGGCGGAACCCAGGGAGTTTGCGTCCAGCAGGTAGATTGCGCCTTCCTTTCCCCCACCCGCCACCAGGCGGTGGTCATGATATGCAATCCAAATCAGGCTGGAGGCCGAAATGTCCAGATCGTATTTGTTGATTTGGGCAAAATTAAACGGTGAATAATAGTCGACCATTCGAAGGTCGTCAGGACGCACGGAGATAAGGCTGCTGCCATATTCGCCCTCGGAAGGATCGAAAGGTCCGTCACCGGTGGAGGCGTAAATCTGGCCATCCTCGCCGATGGCTACTCCGCCGCGCCCCCAGATTCCCGCTCCATATTTCTTCTCCAGAAGCAGGTCACGGATTACCGGGCGGCTCGGCTCTTTGATGTCCAGCGAGTAAATTCCGGATATCGCTCCGCCGCAACCCTGAGAGATTGAGGTATAAACAACGTCGTTCGAGAGATTCAAGCTCCAGTTCTTGGAGTATGCGGGAACGAATGCCACGGAGCCAAATCGCGTGTCTCCGGTGCCCAGATCCAGGCCGTAAAACCTGCCGTCAGACGAGATGACGTAGATCAGCCCGCGCGATTTATCGATGGTGGGCGTGGCATTCAGATTGTTGGGGCAGAGCCACATTCCCGCATTCTTGGGCTCAACATGCGAATCAAAGTTGTGCGTCCACACCAATTCGCCGGTGCGCGCGTCAACGGCGTTCAGGCTGTCCGAGCTTCCCGCCACGTAGACTAGATTTCGAATGCCCGTGGGCGTGGTAATTCCATTTGCAACAATTGGAGCCGTCAGCGCCGTCAACGAACGCGCCTCGTTCTTGATGTGGGTTTTCCAAAGCAGCTTCAGGCCGGAAACATTTTGAACGTTTAGGGTGTCCTCACCAACGGCCCAGCCGGAGCGTTGAGGATCGTGGCCGAAAGTCGGCCAGTCGGCGCCCCGGACGCTCGCTGAAACCAGAAGGCAAACTAATCCCAAAGGAAAGAAAGCGATCTTGATGATTTTCATTTTTTCTCCGACCGTTAACGTACACCGTGCGGCCTCTGATGACAAGATTTGATTGCTTGAAGCGGCCGGGCTAAAATTCCAACGATTAACTCGGCAGGTTCCTCTTGTGAGGAATTCCGACTTAAAGCTGGCAAGTCCCAGGCAATGGCTAACTCCCAGAGGGAGGGGTTGAAATGAACAAGGTAAGCCGGCGGTCTTTCCTGGAAACAGCGGGTGTATCGTTGGCGTCTGCGTCTGCGCCCGTCCCTGCCGACGCGGCGGAAAAGGCAAGGACGGTAAAGGAGAAAAATAACGCCGATTTGCAAGACCCGGCGCGTTTTGGAGTTGCCCGCTGCGTTACCGAGTGGTCATACAGCTCCGAAAAGCCATACGCTGATCCTTTTAACGAAGTGGACCTGGACCTTGTATTCACGGACCCCCAGGGGCGCGAGCAGATCGTTCCGGCGTTCTGGGCGGGCGATCAGACATGGCGAATTCGATATTCTCCTCCCGCCCCGGGCCGCTACTCATACCGAACCATCGCGAGCGATAAGGGCGAACTCGACGGGCGGCACGGTACGCTGGAGGTTTCGGCTTATCACGGCGACCATCCGCTCCGCCAGCACGGCCCCGCGCGCGTGGCGGCGGACCAGCGCCACTTTGAGCACGACGATGGAACGCCATATTTCTGGCTCGGCGACACGTGGTGGATGGGCCTGTGCAGCCGCTTGCGCTGGCCCGATGACTTTCAACAGTTGGCCGCCGACCGCGTGAAAAAAGGTTTCACCGTAATTCAAATCATTGCCGGACTGTATCCGGACATGCCGCCCTTCGATCCGCGAGGAGCGAACGAAGGTGGATTTCCATGGGAAGCCGATTACGCGCGCATCAACCCCGCCTACTTTGACGCCGCCGATGTTCGCATTCAGCACCTCGTCGAGCGCGGTTTGACTCCTTGCATCGTAGCTTGCTGGGGTTATTTCCTTCCCATCATGGGGGTTCCCAAGATCAAGAAGCATTGGCGATATCTGATTGCGCGATGGGGAGCGCATCCGGTGTTCTGGTGCCTGGCCGGTGAGGGCGCCATGCCCTACTACTTGTCGAAGACTCCCAAGGAGGACATTGAGACGCAGAAGCAGGGCTGGACAGAGGTTTCAAAGTACGTGCACAGCATCGATCCCTACCATCACCCTGTGACGATTCACAACGGCCGCAGCGAGGTGCTGGACCCGGCGGTTCTGGATTTTGATATGCTTCAGACGGGGCATAGCGATCGCCAGAGTATTCCGAACACGGAGAACAAGATCACCAGCGCGCAACTGAAGACGCCGCGCTGCCCCGTACTGGTTGGGGAAGTCTGCTATGAGGGAATCATGGAAGCGAGCCGGCAGGAAGTTCAGCGCTTCATGTTCTGGACGTGCATCCTGAACGGTGCCGGGGGGCACACTTACGGCGCGAACGGCATCTGGCAAGTGAACACTCGCGAGCGGCCATTCGGTCCGTCGCCCCACGGCCGCACCTGGGGTAACGTTCCTTGGGACGCGGCCGCAAATCTTCCCGGATCGACGCACATCGGCCTGAGTAAGGGGATGTTGATGCGATATCAATGGTGGCGATTCGAACCGCACTCAGATTGGACCGATCCGCACTGGAGCAAGGACAATTACATCCTGCCTTACGCGGCGGGAATTCCCGGAGAGGTCCGCGTCATCTTCATTCCTCCGGCGTGGAGCGCACCCAAAGTAACGAATATCGAAAGCGGGGTTGCCTATCGGGCCTTCTATTTCGATCCGAAGTCGGGTGAACAGCACGACCTGGGTGACGCAACGCCGGATTCGAGCGGCACCTGGCCGGCCCCGATTACCCCGACATTCGCCGACTGGGTTCTGGTGCTGGAGAAAAAGACCTGAGGATTGCGCCACGGCTCTCGGCCAATCTTCCCGCGATTTTCATTGCGTCCGGGTTTCTGCGCTGGGAACGCGGTCGACCAGGCTTTGCAGGGTATCAAGGCACGCATGGGCATCCACTTTGCTGCCTTGAAGCTTGGCAATTAACGGATCGAGGTTGACGGCGAAGAATTGCTTCGCCACATCCTTTTGGCCGACCACGGCGTAGTCGACGGACACCGTTTGGAGAAGCTCCATCGTGCGATTTTTTTCCTCCTTCCATTTTGCCAGGTCCTGGCGCAAAACATCCTGGAGATAATCCCCAAAATCGCGGGTCTCATCCTCAAAATGCTTTCCGTCAAAATTGTAGACGGCAAGTACGTCGGGGGCGTCAAAGTGGTTTCCGCAGGCAGTCGGATAAGGCCGGTGGGCGATGCACTGAAATTCCGCGCCCTTGTTGAGCTTGCGCACCTCCAGCCCCTCAAAGGGCATGCCGTCGAGTCCCTCAATGCGCCCGATGGAGATTACGGCGTCCTTGTCGAGTTCCAGTATCGTAACGATGGTGCAGCAATGGCTTCCGCCGGAGTATTGTCCCAGTATGACATCCGGGACACCTTTGCCGGTCAGATCGCGAGTATAGGTGGGCCGTCCGCGGATGCTTGGACCCGGAAGACCTTTTCGGCCATTGAAGTCGTAGAGAGTGGACCAGGTATCTTTCGAGCCTTCCAGGGTATCCAGTTTATAAACTGGCTGGTCCGATTGATCATAAATGACGAAGCGCCCCGGTGCGAACACCAGCGGCGCAGGCTTGGCGCGATATAATCCGGCGCGGTACTCTCCCAGGCGGAAGACCTTGAGAGGCTCATATCCGTTGATTTCCGGGATCTGGCCCCCCATTCCCGCGCGCGTGAGAATAAACTCTTCGGCGGAGTTGGCGGCCTCCGTCAGTCCCGTCGTAGGGTTCCACTTGCTCTTCAGGGCAAGCACGGCGAGCAGGACAATGGCAGCGAGCGCCGTGGAAACAATGTTCTCACCTTTCATATCATCCTGCCGCGACGGCATCCCCTAAGGGCAAAACGACACACCCAGCAACCTTAAACTTGAATCTTCCGGCCATCATGCGTGTTAACACGCGGACCGCCATGAGGTTGCTTCCAGGCGATGAAATACGAAGCCATGCCCGCGTTCAGACGCGCCGGAATGAATCAAGGCGCCAGTTGTCCTCGCCCGTTTGATGCCGGAGGATATAGATATTGTCATCATCGGCGCGCACTCGAAAGCACTGGTAATCCCCTCCGTACCACTGGTCGAGAATTTCGCGCACCTCATATGCCCGCGAGCCGGCGGTCCTGCGAAAAGAGAAACGCCGAGGGCGCTCGTCCGCCCGATACCCGGAATAACATTCGACCTGAAGTTCAATGTCCATTCAGGGTGAACTCAAACCCCCGCGGGCGTCGCAGCCTCCCTCAGGAACTTTGCCGCTTCCTCGGGCGGCGTGGGATTGATGTAGAAACCCGTTCCCCACTCGAACCCGGCCACCTTCGTCAGCTTGGGCATGATCTCGATATGCCAATGATAGTAATCCTGCGCCTGCTCCCCAATTGGCGACGTATGGATGACGTAGTTGTAGGCGGGAAACGCCAGCACGCGGTCAAGGCGCGTTAGCATATCCTTTAGCAGGGGAGCGAGTTGTTCAAACTCAAGTTTCTGCGATTCTTCGAAAGCGCTTTGATGCGTCTTGGGAATGACCCACATTTCGAAGGGGAATCGCGAAGCAAAGGGAGCGATGGCGACAAATCCATCATTTTCCGCGAGCATGCGAATTCTGCTTTCCATTTCCTGCCGCAGGATGTCGCAGAAGATGCAGCGCTCCTTAAAGTTGTAGTGCTCGCGAGCGCCATCCACCTCCTCAGTAACGCGCTTGGGAACAACCGGCAACGCGATCAATTGGGAGTGAGTATGCTCCAGCGAGGCGCCGGCCGCATCGCCATGGTTTTTGAAAATCAGGATGTACTTGAAGCGCCGGTCCTTTTTCAGATCAAGAATGCGGTCGCGGTAAGCCCAGAGTACATCTTCGATCTGCCGCACCGGCAGGGAAGCCAGGGTCAGTTCGTGCCGTGGCGTTTCAATGATCACCTCGTGCGCGCCGATGCCGTTCATCTTGTCGTAGAGCCCTTCGCCCTGGCGATTCAACGAACCCTCGATCCCCAGCGCGGGAAATTTATTCGGCACCACGCGCAGCGACCATCCCGGTGCGTTGCGGGCGCTGCCGTCGCTGCGATAGGCGAGAATCTCCGGCGGCGTCTTGGATTCGTTGCCGTAGCAGAAAGGGCAGAAGCCCGAGCCGCGAATTTTCACCTGGTCGCGTACAAAATCCGTTGGGCGCTTGGCGCGGTCCGTGGCAATGATGACCCAGCGGCCCGTTACGGCATCTTTTCTCAGTTCCGGCAAGACGGTTGCTCCGCTAAGCTGACAGCTTACAGTCCACAGCCAACACCAATCTTGAACTGTGGGGTGTGGGTTTGGTCTTCAAATCCTGAAAGCATCCTTGATCAGTCGAACCTGAAGTCCCGCCTCGGGGTTCCAGGCAACGCTCGCGATATCAAACCGGTAGTTCACGGGCTTTCTGCGCAGGCGCCGAAGGTATTCGTGGGCGGCGCGCGCGATGCGCTTCTGTTTCAGCTTGGATACTGCCGCCTCCGGCGGGCCCGCCGCATCGCTGGTCCGGGTCTTAACCTCCACAAACGACAGCACCGGACCGTCCCAACCCACAAGGTCGAGCTCCCCGGCACGTGAGCGCGCCCGGCGGTTCCGCGCCACAATGATGTAACCGGCCTGGCGCAGGTACCAATAGGCCAGCGTTTCACCGCGCGCTCCCGTCTTTAAATGCTCGGCCTCGACCGAGGTTGCAGCAGCGCCGCGGGCCGCGATTCGCGCGCGCTGGCGTTCCTTCCATACCAGCGATCGATACATGAGCCGGGCGAAAACGCTCATGGCAGAACTCGGAAAATAGAAACTGAGAGCGTCGCCACGAGTTTCAACTTTCCAATTCCCACTTTCATCCTTTCTTTACCGCCGGCTATTTCTCCGCTTCAGAGGTACACCGATCCAGAATCTCCACCGCACAATCCGCCTGTTCGCGGTCGATGACCAGCGGCGGCATTAGCCGGATGGTGCTCTCGCCGCAGCCTAGAACCAGCAATCCAAGCTGAAACGCGCGTTCGATCACCCGATTGCGCGCCTCCGGGTTGGGCTCGCGTGTCTCCTGGCTTTTCACCAGCTCGATGCCGATCATCAGCCCGCGCCCGCGCACCTGGCCCACAATACGATGCTTGTGCGGCCAGTCGACAAGTTTTCCCATCAGGTAGTCACCCTGGCGCGCCGCATTGTCGATGTACTTCTCTTCCAGAAGGCGAATGGTCTCCAGCGCCGCCGCGCATGCGACGGGATTGCCGCCGAACGTCGACGCGTGTGCTCCCGGCCCCCAATCCATCAGCTCCGCGCGCGCCACCGTAACCCCGAGGGGCAAGCCGGAAGCAATCCCCTTGGCGGTGACCAGAATGTCGGGCGCCACGCCTGTGTGGTCGCAGGCCCACATTTTACCGGTCCGGCCCATGCCGCACTGAACTTCGTCGAAGATCAGCAGGATGCCGTACTTGTCGGCGATCCGTCGCAGATTGTCAAGGAATGTTGGAGGAGGAACCACATATCCGCCCTCACCCTGAATCGGCTCAACCACAATGGCGGCGACGTCCTCCGGCGGCACGGCGGTCTTGAAGAGTTGACGCTCGATCAGGTCGGAACAGATGCAATCGCATGCACATTCCGGCGCGCGGTGCCCCTGCGGGCAGCGGTAGGGATTGGCATAGGGTACGTGGACCACGCCGGAAAGCAGCGGGCCAAATCCGCGCCGCTGCACCGCCTTGCTCGCGGTAAGCGAAAGCGATCCAAGAGTCCGGCCATGGAACGCGCCGAGAAAGGCGATGAACCGATGCCGCCCGGTGTGGTAGCGCGCAATCTTCATTGCCGCTTCCATGGCTTCGGTGCCGGAATTGCCGAACGCCACGCGCTTGGGGAATTTTCCCGGCGTAATCTGTGCCAGCTTCTCCGCCAGTTGCGCAAGCGCCGGGTAATAAAAATCCGTTCCCGACATGTGGATGAGCGTCGCGGCCTGCCTTTGAATGACCTTCACGACATCGGGATGGCAGTGGCCGGTGGAAACCACGGCAATGCCCGCGGCGAAATCCAGAAACAGGTTGCCGTCCACATCCTCGACAATGGCGCCCTCGCCGCGCTTCGCCACCAGCGGATAGTCGCGTGTGTAAGAGGGCGAGACATACTGCTTGTCGAGTGCCAGGATTTTCTGTGCTTCCGGTCCCGGCAGAGGCGTCGAAATGTGAGGCAGTTTGGTCTCCATCTTTCCTGTCCGCTCCCCGGAGCGCTATCGGCGTTGGTTTCGGGATCCTTCAGTGAGGAGATTACAATGCCCGGCGCCCTGCGGCGCCAGGCGGAGAGGATTAATCGCCCCCAAAAAGTCCGGGCCGGGCCGGCAACGGAAGATGATTTCGCAGATTCCGCGCGCTTACTTCCGCTTCCAACGCACTCCCGCTTTCGTATCTTCCAGTATAACACCTGCCTTCAGCAAATTTGCCCGAATCTCGTCCGAGCGCGCGTAATTGCCCGCGCGGCGGGCGGCGGCACGCTCGGCGATCAGTTTTTCGATCTCCTGATCGGAGAGCGAGCGTCCAGCATCGGACCCCGCTGCCGCATTCGCGTCCGCTCCTGATTCCTGCTGCTTAATGAAGCCATGCTTTACAAGCTTCGCGTGATCGTCATCGCCCAGCACGGCGAAGATACGGTCGAAACGTTGCAAGGTGTCAAGAAACATGGCGCCGTCTCCCGCATGGAAGTCACCGTGATCCATGGCGGTGTTGCCGTCGCGCACCATGTCGAAGATTGCTCCCAGCGCGCCCGCCGTGTTCAGGTTGTCATCTAGCGCCTCTGCAAATTTCTGCGCCGCCTCTCGCGCAATGTTTTGCAGGGCCGGCGTTTCACCTTCCGGAAATTTCTCTTTCATCAGGCGGAACTTGAAGTTGCGCAGCCGGTCGATGGATTGCTGCGCCTGGTGCAGGCCGTCGAAGGTGAAGTTCAGCGGCTTGCGGTGGGGCACGGAGGTCAGCAGGTAGCGGATCGCCGAGGGCTTGAAGCCTTTGTGAATCAGGTCGCGAAGTGTATAGAAGTTGCCGAGCGATTTTGACATCTTCTCGCCGTTCACAATTAGATGTTCGGAGTGCATCCACACTTTGACGAACAGCTTGCCCGTGGCCGCCTCGCTTTGAGCGATTTCATTTTCGTGATGGGGAAAGATGAGATCGCTGCCGCCGGAATGAATGTCAAAAGTCTCGCCCAGATACTTCATGGACATGGCGGAGCATTCAATGTGCCAGCCAGGGCGGCCCCGGCCGAAGGGTGCCTCCCAGAACGGCTCGCCGTCCTTCGCCGCCTTCCACAGCACGAAGTCGCGTGCATTTTCCTTGTCGTACTTGTCGGAGTCCACACGGGCTCCCGCAAGTGCTCCAGAAAAATCTGTGTGCGAAAGTTGGCCATAGGGAGGGAATGCGGCCACCTTGTAGTAAACCGATCCTTCGCTTGCGTAGGCGTAGCCGCGATCCACCAGCGTCTGAATCAATTTCACCATCTCCGGGATGTGGTCTGTGGCGCGCACCAGGAATTCCGGCTGCTCCAGGCTCAGAAGCTCGCGATCGACCTGAAAGGCATCGATGTATTTGTCCGTGTAATTGCGCAGCGCGATTCCCGCCGCCTGCGAATTGCGGATGGTGTTGTCATCAACGTCCGTCACGTTCACGACGTGCCGAAGCTCGTACCCCGAGTATTTGAGATAGCGGCGTAAAACGTCCTGAAACAGGAACGTGCGGTAGTTGCCGATGTGCGCGTAATCGTATACCGTGGGTCCGCAGCCGTACATGCGCACGGTATTGCCCCCAAGGGGCTTGAATTCCTCAAGCTGGCGGGTCAGCGTGTTGTAGAGTCGCAAGGGCATCCATTTCGTCCTGCGGTGAAACGAGCAATTCTAGGTGGCTGCTCAAGTTCAAGTCAAGAAAAGAGCAGCGGGAAGTGTCTCAGTTTGAATTTTGTAGCGCGGGTGTCCCCACCCGCGGCTGGCGCAGACTCCCGCGGTTTGGAGTCTGCGTTCCCGAAGGGACCTTCTAGCGCACCCGATCCATGCGAAGGAGTGAGGCATCCTCCAGGTAGTAAAACCTCCAGCTTGACCATGGCCAATCGGCAGGCGACTTCGCCAATCCGCGCGCCACCGGATTATTGTGCATGTAGTCGAGCTTCTCCTGATATTTCTTGCTGCTGAAAACATTGAAGGGATAAAAGCGCCGCTGCCAAAGGCGGTAGTGGGACTCATCGTGAACCGTTGGGGGCAGCCGCAAACGTTCGAGGGTCTTCCGGCACCACGCGTGGTGTTGATTCTCCTTGAGCGTTTTGAGAATGCGCTTCGCCGTTTCCTCTTTGAGTTCCTTCACGATCCAGGGCGTGGATTCGGCCGGGTGAGGTTGAAAGAGCAGATGAAAATGGTCGGGCATCAGTACCCAGCCCAGCAAGAGGAAATGGAATTTTTCGCGAAGCTCGTCGACCCTCTGGGCAAAGCAGCGCCGGAAGCGGTCTGAAAGAAAAATGGGCGTGCGGCGGTACGTGCTCGCGGTGATGAACTGAAGCTGGCCAGGACTGTAGACTTGATGGCAGACAGGCACAGAGCGGAGTATACTTCAGCCGTTTTTCAGCGGGAAAGAGTTCCTGCGGAAACGCAGACTCCAAACAGCGGGAGTCTGCGCCAGCC
>JASHTY010000261.1 GCA_030040315.1 Terriglobia bacterium | reverse complement strand
TGCCACCGCGGGCATATACTTTGCGAATCCGGTGCGGAGGCAGCCGAATCATGCGTCAAATTCTTAATACGTGGCTTGCTCTCATTTTGTTCATTCCGGCCGTGGCCTTCCCGGCGCCTGCGACAGCATTGCGCGCCGGCGCGGCCAAAACCGTGATTACGCCTGACGTTCATGCCGCTCCGGTCTATATGGCGGGTTACGGGCAGAATCGCGCCGCTACCGGCGTTCATGACGACTTGTATGCGCGCTGCCTGGCCCTGGGCGTGGGTAATCAGACGATCGTGGTTTGTGCCGTCGATCTGATCGGCCTTTTTTACGACGACGTTCTGAAGATTCGCGAGAGGGTGAAAGATCAGGCGCCGGAAGTTACTCACCTGATCGTCGCCTCCACGCACGACCACGAAGGGCCTGACACCATGGGGCTCTGGGGGCCGAGTCCGTTGCAATCGGGGATCGATGAAAAGTATATGACCTGGTTGCGCGAGCGAATCTCGCAAACGGCCGTGCAGGCGGCGCGAGCGATGGAGCCGGCACGGCTTACGCTCGGCCGCGACGATCACCCCCTGCTCGCCATGTTGCAATCCGACAGCCGCCCGCCTTACGTCAAGGATCCGTATCTTTTCGTGATGCACCTGACCTCCATTGCCACCGGCAGCACGATCGCCGATTTGATCAATTGGAGCGACCACCCGGAAACATTGGGCGGAAAGAACACGGAAATCACCGCTGATTATCCCCGTTGGCTCTGTCAGTACGTGGAATCGCATCTGGGCGGGACGGCGATTTTCGTCAATGGTTCCATCGGCGGATTGCTTTCGAGCAATGGCCCTTCCGTTGCGCTGCAGGATCCGCAAACGGGCGCCGTCGCTGCGGACAACACCTGGCGGAAAGCGGAGCTTTTCGGAAATCTGATCGGCGAACTCACCGAGCGCGCGGTGAAGGGCGGGGAAGCTGTAACACTTGATTCATCCACCTTCGCGCAGGCCACGATTTTCCCGCCGCTGCACAACGATCGCTTTCGAATCGCCGGCGCCAATGGAATCTTCGGCGGACGCAAGCCGCTCTACACAGACGGCGGCCTTGATCCCTCAGTGGTCGAGAAGGATATTCCCGGAATGGGGAAGCTGAAGTTCGCGACCGGCGAGGCGCTGAAGACGGAAGTCAGTTACTTCAAGTTCCTTTCAGGCTCCCGCCCGGTGATGGAAATTGTGACCGTGCCGGGCGAAATCTATCCCGAGCTGGTGAATGGGGGCATTGCGCGCTACCCCGGCGCGGATTATCCCGATGCGCCGTTCGAGCCCGCGCTCCGCGAGCACCTGAGGAGCCGCTATCAATTCATCTTCGGCCTGGCCAACGACGAGATTGGATACATCATCCCTAAAGCCGAGTATGACGACCAGCCGCCTTGGCTGCTGAACCGCCCAGAACGCTGGTACGGCGAAGTCAATTCCGCCGGGCCGGATGTCGCGGGTGTGATCACGACTGCGCTAGTGCGCTTGATCGATGGTGAATAGCGGTCATCGATTTTGTGGTTGCCGAGGGTGAAGTTTTCACCAGCTTCACCAGTTGGTGATATACTTGTGTCCATGAAGCGGGCAACAGTTACAATACCCGATGATCTAGCCGAAGCGGTGGAGAGGTATGTCAAGGGGCAGGAAGCCCCACCGGCGTTCACCGTCGTTGTGCAGACCGCCCTCAGAGCGTATCTAAAAGACCGGGGTTATCTCCAGTCGCGGAAACCCCTGCGCATTCGTCCTGCTTCGCGTGGCAGCGGGCACGGTGACGTTAGTCAGGCACATGACCGATACTTGGCGACAGGATGACTCTCCCCATTCTTGCCGACACCGGTCCCCTCTACGCCGCAGTCGACCCCGACGATTCCTATCACCAAAGATCGCAGCGAGAATTGAGGCGACTTAGCAGGGAGCGTCGCAGCGTTCTTGTCGCATATCCCATTCTAATGGAGGCTTACACACTGGTCCTCCACAAATTAGGATCGCGAGTCGCCTCTGCTTGGTTGAACGACACACTAACGGGCGCAGACCTGATAAATCCCACCGTTGACGATTACCTCGAAGCAACCAAGAAGGTCATTGCATACCACGACCAGCTAATTACTTTGTTCGATGCCGTGAACGCGGTTCTGGCATCCCGTCTCGGGATCGGAGTCTGGACTTATGACCACCACTTCGATGTGATGCGGACAGCCGTGTGGCGGTGAAAGCCAGGCTATCTTGGCACTGCCTCCTGCCTTCTCTCTACCCCGGCCCATTGGGATATGCCGGCAGATCAGGCGGGCGCGGCGGCAGATGCTTCGGGTGCTCCTTGATGTCTTGTAAGACCACTTCGATGGCCTTCTCAAGCTGCGGGTCCTGGCCTTTCATTACCAAATCCGGCCGGTTATCAATTTCAATATCCGGCTCGACGCCGTTATTCTCCACCGTCCACTTGCTGTCGAGGTCGTAGACGGAGAATTCCGGCCGGGTAATGTATCCGCCATCCAGCAGCGGCATATCGCCGCGAATTCCACGCACGCCTCCCCAGGTGCGCGTGCCGATCAACGGCCCGAGGTGATACTTCTTGAAGTAGTAGCTGAAGATGTCGCCGTCGGAAGCGGCGTAGGCATTGGTGACGCAAACCATCGAACCGTAGAACACCGCAGGCGGGTTGGTGCTGCTCGCGAAAGTGCGCGCGGATTCCATCCCGATCAGGACGCGGCGCAGGCGCTCAAAAATGAGCGGATCCACAAACCCGCCTCCGTTGTAGCGAACGTCGATGATCAATCCTTCCTTGCGAATTTGCGGGAAGTATTGCCGCACGAATTCGTTCAATCCCTCGTCGCCCATGTTGGGGATGTAGACGTAGCCGACGCGCCCATCGGTGGCCTGATCGACCTTGCGACGATTGGTGTCAATCATGTCGAGCATGCGCAGCTCGTACTCGCTGGAGAGCGGCTTTACCGCCACCGTGTGCGAGCCGTCGGTTGAGGGTTTCGAGTTCAGCGTGAGCGTTACGTTCTCGCCCGCAGTGTTGACGAACAATTCGCTGGGCGGTTGCGGCGCCTTCAGCTCGCGTCCGTTTACGGCAATCAGATAATCGCCTTCCTTGGCATCCACGCCCGGCTCGGTGAGCGGGGAGCGCCGCGCAGAGGTCCAATTTTCACCCGCGTAGATCTTCTTGAACCGGTAATACCCGCTGGCGGCGTCGAGTTCGTAGTCCACGCCGAGCAAGCCGAGGTTGACGGGATGCAGATCGGGATAATCCCCGCCGCCCACGTAGGTGTGGGAGTTGGAAAGCTCGCCCACCATTTCTCCCATCACGTAGGTCAGGTCGAAGCGGTCCGCCACGTAGGGCAGCAGGGGAGCGTACCGTTCCTTCTCCCCCGCCCAATCCACGCCGTTCATCGATTTCTCGAAGAAGAAGTCGCGTTCCTGGCGCCAGACTTCGTCGAACATGTCCTTCCACTCGGCGCGCGGGTCGATGCGCATGGTCATGCCGGAGAGATTCAGGGAATCGTCGCCAACATGGTGCGGGCTTCCTGAGGGCTTGGCGTCAATGATGCCAAAAGTCTGGCCGTTTTCTCCGCCGCCACCGGCGTAGAGCACTTTGGAGCCGTCAAACGAAAGCGCAAAATCACCAGCTCCCGAAAGCAGCACGTTATCCTTGCGTTCCTTCAGGTCGTAAACGTGGATGGCAGCCTGCTCGCCCGGCAGCGGACCGGAGAGCCCGAAAACACGTCCGGATGTGTAATAGACCCCGTTCTTCCCGGCTTGCAGGTTGAAAAGGTTGCCCGGCGGCGTGGGCACGGCCACCACGCGATTCTGAATTCCCTCCAGGTCGATGCGGAAGGTCTTGGTGACGTCCTCCGGCGTCTTTTCCTTCTTGTCTTTGTCGGCGGATTTGTCCTTGTCTTTGTCCGCGGATTCATCGGATTTCTTGCCGGTCTCATCGCTCTGGGGTGCGAAGGGCGAGGGCAGGTCGGCGCGCAGCGTCACCAGATAGATGCGGGTAGCTTTGGGATTGGCAAATTCGAAATCGTAACCGTCCAGCACCTCGTTGTAATCGCGGCGCGAAAGAAAGAAGAGATACTTGCCTTCGGGGTCGAACGCGGGGTTGCCGCTTCCGGTGAAGCTTGTCGTAACTGAAGTGATTTTCTTGTCCACAAGAGAATATAGGTTGATGATGCCATTGCCGTTCTCTTCAACCTTCGTATATGCCACCCACTTGCTGTCCGGCGACCAGACGTATTCATAGAAGTCGGAATACTTGCCCTGGTCGATCATCACCGGAGTTTTCTGATCGATATCGACGTACCACAGGCGCACGTCCTTGTCCGCGAAAAGCAGCTTCTTGCTGTCGGGCGACCACACGGGGGGATTGCGCGCCACCTTTCCGTCCGTGGTGACGCGGATTTCCTTGCCCATGCCGTCCTGCGGGACGATGTAATACTCCTCTTCGCCGCTGCGGTCGGAGAGATAGGCGATCCACTTGCCGTCGGGCGACCAGGCGACGTATTTCTCGCGGATGCCCGGCGTCAGGGTAAGGTTGCGAATGCTGCCGTCCTTGGCGGGTACGGTAAAGACGTCGCC
>JASHTY010000260.1 GCA_030040315.1 Terriglobia bacterium | reverse complement strand
TGGAAATGGGTCCTGAGAACCTCATCGAATACCCGCCCCATTTTGCGGCTCCGCGCGCAAAAACCTGCGAAGACTGACCCGTCATCGAGCGATAAACCCGAGAAGGCGCCCCTGCCGCCCACCGAGTACGTTGCGGGAATTCTGCCCGGCTCCACTCCGCATGACCCACTCGCTGAAGACTTTGGAATGGCCAGCGTGTTTGCGTTTTTGCGGCCCATTACACCGGATTCCGATGTTTTGACGGCGGGGTCGTTCGCGCCCGTCGGCGCTGAACCGGGCACAGTGGGCGCGGAGATGATTCGCAACCAGCTTCAGGGCACGCCTCAAACCTTTGGGCTGGTCTATCACCAGTTCAATCTCACGCCTGGGGCCTCTACCGCGCCGGGAATGGTGCCCAACGGTTTTGCACAGACTAAAGGCCTGTCAGCGAATTATTCCGATACCCGCCTGATCGCGCCCAGGATTACGGTAACGGCGGGCATGGACGTCAATTACCTGAGCGGCGTTGAAAGCGTCTTCATGGCGCAGCCCCGCGTGAACCTGGAGTATCAGGCAACCGCGCAGACTGTGGTTTCCGTCCAGTACGGCTCTGCGCGCGGCGATGGCGACAATAGCACGATGGATCGCCTGGCAATGATGTACGCCTTCCCGCAAATTACCGAGACGAACGGCCGCCTGGCCATGGAGCAGTTGAATCACGCCGAAGTGGCCCTGAACCGTCGCCTGGGCAAGTCGGCGCGCGTGCAGGCTGCCGCTTATCACGATAACCTGCACAACGCAGCCGTGTGGGGATGGGGAGCCGGCGCAACTGCCGCGGCCTTTGCCGGTAACGCGCTTCCCAATCCTGCGGGCAGCGGCGCGGTGATTAACGCAGGTAATTATCGCTCGGCGGGCTTCCGCGCAGTGTATGCGCAGACGTTTGGTTCGCATGTTGAGGTGCTGGCGGCTTATTCATCCGGCGCCGCCCTGGGTTATACGGTGAACGGTGCGACCGGCAATTTCCTGACGGCGAGGCAGACCAATGCGCTGATGGGCAAGATCACAACCCAGCTTCCCGTCACTCACACACGCCTGACAACTTCCTATGAGTGGATTCCCAGCAATACGGTGACGATCGTGGATCCCGCAGGGCAAGGCTACCTGCAAGTCGAACCCTACATGGGCATGGAAATCCGCCAGCCGATCCCCACGCCCAGCGACTGGCCCGTCCGCATTGACGCCGTCGCGGATTTCCAAAACATGCTGTCGCAGGGATTGACCGCTGCCCCAGCCGGTCAAAAGTCCATGGTCCTCAGCCCCAGTTACCACGCCGTCCGCGGCGGTTTGGCCGTGGAGTTCTGATTTAATTCCCCCAAAATGGTTGAGTTGCTGGCTGGCGCAGAGCAAAGCTCTGCGGTCCACTAAGCGGGTAGCGGGTAGCCACGGCATGCCGCCTATGCCGTGGGTTCTTCAAAGCCCACGGCACAAAGATCGTGCCGTGGCTACCAGCTCAGAGCAGGTCCGTGAATTCTGCAGGGGAGATTCTGGCTTGCTGGAGGATACCGCGAAGTGTTCCGATGGCCAATTCACGGTGCAGTGGAACCACGCAACCGATCGCGCCGCTACCCGTTTCTTTTCTCAGAACGACGTGACTTCCACGCTGACGAACCTGGCGAAAGCCCAACTTTTCCAAGGCGCGAATCGCCTCCTCGCCCGACACGCGCCGGAGCTTAGGCATAGCTGGCCTCAAAGGTGGTCAGCAGAGGCCGGTCAAGATGCGAGGGGGGGAATTCCTCCAAGTAAAGCTCCGTAGCCTCTTTTAGGCCCGCGATCGCATCGTCAATTGTTGCGCCCTGACTCACGGTGCCCACCTCGGGGCAAGTTGCCACATACAAATCGTCTTCCCGATGAATTACCGCAGTAAAGGTATGGACTTTCATGTATCTCCCTTCGAAGTCACGAGCTTTTTCTGGGGGGTTAGAATGCTACCGTCCTCGCCAAACAGTATACCTCCTTCGTCGGCTGGCGCAGAAACCCACCTCTCGGTTTCTGCGAACTCCCCAAATCCTTCTGGGGGTGGACGGCTTAGAGGTCGCTGCGGAATATCGCAGACTTCCAACGGCAGGAGTCTGCGCCAGCCTCGTCAATCGTGAGAATGCGGGGAGCCAGGGGGTAACACTATGCGTGTAATTCCTCCATCATGGGATCCGTCGCACGTATCAAGACTCGGAAAGAGTAGCCCCCATATGGCGGCATGCGCACTCGTAAGGATGAGTGTAATCGGGAAGCAAAGAATCAGCGCTCCCGCCAAGAGGCTATTCGACCGAAGTCCAGCGTATCGACAAATGGTCCAACCCAGCCATACACTGATGCCGGTGGTTATGCCGGCAACCAACCCGTTCCAACGCGGCGTTCGCAAGAGGACTTTACAGTATGGGCAAGGAAAGGTCCCTGCACGAATGAACGCTCTGGCTACCTCGCGTCGACAAACTGGGCACTTAGGCTTTCTCATTCCTCTGTTTCCAAGTCGTGACATCGAAACGTGCATCACTGCTTCGGCGTACTGAAATCCACCTTGGGTGCCTGCCGCGCCCCTTCGGAGGCCGTGAAGTAATCGTTGTTGCGCTGGAAGCCTGCCCAGCCGGCGTAGATGCTGTTGGGGAACTGCCCGATGTAGGTGTTGTAATCCTGAATGGCTTCATTATACCTGCGGCGCTCGACGGCGATGCGATTTTCGCTTCCTGCCAGCTCATCCTGAAGCGCCAGGAAATTCTGGTCGGATTTCAGGTTGGGATAATTTTCGACGATCAGCAGCAGGCGGCCCAGCGCGCCGTCCAACTGGCCATTGGCAGCAATCTTATCGGCCGGAGTCTTCGCGTTCAGCAGGCCCGCGCGGGCATTGGCGATATCCGCATAAACGGTCTGCTCCTGCTTCGCGTAACCCTTCACCGTCTCGACAAGATTGGGAATCAAATCGGCGCGCCGCTGCAGCACCACGTCCACCTGCGCCCAGTCCTGTTTGATCGCTTCACTCTTGCTGACCATCTGGTTTTTGCTGCTCACGTAAGATCCGCCCACGAGGATCGCGACCAGCACAACCAACACGATGATGACTCCAACTACGCCCAGCAGAATTTTCATAGCATTTCTCCTGAAGAATTAGCTTTTCGAATCCGCCGCAAATCGCCGGTCGATTTCGTCCGCAGCCTTTGAAACCGCGTCCAGATAACCCGCAAACGTGCTCTGGATATCCAGGTCACGCCCCCGCTTCCTTCCTTCGCGAACATCAAGAACGGTGTGAAGCGGCGCGGGGTCAAATCCGAGCACCGAACCCAGGCGGTCGATGGTCCCGCGCTTGCCCGCTCCCGTGTCCTCGTTCAGCGCCAGCAGCGCATGTCGAAACAATGCTGCGAATGACGAAATCGACTCCGTCATTAATCCCAGAGTCCGCCGCGCATCGCCGGGATGGCTCAGGTAGATTTGCCGCAGGCGTAACGTCTTATTCCGCAATTCGCGCTCGACCTGAAGGCGATGAAGGCCGGTCGGAACCGCCAGCGTGGCGAAAATATCTTCCCCATACAGCATCTGCCGCGCCGCTTTGATGTCCAGAAGCTCGATGGCGAACAGGTCCGCGGAATGGTCAAGCTCCCTGAGCGTCATAAACAGCGGCGCCGGATGGCCTTTCTTTGCCCACCACGCCACCGGCCCGTGCAACTTTTCCAACTCGCTTCGGCCAAGGGAATGCATGACGCATAAAACGTTCAAATCGGAATGCCCTTCGTGAAAATCCTCCGCTGCTGCAGAGCCGTAGAGCACCGCCGCAAGCAGATTTTGTCCGGCAGCACTCTTA
>JASHTY010000259.1 GCA_030040315.1 Terriglobia bacterium | reverse complement strand
CCGCAGGCTGCCACCAGGGCACAGGCCTATTCGACGGCCCGTTTCGTGCAAGTCCCTCTCGGAACCAATGTGGGCGGTGACGCCGGCCGGAACATCCTGACCGGTCCTGGAATTCTGGACTTCGATTTCGCGCTATTTAAGCAGTTTCACTGGGGCGAGGGGAAATCATTGGAATTCCGCTGGGAGGTTTACGATGTGTTCAACCATCCCATCTACGGCTACCTCCTTGGGAACGTTTTCTCCTCCAACGCCCAGCCGACTCCGGGGTTCGCGTTCGGTCCGGCCGCCACGCCCGCAGCCGTTACCGGCTCCATTCCGGAGAACACGATTGACGGCCGCACGCTGGTCGGGTCCGGCACCTACGGATACGACTTCCTGAGTAAAGGGAACATGAACACCGGAAACCGCACCATGCAGTTCGGCGTTCACTTCACGTTCTAAGATCAAAGCCAAACTGAAGAGCCGCGGGCCATCCGTCAGCCGACGGGCAGTGGTCCGTGCTGCCTGCCGCCGTAGCGCGACGGTCCGCAGTCGCGCCGCGGGTGGAGGCACCGCTAAAATTTGCCAGAACCGCACGGGTCCCGCAACCGCAATCGCCCTGGCGTGGCGGAAGTCATCGCCGGCTATAGTTAGGATGGAAATTGAAGTGCGAAGTGAATTGAGGGAGAGCGCGTCGATGGCTACCGCTCTTAGAAGGTAACTTTCACCGTGATACTTGTCTTCACGGGCTTTCCTTTGGCCGTGGGCGGTTTGAACTTCCAGGAACTGGCCGCCTTTTTAACTTCCTCGCCCGCACCGCTAGTATCGTTGACTATCTGATTGGGAGCCACACTTCCGTTTTCATCAATGGATATCTTAAGGAGTACGAAGCTCCCAGCCGGCGCAGTTTGCGGAGGTACAGTCAGCTGGCCAGCAGCTTGCAGACCCCCATCCACGTTGTAGTCTGGGATGATTATTCCCTTATACCAAGAAAGCCTAAAGGGCTGTGGATCCCCACCCGGCAGGGGCGTAACCGTGGGCGTTCGCGCGGCGGACGTGGTGGTCGTAGTCGGCGGCGTGGTTGGCTGGCTCGGCTGGGTTACGACCGGCTTTGGCGGCTCAGTCTTGGGCGTGTTTATAGCTTCGATGGCGTTCTTGACTTGGCCATAATGGTCAATTGCATCTGTCGCCTTGGGGCCGGGTTTCCCGGCGAGTCCCTTGAACTCAGCCAATGCAGCTTGCAGGCTCGCCATGTCGCCGGCTTTCTGCTTTGCGAGTGCGTCATTGAACGTATCGATGTCCTTCTGATTCGAAATCGTCTGCTGCAACTGCGGAATCTGCAGTTTTGCGTCGTCCTGGTGCAATCCGGGCCTGCCGGCGATGTCCTTCATCTTACTCAATGCATCTTGTGGATTTGAACTCTCCTCAGCCAGGGCGTATTTCCAGTCGCTATCCGCGTTCTGCTTAGCCAACGTATCGTTGATGCTTTGGATGTGCTTGGTCGCCTCCGCCCCAAATGACCCGCCCTTAGGCTGGATTTGCTGGAACTTTGCAAGCGCGCCTTTCAAGTCGCCGTTCTCTTCCAATCTGGTTGCCGCGTCAAAATCTGTCTTGAGAGCTTGGTTGGCGGTCACTTCTGTCTTCAATTGCTGGATCTCTTGGGCCCGACGCTTGGCCTGTTGGGCAAATGGCCCTCCACCGCCCGCAATCCCTTGCATCTTCGATATCGCGCCGTCATAATCGCTGCGATTCACCAGATTGTCCGCTGCCTGGTATTCAGCCTGGGCATTCAAATAGTTGTCGATGTCGGCGATCGTGTCTTTGGCTTTCTGGATGTTCGGTGAATCGGGAATGTTCAAGCTAACGACCTGCTGCAAATCGGCCTTGGCGTTTTCGTAATGCTTCGGACCAAGTTTGTAAGCCGCCATCCCATCCTTGAAATCCTTCGCCTCTGCATCAGCTTTGCTCGTCCCCTGCTCCTGAAGCTTGACCGTGCCAAGGGCGGCCGATGCATCCTTAAAGAGCTTCCCGTTCATCGCAATGACCTGATTATATTCATCTTCTGCTGTCTTCCAATCCTGCTTGTCCGCCGCAGCTTGAGCTTTGGCCATCAGATCTTTTTCCTGCTGGTCTTTCGTTACTTCAGGATTCCCAGCAGGCGGATTGCCCCCCGGCGTGACAGTCTCCGTCGTCTTGTGCCCATGGAATGCCATGTAGCCGCCGATAGCCATGATCACCACCAGCACGATGGCAGCGATCATGATGATGGGCGGCTTCTTGGCCGGCTCGGCTTGGGCGATGACAGCGGGAGCAGGCTTGGGGAGCGGCGGCATCGGCGCTGGCGCCGGAACCGGCTTCTTTTCGACTTGCGGAGCAGCGGGAGCCTTTGCGGCACCTGGTGGCGGCGTCGCGGGCTTGCGCGCGGGCGGCTCAGGCGGCGGAGGCAAAACCTCCGGCGCTGCAGGAGCCTTCAGTTTCGCCGTCGGCATCATGCTGGTAGCGCTAAAGCCCCCAGCCGCTGGCGGCAATTCGGTCATCTGCGTTGCCTGGAAGGGGGACGCTGCCTGCATGGGCCGTGTCGTCTCTGGAGGAGGTGGTGCCTCAAGCGGAGGCGCCGCCTTCATGGGCCGCGTTGCCTCAATAACCGGGGGTGCCTGAACGGGCGGCGCCCCCACGGGGACCGTGGCATTCAGTTCCGGTGCGGGCGAGGGCGGCGGAACAGGAGCGGGCGCGGGCGTTTTCGCCTTGGGCGCAGACTCCGCTGCGCGCGGGCTCGGCGTCTGAAGATTGCGCCGCAGCTCTTCCGTCAGATGCTCCAATCTCGCGGCCTCGCTGAGAGGGGACCCGCCCACCGCCGGCGCTTCCGCTGGGGGTGGCGGGGGGGGTGCGGGTCCGGCTGCCGCCGGGATCCTGCGCTCCGTTGCAGCCTGCAATTTCTCCTGAATCTCTTCCGAGTCCGGGTAGGATCTTTGCAAGTCCTTCAGCTTGCGCTTGGCTTCATCGAATTTCTTGCGCGCCATCAGCCGGTCGGCCTGGGCCAGAATCTCCATGGCGCGCGCATCGAGTGCTTTCCCTTTTTCCTTTGCCGCCACCGGCGCGGCCGGCGCAGCCACTGCGGCTCCCGCTGGACGGTCCTTGGCAATCTGTTCGAGCAGGTTTTTTGCCTGGGAATTATTGGGGTCAAGTTGCAGCGCCCGCTGGTATTCGCGCTCGGCCGCCGCGGCATCGCCGGCGCGCATGGCTTTTTGACCGGCACTGATCGCCTCACGCACCTGACGCAAGCGGTCGCGCTCCTGCGCGGCCTTGGTTTTCAGATCGCGCACCTGCGCGTTGCCGGGGTCAAGGTCCAGGGCTTCCGTAAAGATCCGAACCGCCTCGCCAAATTCGCCCTGATCAAAAGCCTGCTGGCCCGACGCTACCAGTCCGCCCACGCGCATTTGCTGGTCAAGGCGCTGCAGCTTCAGGTGGACTTCATTCGAATCGGGGAATTCCTGCTGGAGTTCCGTCAGGGTGTGCTGCGCATCCTCAAATTTTCCCTCAGCCACAAGCTGATCGGCATGTTGCACGACCTGCTGGAAGTGGTTTTCCCGCTCGCGGGACATCTGCGACTGCCGGATTTGCGCCATCAGGCTGGTGGCCTGGGAATTTTCCGGATCGAGCTGCAGAGCCTTCATGAACTCTTGCTCAGCTGCGGCCGTGTCACCCTGGCGCATGGCTCGCTGGCCGTTGCTCAGCGCCTCACGAACTTGCCGCAGGCGGTCGCGCTCCTGCACCGCCCGCTCTCTCAAATCAAGCGCGGCGGCATCCTGGGGATTCACTTCCAGTGCCTGGGTCAGGGCGCGGACGGCCTCAGCATATTCACCCTGGTTGAAGGCTCGTTCGCCATCCTGAACAAGCTTCTGCGCCCGCACCAATGTGTCCAGTGACTGTAAGCGCTGCGCAACATCCTGCGAATCTGGGAAGTCCTGTTGAATCTCCAGTAGGCGTCCCTGGGCTTCTTCGTATTTCGCCGCGGAAATCAGATTGTCGGTCTCCCACAGCACTTCCTTCAGGCGGAAATCCCGCTCGCGAGTGCGCCGGTCCTGCTGAATTTCCTGCAGAAACTGCGCGGCCTGGGAGTGGCTCTGGTCAATCTGCAGGACACGGTTGAACGCATGTTCCGCGCGGGTCAGGTCGCCCTGCTTCATTGACTTCTGTCCGTCGCTGAAGGCCTCGTGCAGCTCTTTCTGCCGCTCCTGCTCGCGGATTGCTTTTTCCTTCAGGTTGCGCGCCTGGGTGTCCGCGGGGTTCAGTTCCGCGGCCTCAGTCAGCATCTTGACCGCTTCGGCGAACTCGCCGCGATTGTAGGCCTGCTCAGCCTCGGAAACCAGCTTCTTGGCCCGCTGCTGCGGCCCCACGCGATGGATTTCGGAGGACACCTCGCTGAAAAGCCGCTTGGCTTCCGCGTGCGTATTATCGAGAATCAGGACGGCGCGCACTTTTTCCTGCGCGCCGTTGTAATCGCCCTTGTCGCGCAAATCCTTGGCTTCCAGCAGCAGGTCGCCGATGAAAGTCATCTGCAGGCCGCGGGCGATGGGCAGCAGACCGCCCAGCATCTCGTCCAGGGACTGGTAACGCTCCTCAATGTTCTTCTTCAGGCCCTTGCTGATGACGTTATCAAGCTCGACGGGCACTCCGGGGCACAAGCGGCTGAGCGGTTCAGGCTCCGCGCTTAAGACCTTGGCGATGATGGCCGCGATATTGGACCCGTCAAACGCTTTCTTATAGGCAATGAACTCATAGACTACCGCCGTGACCGACCACAAGTCGGAGCGGCTGTCCACGCGTCCATCGTTGATCTGCTCGGGCGAGGCGTAATGAATCGTGCCCAGGAACATTCCGGTCTTGGTCAGGTTGGTGGACTCCAGGTGCACAATGCCAAAGTCCACCACTTTCACGACGCCGTCATTGGTCACCAGAATGTTCGCGGGTTTAACGTCGCGGTGAACAAATCCGTGCTTGTGCGCGTGGTCCAGGCCTTCGCAAAACTGCTGCACCAGTTTCAACTTGGCGGCAAGGGGAATCCGCGCGCGCCGGTTGATGATGCTCTGCAGGCTTTCACCCTCCACGAATTCCATGGCGATGTAGGGCCGGCCATCCGCCTCGCCGAGGTCATAGATGGTGACGATGTTGGGGTGCTGAAGGGTTCCCGCGGATTGCGCCTCACGATAGAAGCGCTTCAGGATTTCGGGGTCGGAGACGAGTTCGGGCGTGATGGTCTTGAGCGCCACCAGTCGGCCGATGAACGGGTCGCGGGCTTTGTAGACCACACCCATGCCGCCCTGGCCAAGCTCGGCGACGATCTCGTATTTCCCGATTTTTTGGACGGTCTTCTGGTCCATTAGCTTGCGCTATCCGCCTGGCCGATTTCCGCCAGAATTACCGTGATGTTGTCGGGCCCGCCGTTCTCATTGGCGCGATTCACCAACTGCTGGGCTCGTTCCTGTAATCCGATCTCCGATTCCATGGTCGCCACGATATCCGCCTCGGAAACGACCTTGTACAAACCGTCGCAGCAGATCAGCAAAAGATCCTGCGGCTCGAGATCCGTGGAAGAAACCACCACTTCGATGTCCGACTGCGCACCGACCGCCTGAATCAGCATTTCGCGGATTTGCGGATCAACGTTGCGGGCGTCTTCGCCACGCGACCGCAACTGATTTCCGATGGTCTGATCCTGCGTCAGGATGGACAACTTTCCCTCGCGGAAAAGGTAGCAGCGCGAGTCACCCACCTGCGCCATTTCGGCTCTTGCCCCGTGCATCAGCATCGCTGAGCAGGTGGTTCCCATGGTCAGGTTGTCCGCACAACTCTGCGCGTATGCGAACACCGCCTTGTGCGCGCCTTCCACCGCTTTCTTTAGATTCTCCCCGTAATCTTCGGGCTGGCCGTTCGTGAAGGTTTGAAACTGTGTGGTAAGTTCCTTGGAGATATTCTCCACGCACATGCGGCTGGCCACTTCGCCACGGAAATGACCGCCCATACCGTCCGCAACCACCAGCAGCAGGCGGCCTAAACCGACTCCCGCCGCCCCCACCGCGCCGTCTTGCGGAACACCTTGGTCGTCAAAGGGAAGAACCAGATGGCAATCCTGATTGTTGTGCCGGCGGCGTCCCGTGTCAGACACCTGGGCCACACGCGCGCTTAGACGCACTCCACCCTTTTCCTCGCCGCTAATGGCCGAAACTCCCGGCGCGCGATCTGCCACAGGCAGGACTCCTCCTCAGCGCTTACCCAATGTGTAAACCCAGCTCAGGACACGGTACCGCTTAAGTCTAACCTAAATTTTTTGAAATGCAAGTGATACGCATTACTGGCCAGGGTAATAGTACCTTGGGTTTAATGCGGAAACGTGGACATGGCGAGGCTCATCGGAGAGGAAGGGGTCGGACTGTGGGAAGGCGACAACGACCGAGAAATTTTCGCACTCGCCGGGCGATCGACGCCATATGTTGCGTCTCGCATTCCCAGATTACCAAAACTTCCCACCCGACTGCGGCCAGCGTCTGAAGGTGCTTTGCGTCCCTGAGCCTGTTGCGTCTAAGTTTCGGACCCCAATAATTACGATTTGATTTTGGGACGTGAGCAACCTTGCAGGAATGGGAGTGCCAGAAACACCCGTGCACAAAAATCACCTTTTGCCGTGACGGAAATACCAAGTCCGGCTTTCCAGGAAGGCCTTTCCCATGCAGCCGGAACCTGTAGCCGCACTTATGAACCAGCCTCCTAACGGCCAGTTCTGGAAGCATATCTTTACTGCGGATCGCCCGCATGTTTGCGCTGCGGTCCATCTCACCGGCGCTCCAGCGATGCACGGATCGCGTTCTCGTAAACTTGCGCAGGCGGAAGATTGCTAGGGGCAGTAAAGGCGAGTGCCACCTGGTCGATTGTCGCGGTGAACTCTCCACCTTTTACAAGTTCCCTCTGCTTTCCAGCTCCGACCGGCAGTCCCACGTCGTACCACATGATAGTCAGCGAGCCTGGTTGCATCGCATACAACCGAAGTCCGCCACCCAACCGCTCGCTGATCTTGCCGTAGACCGGTGCCGGACAGATAAAGAAAAGCCCCTTCTGGCATAACGGTTCCTGACGGAGGATGTGGCCTTTGTAGATGATCTGCGGAAGGAAACGCCTATTTACATTCGCTCATGAGTCTTGAAGAGACCCCTCACCCGACCTCCTCCGTCGGCCACCCTCTCCCCACGGGAGAGGGAAAAAGTTTTAGCGCGTCCGCGCGCCGAACATATGTTTTCCCTCTTCGAGGGGAGAGGGTGCCGGCCATGCGCCGGAGGGTGAGGGGTTTCTTCGTCGGGCGCTTCGGGCCAGGAGTCAGACTTCTGCAAACGCCAAGCTTCTGCTGCCTCCCCCGCAGAATCGAGGTATCTGCAAACGGATTGGCGCTTAGACACGGACTGCCCGACTCTCGTGCAAGGTGCGGATGTATTTGCCAGAATTTTGCGAGAGCAAAACAAGTATGCGTGCGGACGTACCTACGAAGACCGTCTAGGGGTCCATGCGCTTATAGGTCGTAGAGAGTCAGTAGCCGATCAGCAATACTCCCTTGAGAGGTAGTTGAAGTCGTCCACTGACGTAGAGCGTCTCAAGATAATTCTCGACTTTCGCGAAATCGTCCGAATTGCGGTACTTGTTGCGGACCGCAATCGCCAAATGAAGGACATCATGCATCATGCAGGCCTGAAAGATGTCTTTCAGGAACTGGTTATTGTCGACGGCGCGGCCTGCTTCAACCTCAAGCACCCAACCTTTGCTCGCAGCGTGAGCGTCGGCGTTGAAGCACTTTAAGACCTTTCCTTTGCGCCCGAATAGAACGGGAACAACAATCTTGTCATCGCTGGATTTCCCTTTCTCGACTCGAAATCCGAGCTTCTCCAGACTTGGGCGGAGCTTCGCCATTACTGAATTGCTTGGCTGGTTCGCTAGCTTGCTTGAATCTATCTCGTCGGCAGCCTCTTCAAAAACTCCGACGATCTGAATACCAAATTCGGGTGGAGGGGACGATTTTGGAAAGTAGACCCAGTTTATCATCCGCTGGCGGCTTCATTTCTGATTGAATTTGCCGAATTCCGCGCTGTAACCACACTCATCACAAATGGCAAATGACTCGTCATCATATTCTATCGACCCGTCTTTCGCGTCGTCAGCCCCGCTGTCATAGAGAAGCACACGCATTGATACCTCTATCTCAAATGGACCATACGAGCCGCAAGTCGGGCAGCGTTTACCATCCAGACAATTTGTATTGGGGCTGTTTTCATTTCCTTCAACTCGTGAACTGGCCCCGTCGCGGCTCATGGGCAAGGTTCTCCTTTGTGAAGGCCTCAATCTCATATCCGAGCGGGGTCAATACGACCCAATTTGCACGGACCACGCTTCCGGGTAGTTAAATCTGAAGGTCTCGATCGCCGACTGATTGCAGTCGTTTCCGTACAGTGCGTGAAAGCCCGCGAGCCGGAACCCCGCCGAGATTCCTCCTGCGCCGCAAAAAAGGTCAATTGTTGTGCGCACCGTCTCCCGCCAACAAAAGCATAACTGTTGGGGTAAATCTAATCCAAGGCTGTCCTGCTGGTCAAGAGTGAATTGCGACATGTAGGGGGCACTCAATCTTGAACCGCAACATATAGTGCTCACAGGCAGATGTTCGGCTCGTCCAACTATATCGGCAAATTCGCCGGTCAAAATGAGGAAACCTTAACCGGCCTTCTCTGCAAGTATCTGGGTTGGGAACGTCCCGGTGGGGTCAGTTCTTATTTCAGCGCAAAGAAAACCAGCAGCGCCACCGTCATAATGAATAGGCTACCCAGGATGACGATGGGCACCCACACATTGCGCTTGTGGGGAGGCGGCAGGGCGTCGCCATCGTGGGGGTGGTATTGCGAGGGGCGGGGCGGCGGGGGTGCGTCGCGGTAGGTAGGCGGATACGACGAGGGCATTTGCACCTGCGTTCCCGGCGCGGCTGCAACTCCTGCGCGCGAAGTGCTGCCGGAAGGCGGGCCCTCGGGCGCCAGCGGCCCGGCAAGCGACTTCACATTCTCAATCATGCGCGTGTAGGAGCCTGGCGAAATCGGCGCCGGACGGGGCCCTGTGCCGTTTTCCAACTCGAGCGGAGCCTGCCAGGCCCGGCTGCCCGTTGTGCCCGTCGTGCGCGTTGGCGAAAGCGGCATGTCAAACATCGTCCCAGTCGCCTTTCGTGGTCCGCCAGGCGGAGTAGCAGCCGGGGGACCGTCAACCGGCACACCGGGGACTCCGGACGCGGGCTGAAGATCTTCACGCTGGCTGGGCGGGCCTAACAACTCCATTACGCTAGGATCGGGGGGAGCGGACAAGGTCGGATGCAAACGGGGCTTGTCGCTCTGAAAAACCATTTCAAACCCCTTGGAAGATTTTCGCGGAGCGGGATTTTCCGCCGGCATGGGTTCAGAGTCCTTCATGTTGCTGCTGCCGGGTGATAAAACTGTCTTCTCAGGAACCGGCCCCCCTGCCGCAACCAGGGCTTTAAGCTGTTCAGCGCCTTTCGTCTGGGGCACTACGGTGTCAGCCTCCATGGCAGCTTGGGGGAATGTGCTGGAAAACACCGCCGTGGCCTCAATGTCAGGCACGCGCTCGGATTTACCCGCAGCGGGCCACGGATTGTTGCCAGCTTCCTTTGGGGTGCCCGCACCTCCCGCTCCCTTCCGCTCCAGGGGAAATTCCGCCGTAACCTCGGTTGCCAATGCCTGTTTCAGAGCCGCTGAGGGGGGAGCACCGGGCAGGCCGGCCAGGGACGTTTCCCCTCCCTCCGTTGCAAATACAGTTGGGCGGTACTCGCGGGAAGGAATTGAGGCAGGCGGGGCCTTCGGAGCGGCCTTTTCAGCCGAACTGGTCTCCTTCGCGGGACCCGATTTCAAGGCGGAGGGGGGACCTGGGGAAGCCGGTGCCGGCACGCCCATTGCCGACCGGGCGAGTTGTCGCAGGGCGTCCGTGGTGAAATTGTGTGTGAGCTGAACATTCTTGGCATCATCGGGCGTTCCATCGTTTCCCGCCGGAACGCCGATTCCCGCCTGCAGCCACTTGCGAAGGTCAAGGCATTCGGGGGCGTCGGCCGTGACGATGAAAATGCGGCCTTCCTCATCGCCCATGTCCAGGAAATTCCGGCTGGATTCCTTGGAGGCTGTACGAAGGAACTCAAATACCAGGTTTGCCAGATCAGGCTGGGCAGTGGCAGTGCGATCGGCACAAAGGTGGTGCAATATCACCGGCCGCCCTGAGGAAATCTGCCGTGCGCGATACGACTTGGACTCCCCCTCGATCAGGGTGGAAAGTATCTCGTATTTTCCCTGAAAGCTCATCTCGCAGTCCTGTCCGTAGATACCCGTTATCATACCATGAAAAAAGACCCCTTGTGCGGCCATCCCCACGTCAATGGTCACGGGGGCGCAGCCGGGGGTCCGTTGACTGATGGACGCTGCGACTCTGACCCCCGCAAGCCTCTGCCGCGGCAACTCACTGCATTTCTCGCCCTCGCCGTAGCGAATCTGTTTTGCTTGGGGCGAAGTTGTTGTAACATGAGCCGTGCGAAACACCCCTCAATTGCCTCCTGCCGCTAAGTACATGGCCAGGATAATCGGGTTGGGGGACTGCCACGGTACTAAGATGAAGACAGCCTTGACGGCTTGAATGCCCCACACGAATTTTGCAGAGAAGCAGGAGGCTACGCCAGACTACAAGTATGATTGGAGATGCGACAAGTGAATCGACCTCGCTGAACCTCGATGTCCGCCAGCCCCCCCGCCGCGACAATCTGGCCATGGTTTTTCAGGAAATTCTAACCGTAATCACACGCTTGCGGGTAAGCCGGCAGGCGGTGATGGACGCTACGGCGTTTCGCAATTCCATGAAAGCCGCTCTCGCTGCTGCGCAGGCCGACGCCACGCGCAAAGGCTACACGCCGGAAGATGCGCGCCTGGCCACCTTCGCTGTGGTGGCCTTTCTCGACGAATCGGTGGAAGGCGCAAACGACCCCAACTTCGCGCAGTGGTCGCGGACTCCGCTTCAGGAAGAATTGTTCGGCGACCCCGCCAGCGGCCAGATTTTTTATCAGTGCATTGATCGTCTGATGGGGCGCAATGATTCGCAGGAAGACGCCGACCTGCTGGAAGTCTTTGCGCTCTGCCTGCTCCTCGGCTACCGCGGGCGCTACAGTTCCGAAGGCGCGGAGGCGGTGCGACCCGTTCTAAACGCCGTCACGGCAAAAATCAATCGCATTCGCGGGCAAAGGCCGCTCGCTCCCGAATGGATGCCCGGGAACGATCCCGTGCTGCAGCCCCCTGGCGATCCCTGGATGCGCGCTTTGGTATTGGGCGCGCTGGGAGCGTTATTTCTCGCCGCTCTGTTTTTTGCGGGTTTCAAGGTTGCCTTGCTCTCCGCGGCATCCAGTTTGCACGCGCTCGCCGCGCATTAGTGTTGGTAAACTGACTTGAGGGTTGACTTGAAATATTGGATCACCGCCGCCGGGCTGTTCGCCTGGCTGGTGCTGGGATGGAACGCTGGCCCTTGGCTGAGTCTGCAAGGGAATGACGTTTGGATTCTGCGCGCCGCGCTCAGCCTGATTGGCATCGCCGCATTTGCCACGCTGGTTTGGTGGTTCAAGGGGCTGGATGCCGACCGCCTGCGCGAAATGGTGGAGGAGGGCACAGGCACCGGCGATGAAATCGACGTCTTGATGGGAAAGGCCCAGGTGCGGCTGGGTGGACTGCAACCCGGGCAGACCTCGTTCAGTGACTGGCCGGCGCTTCTGGTGATTGGCGAGGGCGGCTCCGCCAAGACCAGCGTTGTTCTGCAATGCGGGCTTGACCCCCAACTGCTGGCGGGCCAGACCGTCCAGAACAACATTCCCGTTCCCACTCATACACTCAACCTGTGGCTCGCCCAACCCTTCGTTGTGGCGGAAGCCGGCGCCCCCCTTCTGCGTGAGCCGCCGCGCTGGGCGCATTTGATCCGCCAATTTTCCCCGACCGAAACACAATTGCTGGGCAAGGGTAACCTTCCTCCGCGGCTCGTGCTGCTCTGCATCGATTGTGAAAAATTCCTTGCCCCGGGCGCCGCGGAGGCCCTGGGAACCAGCATCGAACACTGGCGCGCGCGCCTGCGCGAGACTTCCCAGTTGTTGGGCATCAACGTTCCGGTTTATGTGCTCTTCACGCGCGCTGACCGGCTGCAGTTTTTCCAGGATTTTGTCGCGCCCATGACCAATGAGGAGGCGGCGCAGGTTTTTGGCGCCTCACTTCCCACGGCGGTCTATACTGCCGACACCTACACTGAACAGAAAACCGCAGCGATATCCTCCGCCTTCGATAATCTTCTCCAGGGCCTTGCGGACTGGCGCGTCACTCTGCTGGGCCGCCGGCTGGACAGCCCTCAGGCGCCGCCCATCTATGAGTTTCCCCGCGAGTTCAAGAAGCTCCGCGCCACGCTGGTGCCGCTCCTGGTGGACATCTGCAAGCCCTCCCAGGCGCGCACGGGTCCGTTTCTGCGCGGATTTTATTTCGCCGGGGTTCGCCCGCTGCTGGTCAGCGCGCCGAAATCGCCGGATGAAAAGGAAGAACCCTCCATGGCCGAAGCCGCCGTGGGCAATTTAAGCGCTACGCGCATGTTCGACATCAAGAAGGCGGTAGCCGCGGCCAAGAAGCAGGCCGGCAGCAGCGAGGTTGAAACTCGCCGCGTACCGCAATGGGTTTTCCTTCAGCAGCTCTTCGGGGAAGCGATTTTCAAGGATTCAACCGCGCTCTCCACCAGCTCGCTGAGCGTCAAGGTAGGTTTGCACAAGCGATTCGTGCTGGCCGCGGCCATGGCCGTTCTCCTGTTCCTGATTCTGGGCTTTTCGGTTTCTTCCATTCGCAACAAGCGCCTGGAAAATCAAATTGCCGCCGCCGTGCAGGACATCTCCGACGTGCATATTCCACTCCATCAACTGCCCTCGCTCGATGACTTAAGCAAATTGGAAGCGCTCCGGCAGACCGTGGAAACCCTGGAGAGCTACAAGGGTGATGGAGTGCCCCTGAGCATGCGTTGGGGACTGTATGTGGGCAGGCGTTTGTACCCCGACGTCCGCAAGATTTATTTCCGCCATTTCCAGGAGATGCTATTGGCCCAGGCGCAGGACTCCTTACTGACAACCCTGAGGTCCCTGCCGGCGACGCCGGGGGCAAACGATCGCTACGATCCCGCTTATGACGCGCTCAAGGCCTATTTGATGACCAGTTCCGATTCCGCCAAGGCCAGCCCGGGTTTTCTCTCGCCCGCGCTCCTGCGCGCCTGGGCGACCGGCGGCGACATCAGCCTGGGGCGAATCAAGCTGGCGCAACGCCAATTTGAGTATTACGCCAACGAGCTGAAGGCCGGAAATCCCTTCCCCTCTCCGCCCGATGATCAGGCCGTATCCCGCGCGCGGCAGTATCTCTCCAAGTTTTCTGCTAATGAGCGCGCTTACCGCCTGCTTCTGAATGAAGCGGAACTAAGCAACCCGGCGGTCGACTTCAATCGTCGCTTCCCTGGCGCCGCGGAGGCAGTGGCTGAGCAGACCCAGGTGAGCGGCGCCTTCACTCAGGGCGGCTGGACGTTTATGCAAGGCGCATTCGAAAACCCCCAGGCTTATTTCAGCTCCGACACCTGGGTGCTGGACCAGCAGAGCCTGACCAAGGACGAACTGGCGAAGCGCGCCGAGGAATTGCGCCGCACCTACCAGCACGATTACATCGAGCAGTGGCGGGCCTTCCTGCGCGATGCATCGGTGAATCATCCTGTCAGCCTGACCACCGCTTCGCAGGAGCTGCAAAGACTCTCAAGCGATCGATCCCCGCTGCTCGCGCTTTTCTGCGTGGCGAACCAGAACACCTCAGACCCCGAGGACGTGGCCAGGGCATTCCAGCCTGTGCAGTCCGTCGCGCCGCACGATTGCCAGAACCTGGGCGCCCCCCCGGCCACCGCCGCATACATTAAAAGCCTGAGCGACCTTCAGGCCTGCGTGGATCGCGCCGACAACGCTTCGCCCGATCAAAAAGACAATGCCAAGTCGCAATGCCTCGGCGACGTCACTCAGGCGGAACAAGCCGTCAAGTCCATTGCGCAGGAATTCAAGCCCGATCCCGATGCCCATTCGGACCAGACGGTGGAGGACCTGCTCCTCTCCCCTGTCAACACCGTCGCCGCTCTTCTGCGCCCCGGACCGGTCAGCGCGGCGGGATTGTGCCAGCAGATGGGCTCGCTCGAAACCGCATTCCCTTTTCACCCCCAGGCCAATCGCGAAGTTTCACTCTCGGACATGGCACGCGTGTTTGCGCCCAACAAGGGAGTGCTCTCGCAGTTCTACGCCTCGGCTCTGAAGGCGCTGCTGGTTCCCCAGGGGGCAATCTACGCGCCCAATCCCGCTGCGCGTCAGGCCGTGAAGCCCCAATTCCTTACTTTCTTCAACCATGCGATCGAAGTTCAGCACGCACTCTATCCCGCCGGCGGAACGCAACTGCAATACCGCTACACACTACGCCCGCGCGCGACCGATAACGTCACCAGCCTGAACCTCGGCATCGACGGCCAGACCATCAGCTACAGTGGGGGCGTGGGGCAGGCCATTCCGTTTACGTGGCCCGGAACAGCAGGACAGGGCGTGCGCCTGAGCGTGACCATCCCCGGAGGCACGCAGCTCGGCTTCCCGAGTTACGACGGATTATGGGGCGTGTTCAAATTTTTCGATGACGCCACCGTGCTGCAACATAATGGCAACGTCCTGACGCTGCAATGGGTCCTGGGCGGCGAACGGCCCGTCACCGGGCCCAACGGCAAATCCGTCACCGTTCAGTTCGACCTCGACACCCTCTCCGCGCCACCCATTCTGGAAAAGGGATTCCTCGCAAACGTGCGCTGCGTTCCGGCAGTGACGAAATGAAGTACGCTTTCCTTTGCTCTGCTGACACCCTTTTTTCACACATCTCGGCAGTCCTATGCTACCGTTCGTCGTACGGCGATGCGTGTGTGAGCCCCTCTCATGTGGAGAGCGTTGTTGACCGTGCCACGCGGCGCCCTTGAGTGCCTGTTGTAGCCGGGGAACCCAAGATGAGCGGGCGGAACAGGGCGGCACAGACTCTGGTGGCGATGGGCAGCTTTGTGCTGTTCGCCAGCGCGGCACTGCACTCGCTTGCTGCTTACTCACGGCTTTCAAGAGCGCTGAGTGCGTCGAATTTGAGCGTGGCTTTGCAGGGGGCCTTGCGCGCGGTTTTTCTTTTAGTAGCATGGGACTGGATAGTCATTGCGATTGTCGCGCTGCTGGCCGCCTTTACGGAAACGAAGCTGCGTAAAATCCTGGTCTTAATCTGCGGCGCGGCAGTTCTGGTCGAAACGGCATTGACTTTGGCCTTCATCGGCGTATTTGTGGGCAATGAGCTGATTGGCACCGCGGCGGCGTTCCTCATCGTCGGAGGCCTGCTGATTCAGAACGGTTCAGCGGAATAATGGC
>JASHTY010000258.1 GCA_030040315.1 Terriglobia bacterium | reverse complement strand
TTTGTAGGCATAGTTTTTAGCGCGGGTGGGGATCCGTCGGCTGACGGACGCTACAAGACACGCACTTCCGCGTTCCTGCAAACCTTCACCATGCGATCAATCACTTCCCGGCTCACCAATTCTGTGCAGCACATCAGCACGTGATTCGCGAGCTCGGGATAATGCTCCTCCAGGTTCAGGCCGCCAATGATCTTCTCTGCCTTCAGATCTTCCAGGAGTCCTTCTGCGTCGCCCGGAACCTTTACAACAAACTCGTTGAAGAATGGTGCGGCGAAGGGCATGGCCATGCCCGGGACTTCACGCAATTGCCCGGCGGCGTAGTGGGCCTTGGAGAGATTCTGTTCGGCAAGCTGGCGCAGCCCAGCCTTTCCCAAAAGACAAAGATAAATTGCAGCAGCGAGCGCACAGAGTGACTGATTGGTGCAGATGTTGGACGTAGCCTTCTCACGCCGAATGTGCTGCTCGCGCGTGGCAAGCGTCAGCACGAATCCGCGCCGGCCCTCGGTATCCACGGTCTGGCCCACCAGGCGGCCGGGCAATTGGCGAAGGAATTTTTCGTGCGTGGTCAGGAAGCCCACGTAGGGGCCGCCAAAGGTCACGGGAACGCCGAATGATTGCGCTTCGCCGCACACGATGTCAGCATCGGCCGGAGGCCTGGCCACGGCGAGCGACAGCGGCTCGGTAACCGCCACAACCAGCAGCGCGCCGTGACGGTGGGCAATCGCGGCAACCTGCGAAGCGCTTTCAAATGCTCCGAAGAAATTCGGCGATTGAATGACCACTGCCGCTGTCCCTGAATCCAGGGCAGCTTCAAGCTTGGCCAAATCGATTTGTCCCGTGGCGGCGTAGGGAATTTCCGCGAGCTCCACATCCTGATGCTGCAGGTAAGTTCGAATGATCTGGCGGTACTCCGGGTGCAGCGTGCGGGCAAGGGCAAGCTTGCGACGGCCGGTGACGCGCATGGCCATGAGTGCGGCTTCCGCAGTGGCCGTAGAGCCGTCGTAAAGGGAGGCGTTGCTGACCTCCTGTCCCGTAAGCTGCGCCATAAGAGTTTGAAATTCAAACATCGCCTGCAGGGTTCCCTGCGCAATCTCCGCCTGATAGGGCGTGTAGGCAGTGAAGAACTCGCCGCGCGAGAGAAGAGAATCCACTACCACGGGCCGATAGTGCGAGTAGGCGCCCGCACCCAACAGCGAGGTGAATTCACGGCTGCTCTCCGCAGCGGCCTGCTGGAAGTAATCCTGGATTTCCGATTCAGAGAGCGGCCCGGGAAGCTTCAGCCTTCCCTTGAACCGTAGCTCCGCAGGAATTTGTGCGAAGAGTTCATCCGTGTGGGTGTGGCCGGTGGCACGCAGCATCGCCTGCCGATCGGCGTGGGAGTTGGGCAAATAGCGCATTAATGGGCCTTTTCTTTCTGGATAAATGCCTCATACTCGTCGGCAGTCATCAGCTTGTCGATTTCGGCGCGGTCGGCAAGCTGCACGCGGATCAGCCACGCCTCACCGTGAGGGTCGGAGTTTACCAGCTCGGGATTATTCTGGAGCTTTCCGTTCACGGCGGTCACTTCCCCGCTGACCGGTGAATATATTTCCGATACCGCCTTGACCGACTCGATGGTGCCGAAGGATTCCGCGGCCGTCACGTGCTCGCCCGGCTTGGGCAACTCGACAAAGACGACGTCGCCCAGCTCCTTCTGCGCGAAATCGGTGATGCCGATC
This sequence comes from Terriglobia bacterium, assembly GCA_030040315.1. Classification (GTDB taxonomy): domain Bacteria; phylum Acidobacteriota; class Terriglobia; order UBA7540; family UBA7540; genus Bog-366. The sequence goes on along the minus strand of JASHTY010000258.1, from coordinate 9,681 downwards.
GTTCCCACCGATTCATCCACGCGAATCCATTCGTGCTCTTTGGTGTAGAGGAGTTCAGGAGGGTACATGGGGAGCTATTCTCCGTTTGAATTTCGCACTTCTCACATCCTACTTTGGACGCTTGTAGAATGGCAACGGGACGATGCGCGCGGGCGCCAGCCGTCCCCGAATCTCAACCTGAATCTCCCTGCCCGCCACGGCGTCCGCAGGCGGAACGAATGCCATTCCGATGTTCTTCTTTAAGAACGGAGCAGGCGACCCGCTGGTTACCTTTCCAACGGGCTTTCCGTGGATGCAAATCGCGTAGCCGTCACGTGCCGGAGCGCGGTCGAGCATCTCAAACCCGATCAGCTTCTTCGGCATTCCCTGGGCACGCTGCCGGGCGAGCACCTCGCGGCCCAGGAATTCACCCTTGTCAAGTTTCGCAATCCAGCCGAGATTCGCTTCGAGCAGTGTGGTCTGCTCATCCAGTTCGTGGCCGTAGAGCGCGAATCCGGCTTCCAGGCGCAGGGTGTTGCGCGCGCCCAGGCCGCAGGGAATCAGCCCCTCGGCGCGGCCGGCATCGAGCAGCGTGTTCCACAACTCGGCGGAGGCGTCGGGAGGAAAGTAAAACTCAAAACCATCCTCACCCGTGTAACCCGTACGCGCCAGAATTCCCTCCACACCGGCGCAACGCGCGCGGCGGAACCAGTAGTATTTCAAATCGCCGGGATCTGAGTCAGCAAGCCGGCTCATGATTCCGAGCGCCTTAGGCCCCTGCAAGGCAATCTGCGAGTAGTGCGCAGAGACGTTGCGAACTTCCACGCCCCACGTATCGCACTGCGCGATCCACTCGTAATCCTTATCGGTATTCGAGGCGTTGACGCAGATAAAGTAGTGGTCAGCGGCGAATCGGTGGACCACGCAATCGTCAATGGCGCAGCCTGTGGAAAGCATCAGCGCGCTGTATTGCGCCTGATTGTCCTGCAAGCGCGAAACGTCGTTGGAAGTCACGTGCTGAAGCAGCGCGAGCGCCTGGGGTCCTCGAATCTGGATTTCCCCCATATGGCTCACGTCAAACAAGCCGGCTGCCGTGCGGACCGCCATGTGCTCGCGCGTGATGCCGGAGTATTCGACCGGCATGTCCCAGCCGCAGAACTCCACCATCTTGGCGCCCAACGCGCGGTGCGCGGCGTTCAGGGCCGTGCGCTTCAACGCGGGTGCCGCCGGTGCGATCAAGCTGATTCCTCCACGTTCCATCCTGCGGTCACAATTCCCGTCGGCACTTATTGCGCGCTTTCGGCGACAGCCTTCCGCCTAACACCGGCGCGTTTCAAGCATCGTGCGGCCAAAATCGCTGCGAGATTTCAACGTAACATAGACATTGGAAAAGGGTCAAGGTGGGGTGCCTAGCGGGCTCAGCAGATATCCCGGGCCGTGAGAATCTCACCTTACAAGCGCGCCACGCCGAGAATCACATCAACCGTATCGCGCGTCTCCGGGCTGAAGAGTGAAAGTTCCTCATCCGTCATAATGCCCTGATGCTTCAGGCCTGCGATCATCAAGAAGGCATTGGACCGTTTAAGGGGATCGAAATACTTGGCAATCTCCCTGTCGCGCTTTTGCAGGTGTGCTGAGATATCTAGATACTTCTGATGGGAACTCCTGGAGCGGTCGGAGGCTATATGTTCAAGTTCACGCAAAACCTTTTCACAGAATCGATCGAGCGCAATCTTGTGCACCTGCCGCAGAAATTTCCAGTCAGACTCTTTGATGTCGCGCATTGGCTCTCCTTGCAGGAACGTGGCACGAATATTGGGAATGCGCCGCCGCTCTCCGGAAATTATACTCTCCCGCCACGAGGTCTATCTATTCATATATCGGCCGGGGGGAATTGTGCTGTAGGAACTTACAGCCGGCAATTTGATTTTGCCAGCGTCCGGCGGCAGAATAAGGTGAAGGGAAATTAATCCTGCAAGCGAGGCGGTGGCCATGGCTGGCAAACAATTCCTGTGCGGGGTCTGCGGTCAACCCGAAAAAATGTGCAGATGCGTTAAGTATTGCGCTCTTTGCCACGGCGATTATGGCGTGCGGCTGACCGAAGACGGCCAGTTCTACTGCACGGATTGCCGCGAGGCGTGCGATTACAAAACGCAGGACGCTTGAGGGGCGGAGGCTCGCGGAATTCAACCCGCGCTGTGAAGGCCCGAACTCTGCTATGCTGCAGCCACGGGAAAAGGGACCACATTCACTGAGGCGAGCACATTGGCGGCCCGGCCTTCAGTCCGCGGAGATGATGAAGCGGTGCAGGCGGGTAGGTCAGCATTTTAGCGCCCCGGAAATTTCAAAATGACACGAATTGTTCTCGGCAGCGAGCCGCGATTGCTGAACGTTCTGCGCGCTGTGGTAAGATTCCGCGCTCAGGAAGCGGGGTTTTCGCCATCTGACTCGGAGTACGTTGCCCTGGCGGTCGATGAGGCTGCGGCGAACATCATCCGGCACACATATCGCGGATCCTGCGATGGGCACATGGCCCTGGAAGTCCGCCGCCTGCCGGACCGACTGGAGTTCATCCTGGAAGATTGGGGTCCGAAGGTCTGCGAGGACAAAATCCGCCCGCGCCCGCTCGATGAGCTGAGGCCGGGCGGACTGGGCACCTTTTTTATCTATAGTTTCATGGATGAATGCTCCTACGACCAGGACTATAAAAAAGGCAATCGCCTGAAGCTGGTCAAGTTTCTCGGGAAAGGGTGCCTGCGCAATGACGGTTCAAGTGCGAAAACTCGATAAGATCTCGATCATCGACTGCTCGGGGGATGTGGACTTGTACTCTTCGCCGCGCCTGCGAGAGGCGCTGATGGCGGAGATCAAGACCAACGGCCCCAGCGTGCTGGTGAACATGTCGGGCGTGGCCTATATTGACAGCTCTGGAATCGCCACGCTGGTCGAGGGCTTGCAGCATTCACGGCAGACCAAGACGCAATTTGGACTTTTCGGATTGCGGCCCAACGCCCGCTCCGTGCTGGAGCTCGCGCGGCTGCACAAGGTATTCACCATCTTCGATGCCGAAGCGGAAGCGCTGGAAAAAATCGGCTCTGTAAAACCCTTCGATGGAGTGTAAAAGGCAGTGGCTGGTGGTTGGTGGTTGGAGAAAGTGGCGCACAGTTGTGCGCCAGTTTTCACCAACCACTCGCCACTAGCCGCCATATTCTCCAATGACTGCCGTATTCGCATTTCTTGGACGCAACACGCTGGGCTTTTTCCGCTACCTCAGCGGAATCTACGACTTGAGCGCAAAGGCCGCCTACTGGACCTTTGTCGCCCCGTTCAAAGGCCGCTATGTAAAATGGGGAAGCGCTATCCATCAGATGGTGGTTGCCGGCGTTGATTCCATCCCCATCGTTTCGCTGATTTCTCTCTTTATCGGCATCGTGCTGGGTTTGCAGGGTGCCTACCAGCTCGCCAAGTTCGGTGCCACGTATTTTGTGACGGCCCTGGTGGGCGTCTCAATGACTCGAGAGCTGGGGCCGCTGATTACCGCCATCGTCGTCGCCGGCCGGTCGGGCTCGGCATTTGCTGCGGAACTGGGCACCATGAAAGTTTCCGAGGAAATCGACGCGCTGGAAGCCATGGGGCTGGACAGCGTGCGCTACCTTGTGGTGCCGAAGTATCTGGCCATGCTCGTCATGATGCCCTGCCTCACGCTCATATCCGACCTCTCAGGGATTCTGGGCGGCGCGGCATTCGAAATAGCCCAGCTCGGAAAGACATTTTCCATGTGCCTTTCGGCCACCCAGGACGCGCTGGCGATGCATGACATTACCACCGGGCTGATCAAGAGCCTGGTGTTTGGCCTCATCATCACCAAGATCGGCTGCTACGAAGGGTTTTCCGTGCGGGGCGGGGCCGAGGGCGTAGGCAAAGCTACCACCTCCTCCGTAGTGGTTTCGATTTTTTTGATTATTCTGGCGGACGTGGTCTTTACAGCCATCTTTTACTTTACGAGTTCATAATGCCGAGCGACTTTGAAGGCCCGATGATTCGCGTCTCCGACCTGGTCACGCATTACGGCGACAGGCGCATCTTGAACCACGTCAACCTGGACTTTCCGACCGGTGAGACAATGGTGATTCTGGGAGGAAGCGGAACCGGCAAAAGCACGCTGCTGCGGCACATCATGCGCCTGGAATCCCCCACTTCCGGCCAGATTTTAATTAGGGGCCACGACATCTGTCCCATGAGCGAAGATCAGTTCAATCAGATCCGGCGCAAGATTGGAATGCTGTTTCAAAGCGCGGCGCTTTTCAACTCCATGACCATTGAAGAAAATGTGGCGTTGCCGCTGCGCGAATTGACGCAGCTTGAGGACTCCACCATCCGCATCATGACGCGCATCAAGCTGGATCTGGTGGGGCTGAACGGATTCGAAAATTATATGCCCTCACAGTTGAGCGGCGGCATGAAGAAGCGTGCTGGCCTCGCGCGCGCGCTGGCCATGGACCCCGAGATTTTGCTGTTCGATGAGCCTTCGGCGGGGCTCGACCCCATTACCGCGGCAGGAATTGACTCTCTGATTCTGAAACTGAAGCTGGCCTTCCGCATGACCATCGTGGTAGTGACGCACGAATTGGCCAGCGCCTTCATGATCGCCGACCGAATCACGGTGATGGACCGCGGTGAGGTGATCGCGACAGGGACCCCGGAGGAGATTCGCAATTCCCAGCACCCGCGAGTGCTGCAATTCCTGAACCGGATTCCAGAGGGAGATCAGGTGGACGCGCAGGAGTATTTGCGGTCGCTGACGGAGAATTAAGGGAAATCTGAAACTCGAAAATCGAAATTCGCCACCATGGGAGTCCGAGTTTCGAATTTCGATTCGCGTGAGGTGAACGCCATGGCGCAATCCAATGAAGAAATTAAAGTGGGAGTAGTGGTGGCCGTGGGGGCCGCGCTGTTTGTGGTGGCGCTGATATTCATTGGCGGCGTAAACGTTTTTCAAAAAAAGAAAGTGGATTACACCACCTACTTCAAATTCGCCGGCGGCCTCGAACCAGGGAGCGTTGTGCGCCTGGGCGGTCTGAAAGTGGGGGTCGTCAAAAACGCCTCGCTGGACCCGCTCGATAACACGCGCGTGCGCATTATCATTCAGGTCGCGGACAAAACTCCGATTCGGACGAATTCCAAGGCGCGCATTTCCTCGCTCGGCTTCCTGGGTGAAAACTATCTGGAAGTTTCCGCAGGCACTCGCGACGCTCCGATGCTGCCTCCGGGTAGCGAGATTCCCACAGTGGAGATCGTGCAGATTTCTGATGTCTTCAACAACGTGAACAACATCACACTGAATGCCACAAAACTGGTGAACGACCTGGACGATCGCGTCCTCACACTTTCCGATAACGCGAATCTGCTTATCCACAATTTGAACGACGTGGTGAGTCCGGAAAACAAGGACCACATCACCTCTGTGTTGTCGAATGCCGACGGCATGCTCAAGGATTCGCGCCCGCACTTGGAGACAACCATCACAAATCTGGAGACCGCGAGCGGCAAAGTGCCCCCTACGATCGACAATGTCAACGGCACCATCGGCCGCGCCGACAAGCTGACCGATCACCTGGATGAAGTGATTCAGGAAAACCGCCAGCAGCTTCATGACACCTTGGTGAAGTTGCAGGCTTCCCTGGCTGACGCGCAGAGGATGATCAACGACCTTGACGACACAGTGGGCACAAATCGCGGCAACCTGGATGAAACTCTGGAAAACATCCGCGTCTCAAGCGAAAACCTGAAGGAGTTGACCGATACCCTTAAACAACGCCCCTATAGCCTGATTCGGATCAAATCGGAAAAGGATCGAGTGCCGCCAACTGGAAAATAGAGCCGCTTTTTAGGGCGGTCCGTCAAGTGAAGGACCAGGCGGCTGCCAGACTCAAGCCCGGCGCTACAATCTCACCGTTCCGTCGGGACGAGCGCCTGCGCGGGTTGGGGGATGATGGTCAGCCAGTCGGCTCGCACGCGGTCCCACTCCTGAATGAACAATCCTTGCGCCTCGAAAAACGTGCGGATGCGCGCAGTATCCCAACCGGCAATTTCCTCAAGGATGGGGACGATGATGCTCAGCGCGTCATCGCTCAGCACCGTGCGCTTGGCGATCGGAGCGATATGGCGCGCCTGCGAAACGGCAATGGTGAAGCCCTCGCGGCGGTTCACATGCAGCATGACGTGAATATCGGACCCGCCATCGCCCACATACAGGATTCGCTCCGGAGCCACCTGGAGCTTCTTCTGCAATTCGTCCAGCACCGCCACCTTGCCGTATCCGGCATTCACACGAACAATCGATTCCACCTGTCCGGCGCCGTTATACTGGAACTGGGTTCCATGAATGTGGTCAGCGGGAATAATGTCTTCAAGCGCCGCCTCAATAACTTCCTGCGGTGCGGCGGAAACCACGTGAAAATCGAATCGATTTCCCGGAATGGCACGAGCGAGCAATTCCGAGAGCTGCCGGATGTTTTTCTTCAGGCGCACGCTTTTTCCCGCCTGCGCCAGATGTTCCTTGCGCACGCTCGCCCGGTAATCGGGGTCGTGGAGCAGCAGGTAGCTAAGTTCCCCACCCTGCTGTACAAGATTCTGCGCCGCCAGCATCGCCACCTTCACTTCAAATACCTTGGCAGAAATTCCCCCCAATTCGCTCAGCACCAGGCCGGAATCATTGAAGCTCAAAGTCTGATCGAAGTCGCTTGCCAATAGAAACTGTTTCACCAATGGAATCGAAGCTTGCATTAATGACCTCCAAGTCTAGTACTCTGCGCCACCCTGACTACGTTCGATGTTCAGGTTCGATGAAAATTTTATGACGGAGCGATTATCTGTTTGAGCCCATCTTCGGTCGGGTCTGACAGGCGGAGATGTTCCACCCGCTCGCGCCGCGGCAAGGGAAAACGGGTATTGGGGGACAGTTCACAATTACTCGTGGATGTCTCATCGCAAGATTAAAGTTAGCCCCGCCCCACGGATCCGTCAAATCGATTGATTTTATCACCCTCATAAGCAGGGCTAAACCACTGATGTTAAAGAGTGAGGGGCCAAATGCAGCAGCCAGAAGCCCCCGCCCGTCCCTGCGAACGCTCGCTGACCGTGAAAAGTTCTTGTCGAGCTAAAAACCGGTTGTGATAGCATTTTGTTTGTTTGACCGCATGAATCCCGGGCGGGAGTTCATCTACCGAGAAGAATCGGAAGTATGGCGCGTCGAAGAGCTTTAACGGTTGCCGGTCCATCCAGAATCTCAGGGCAACTTGTCCTTCGAATTGGCCTGTGGGTGGCCATGCTTCTGGTTGCCCTCTTTCTTGCCTTGGCAGCCGTGGGAGCCGGCCTCACTTATTATGTGACCTCTCAGAAAGACACCACGGAATCCGTCAATCCGCAATCGTATCTCCTGAGCAGTTACATCTCCCTGAGCTTCACCGATCGCTCGGGAGGCGAGCATGACGGCTGGTTGCTATTGGGGCTGCGCGGCGCGCCCGCCATCATTCTGTGTCATGGATATAATTCCAATCGTTCGGATCTTCTCTCGCTGGGCAGCATTCTGCGCGATAACCATTACAACGTGTACATCTTTAATTTTGAAGGTCCCAAGGCAAAGGAAAACCGCTCAGATCTCGGCTCCCGGCAGGCATCCGACCTGATGTCGGCGATCGATACCGTGACCAAGCAACCGGACGTCAACCCTAACCGCGTGGGGTTGTTCGGGGCCTCCGTGGGCGGTTATGCAGCCCTGGTGGCTGCCGAGCAGACCCCCAAAGTGAAGGCATTGGTGGTGGACACGACCTATTCCACACCCGAGCAGATGTTTGACTGGCAGATCGAACGCCTTCTGGGAGGCTCAAGCGGACTCTTCCATGCGTTGACTGAAGCGGAGTTTCACCTTGCCTCGATGGGAAGTCAAGCCTACACAATGCCGGCCGATCTGCCCAAACTCGCCTCCGTGCCGAAGCTTTTTATTTCCGGGCGTGACGATGCCGTTCTGGCAGGAATGACCGAGGGACTCTACAACCAGGCGCCGCAGCCCAAGCAGTTGCTGGTCATGGAACATGCAGGCAGCGGGTTGACCTCTGAGACGGAAAAAAAGGAATATGAAAACCAGGTCCTCAATTTTTTCCTAAGATCGCTTTCTCTCCGTGCCGATTGATGCCAGGGGGACATCGGAAATCAGCGAATCGACTGAATTTAAACTCAAGGGAATTTCGGAAGATCCGAGCAACGGATGAAACCTGCGGTGGTTGATAACCGTCCACTCTCTGCGTCGGCAGAGCATGCCGCATCCCGCGCACACATTACCTTTAATCAACGCTGGCAGTATTGGGCGGCGGCGGGAGCGCTTAAAACGCTCGGCTGGTTGCCTCACAAGGTCGCGCGTGTAGTCTGTGCCGTGCTGGCAGCTCTCTGTTACTGGCTTTGGCCGCGCCTGCGGCGGGTTGGTCTGTTCAACCTGCGCTTTGCGTTTCCGGACTGGACGGAGCGCCAGCGGCGGCGCGTCATCTACGGCCTGTTCCAGAACTTCGGGCGCATGCTCGCGGACTTCGCACATTTTCCCCGCTGGAATCGCAGCAACATCGAGAGCCTGATCATCTACGACGGGTTTGAGAATTACGCGCATGCCCAAAGCCAGGGGCACGGCGTGTTTTTCCTTACCGCTCACTTCGGCAACTGGGAATTGGGGTCTTTCGCTCACGGAGTCTATGGATATCCGTGTCATTTCGTCGTGCGCGAGATGGACAATCCACTTCTCAATGACTTTATCAACCGCTACCGGTGCCTGAGCGGCGGAACCGCGATCGAAAAAAGCGAATTCGCGAGGGGCGTCCTTCGAGCCTTTGCGCAGGGGCATGCCGTAGGAGTCCTCTCGGACCAAAACATGCTTGCTAACGAGGGTGCGTTCGTTGACTTTTTCGGAATTCCCGCTTGCACAACCACGGGGCCGGCGCGAGTGGCGCGGAAGACCGGAGCCGCGGTCATTCTGGGACTGGTGATCTGGGATAAGAATCTGAAGAAGTACCGCTTGCGCTTCGACCCCGTCGAGTGGATCAAACGCGACGACCCTGAGGAAGAGATTTTGGCCAACACAGCCAACTTTACACGCCGAATCGAGGATTATGTGCGGCGCTATCCCGATCAGTGGCTTTGGGTCCACCGGCGATGGAAAACCCGGCCGCCCGGTGACCCACCCCTCTATCCCTTCTGATCGGAATATCGAAACTGGAAACTCGACAATTCATTCTGGTTTTCACCTTCTAGTTTCCAATTTCTGGGTTTCCGACTTGAGAGGCCATCATGAAAGTCTCCGAAATCGCATCGTTGCTGGAATCGACGCCTACAGGCGATGCCACGCGCGAAATTGCCGGTGTCGCGGCTCCGGAAACCGCAGGGCCCGCCGATATCGCATTCCTGGAAAGCGCGAAGTCGCTTGAGCAGGGCAAAGCTTCACGCGCGGGCTGTCTACTGTTGCCGGAGGGCGTTGCCCTGCCAGGACAAACGACCGTGCCAGTGCGAAATCCCAAGCTCGCGCTGATTCGCGTCGCTGCGGTGTTGCATCCGGCTGCGCCCCATCCGCCGGGAGCTCACCCCCGGGCGGTCGTGGCGCCTGATGCAAAGCTTGCCCCAGACTGCTCGATTGGCGCCAACGCGGTGATTGAAAGCGGA
>JASHTY010000257.1 GCA_030040315.1 Terriglobia bacterium | reverse complement strand
TCCCCACCGCCCACCGATGTGTTGAACCGCACCGTTGTGGTCAGCATCGACGCGCGCGGGAATCTGAAGCTCAATCAGGATGACATCACGGCTGATGCTTTGGGCCCGCGTCTTGAGGAAATCTTCAAGACCAGGAATGACAAGGTGATGTTTGTAAAGGGCGATCCCGATACGGTCTTTGCCGACGTGGCGAATGTCATCGACATTGCCAAGGGAGCTGGACTCGACAAGATTGGGTTGATTACCAAGTCGATTGAGGAGAGTTCTTAGCGCCTGGCCTGGTTTGCGTGGCCGGATGGTGAGTTCCAGCCCCGGCAGCCACGAACATGAACCGGAGGCTCGCGGAAAGCAGACAGATGGTGCGCGGGCCGCAGCTAGGTGGGCCTGAGAGGCAGGTCAGAAACATGGCGATGACCATGGCTGGTGACAGAAGAGGGCCCGTGGCTGAGGTCAATGTAACGCCGCTCATCGATGTCCTGTTGGTCTTGCTGATCATTTTCATGACGATCACGCCTTTCCTGCCCCAGGGTCTGAGTGCGGCGATTCCCCAGCCCAAAGCTCCTGCCCCAATAAATGAGCCGGAGCCCAGCGCCATTGTTGTCAGCTTGAATTCGCATCACCAGATTCAGATTAACCGGGAGCCGGTTACACTTGGCGCTCTCGGACCCCGGCTGGAGAGCATATTCAAAACCCGCAACGAACGTGTGGTGTTTGTGAAGGGTGATCCGGACGCAAACTTCGGGGATGTCGCGGCAATCATTGACGTCGCCAGAGGCGCCGGAGTGGAGAAGGTCGGGTTGATAACCCAGGCGTTTTGACCAGAACCCTCAGCTCTCCGCTGGCTTCCTTTGACGGAGGAACCTTAATGAAACTTGATAAATACGCCCCTCTGTGTGGGGCCCTGCTGCTCGCGCTCGCCGCCTGCGGCTGCAATAAGCTGAAGGCGCGCGACCACCTGAATAAGGGCGTGCAGGATTATAGCAACGCACAGTTCCAACCCGCGGTGATGCACTTTAAAGAGGCTGTACGCTTGGATCCGAATCTGCTGAACGCCCGCCTCTATCTCGGCACGGCCTATTTTGCCCAGTACATCCCGGGTGGTGAGTCCGACGACAACAAGAAGAACGCGCAAAACGCGCTCGACGCCTTCGGCCAAGTCTTGCAAACCGACCCCGGCAATACCACTGCTCTCTCGTTTACCGCCCAAATCCACTACGGTTTGAAGGAATTCGACAAGGCTAAGGAAGACAATCAAAAGTTGATGCAGCTCGAGCCCCAGAATCCTGAGCCCTATTACTGGATCGGCATGCTCGACTGGCTGATCTGCTACCCGCGTTCGCAGCAGGTTCGAAACGACCACAACCTTACGACCCCCGACAAGGATGGCAATTTGCCGCCCATCCCGGATAAGTTCCGCGGAGACCTCACCGACCAGAACCAGGCACTGGTGGATGAAGGTCTGAAGGCCCTGCAAAAGGCCATCGAGCTGAAGCCCAATTACGATGAGGCGATGTCCTACTTGAACCTGATGTATCGCCAGAAGGCGGATATCGATACCGACAAGGAAAGCCGGGAAGCGGATTTGAAAGCGGCCAATGACTGGGTCAATAAGGCATTGGCGGCCCGCAAGGCCGCGGGCGCCAGTTCAGGTGGGGCTGGCGGTGCGACGCAGTAAACCCTCGCCATCAGCCCATAATTATATCGGCCTGCACTTCACAAGACGGAGTGCGGGCCTTTTTGCGTTCGCATACAAATCAATTCATTTGTAGAACCGGACTTGGGTCCTGTGCGACGGAGGCGCGCTGATCAGCGCGCCCGTGCCACGCCAGAGGCGACTCGGAGCGCGAGTGTCGCCGCCCGCGCATTCGGAATTTAAAGACCTGACTCGTGGGTTGCAACCTAGCGACGATCCCGGCCAGGCGGGATGACCATAACTCTCCTTGTTCCAATGTGACCGTGGCGACGCAGACCCGCCGCTACATCGGGACCACCGAAACTTCACCCTTGTCAACCAAACTGCTAAAATGCTGTTAGCGAGTATGGTTCAATTTGAAGACATTGTGCGGCAAGTGGAGACCTACCGCGGGGGCGAGGAGCTTTCCCTGCTTCGGCGCGCGTACGAGTTCACGGCCAAACAACACGCTCATCAGAAGCGGCTTTCCGGCGAGCCCTACATCACCCACCCGCTGGAAGTTGTATCCATCCTCGCCGGAATGAAGATGGATCCCGTTTGCCTTTGCGCGGGGATGCTCCACGACGTTGTGGAGGACACCCGAACCACAAGCGAGTTGATCCGGCAGGATTTCGGCGCGGAAGTGGCCCGCATCGTCGAAGGCGTCACCAAAATCAGCCGCATCAAATTCCAAACCCCGGAGGAGGCGCAGGCCGAGAACTACCGCAAGATGGTTCTGGCTATGGTGGATGATATCCGCGTGGTCCTGGTAAAGCTTGCCGACCGGCTGCACAACATGCGCACGGTGGAGTTCCTTCCTCCCGATCGGCGCGAGCGCATGGCGCGCGAGACTTTGGAAATCTATGCGCCCATCGCCCACCGGCTGGGCATGGGCAAAATCCGCGGCGAACTGGAAGACCTGGCGTTCCGCCACCTTGAGCCTGATGCCTTCGAAGACCTGAAGAGCACGGTGGAAAGCCGGCGCAAGGTCAGCGACGAATTCCTGGTGGAGGTGTGCAAGCAGGTGGAAGCCAAGATGAGGGACACCAACATCCCGGCGCGGATCGAGGGCCGGATCAAGCGCCTCTACAGCATCTGGCTGAAGCTGCGGCGCCAGGGGATTCCCATCGAACAGGTTTACGACCTGCTCGCCGTGCGCATCATCACCGACAACGTCAAGAACTGCTACGCGGCACTGGGCGTCATTCACAACACCTGGCGGCCCGTGCCCG
>JASHTY010000256.1 GCA_030040315.1 Terriglobia bacterium | reverse complement strand
CCCCGGGGAGAGGGAAGAGGGGGAGGGGAGTTGGGGTGAGGGGTTTCTTCGAGACGATAAATTGTGACGAATGGCCGATCCCCGAACTGCGCGGAGTACATGGATTTGTTACATACAATTAGAGCTCGACAGCGCGCGCGACTCCATGCGGCCGGTTTCGCCATCGTTGCCGCGATGGCTATCGTAGCGGGTGCCGTCGCGATACACGCGCTGCAAGCCGCTTCACCGCAAGCCCAGACGCCCACCATTCGAACCACCGTCGAACTTGTCAACGTTCCGGTGAACGCCATGAAGCGGGGCGGGCAGCGCGTCATCGATCTGACCGCCGAAGAAGTGAAGGTCTATGAAGACGGCGTGGAGCAGAAGATCACGCATTTCGAGCGGGAGAGCCAAGCGCCCCTACGCATTGGTTTGATTCTCGACACCAGCAACAGCGCGCGGCCCAGGCTGGAGTACGAAAAGGAGGCGGCCCAGCAATTCGTGGACTTGATTCTGGCCAATGCCGGCCCACGGACTCAGGTTTTTCTTGAGACCTTCGACTCGTCCCCCTCCATCGTGCAGGATTTTACTTATGATCCTGACCTGATCAGCAGCAAGCTGGAAGAGGTAAAATCCGGAGGCGGGAAGGCGCTCTATGACGCCATCGTCTACGCCTGCAAGGAGAAAATGCTCAATGCGGGCGCGCCGGAGGAAATGCGGCGCGTGCTGGTGGTGGTGAGCGATGGTCTGGACGTGGAGAGCCAGCACACGCTGGACCAGACGATCTCGCTCGCGCGCATGGCGGAGGTGATGATCTACACCGTGGGCACCGCCGCATACGGCTTCGATAATCCCGGAGACAAGATGCTGGAACAGCTTTCCGGCCAGACGGGCGGCTACCCTTCGTTCCCCTTGCGAAATGCTCCCGGGACGGACCTGGAATCGGGTTCCCTTTCGCACGGGCAGATCGGCAGCACGTCTCAAAATAAGGCCGAAGGTGCGGAGACGGGCGAGCTCTCCGCCGAGCGGATCGGCAACCTGGTGGGAGCGCTGCAGGTAATCGGCCACGATCTGAGCGAGCAATATTTGATCAGCTACAAGCCGATACGAAATGTGTTGGACGGGTCGTACCGAACGATCACGGTGGAAACCACGCGGCGCGGCGTAACTCTGCGCTGGAAGCCGGGTTACTTTGCCACGGCGGAGCAAAAGAAAGGATGAAGAGCGAAGGCTGAAGAATGAAGGCTGAAGTGTGAAGCGTCAGAGAAAGATCTTATGTCTTCATCCTTCATACCTCACGCTTCATACTTTATGTTGCCGTGTCCAAATCCTCCATAAAGATCGCCAAGAGGTTCCTGGTCAAAGGCCGCGTGCAGGGCGTCGGCTACCGCTACTTTACTGAGCACTGGGCATCCCAATATGGAATTCTCGGAAACGTGAAAAACCTTTGGGACGGCAACGTGGAAGTTTACGCCATCGGCACCCCGGCGTCGCTTGAGGAACTGAAGCGCCAATTGTATGAGGGTCCCCGCAGCGCCCGCGTGACCGCGATCGACGAGTCGGACGAGCCCGTGGATGGACGGTACAATTGCTTCATGATTGAAGGTGATTGGTAAACGAAAAAGGCGTTCGGCAACATGCCACAATTCACTGAAGATGAATTAAACGTCGCACAGCACTACGATGAGAGGATCTTCCAGGACGAACTGACGCGCCTGACCGCGGATTGCCCGGTGGAAATGGCGTTAACCCTGCGGTGGCTTGGGCGCGTGACGATGGCCGGAGACTCCGTTGCCGAAATCGGCGTGGGCGGCGGCCATTACACGGAGTTCCTTGCCCGCAGGGGATGCCGCCTGCACCTGGTGGACGTTTCGGCGCGCCTGCTTGAAGCGGTGGCGGAAAAGCTCCGCCAGGCCGGGCACCAGGGCGCGATTGCCGGGTGCCATCACGCCTCAGCCGCCCGGATCGAGGGCATTGAATCGGGAAGTCTTGACCATGTCCTCCTGATGGGCCCCCTCTATCATTTGCGCACGATTGAGGAGCGCCAACGCTGCGTGCAGGAGTCAGCACGAATTCTAAGAACCGGGGGAACCCTTTTCGCGGCCGGCATCAATCGACTAACCTATCTGCGCGACCTGCTGAGGTTTAAATTCGGGCCCGTGACTGAACGTGTGACCTTCCATCAACAGTATCTGCACGACGGGAATCTTGACCCCGCCCACGCGCCGCCCATCGGTTGGGCGCATCTGACCACGGCGGCAGAGTTTCTCGCCTTGTTTGAGGGAAAATTCGGCCGGCGGGCGTTAATGGGCGCAGAATCGTTCACGGCCGCATGGCAGAAGGCTTTCAACGAGCTCCCCGAAATTGAGAGAGAAATGTGGCTCGACCTGGTCGAGGAGACCAATCAAACCCCTGAAGGAATCGGCCAGTCGGACCATTTCCTTTTCATCGGCAGGAAGTTATGAATCGCTGTGGCACTAATCTGGAAACGAGAATTGGGTTGTATTTGATGAGCGTCCGACCTCAGCGGAGGATTTGTGATTGATCTCAAAAGGCTGGTTCGCGAAATTCCCGATTATCCCAAGCCGGGCATTCTGTTCTATGACATCACCACGCTCTTGAAGGACCCTGTGGGCCTGCACTGGGCCGTCGACATCCTTGCCAACACGTTTCTTGCGCAGAAGATTGACCTGGTCATCGGCATCGAGGCGCGCGGATTCATTTTTGCTCCCATGGTGGCCTACCGGCTGAACGCGGGATTTGTGCCCGTGCGCAAGCCCAACAAGCTGCCCGCCGCGCGCGCCAGCATGAGCTACAGCCTTGAGTACGGGAAGGACGCGATTGAAATCCACCGCGACGCGATCTGCGCCGGAAACGACGTTCTGATCATCGACGATCTGCTCGCCACGGGAGGAACCGCGGCCGCCACGGCCAAACTGGTGGAATCGCTCGGCGGACGCGTGGCCGGCATGGGCTTCATCATTGAATTGGAAGAATTGAAAGGCCGCGAAAAGCTCAACGCGTACCCTGTGCATTCGATCTTGAAGTACTGAAGGCCTCTTCCGTCCTCCGGCTCAAGCCAGGCCGGCCTTTTTCACTTCGCGTTCCTTTAGGCTGACCGGATATATCGACGCACTTCGACTGCTTTCAAGTTCCTCTAAAGCATCCTCCACGAGTCTCGAACGGATATGCAGCGTATTCAGAAGGAAGTTTCGCAGCGCTTGGATTTCTAGGAACCGCTTCGAGGGAACAAATCCCCCCTGTCCCAGAAAGGGCGCGAAGACTACCGAGTACTCAGCTCCTTTGCCCGAGCCGTGCTCCCGGAGCAGGTGAATTGTCCCCTCTCTCTCGGCGCTAAATTCTTGTTCAAGAGTCCTGATGAGGCTGTCATTCGGACTTTTAATAACCACTCGCCGAGGCGGAACATCGTCATAGATGCCGGCCTTCTTGAAGGCGTCGTAGACAGCACGAATTGTTGCTAGAGGACCTTTGGTATCGTACCAGGGGGTTGCAATGATCAGTTGCCGCTCATCGAGCTGGGGAGCATAGTTCCAACTCAACAAATTGACGGGCATTTTAATTCTGCTAAGAGCCTCCATAACGAGGCCTTCGATTTCCTGGTCGCTTTTTACCATCGCTGTTTTAACCATTGCAGTACTCCTTCCGCCGAGTTAACAGCAGCATTCATATCGGTGCCCCTCAGCCCGGACGTCTCGTACCTACTATCGACCGACCAGTTCTGGACGACGGCCCAGTTTTCTCGAAGGGCGCGGCTCCTTTGCATGGCTTTGTCCAAATGCGTTTCTATCTCTGCCAGCTTCAGAAGCTCACCCAAATTGTGCGTATATACCCTGTTGGCGTCCTTTGCAGAAAGAGGAAAGTCATGCCGCCTCATCTTTTTCGCGATACAAGCTTTGAGTGCGCATTCGACCGCGAACCCCGCGAGGTAATAGGCACCCTGTTCATTGCCGTACCTGGCCAGAACCTCTGCTTCTTGGGTGCGAATCTCCGCTAGTGCCTGAAAGTCATGCCGAGTCTTCCTGGGCGGGAATTGACTCACTCCTCCAAGTCTTCTCGCCAAGATCCCTCCTGTTCAGATTCAAACCACCATCCATGTTACCCCAACATGGAGCGAGAATCGGAGGAAAAGCAAGAGTCAGATGCGGGTCTTAATTGCCGGTCCGCGGCCGCAGCTTCTGCAAAATCGCGTCGAGGAAAAAATCTTCCGGCAACGCCCCTTCCACGAACGCCTCGCCGTTGATGATGGTTCTGGGCACGGCAAATACGTTGTAACGCTCGGCCAGCTCAGGGAATTCCGTCGCCTCAATGCCGTCGGCGCGGACCTTGTCGCTTTCCATCGCGAACTGGTAGGCCAGGCGCACGGCCGGCGGGCAATGCGGTCAAGTAGGTGTGGTGAAGACCTGCAGGTGCAGCGGTTGGTCAAGCTGGGCAAGCTTTTCGCGGCTGTGGGGATTCAGTCCGGAGTCGCCTTTGGAGACAGTAATGATGCCGTCGAGCAGCGAGCCGAACTCATACCCGGCGGGGAGGCCGAAGAATCGAATGCCGTAGTCCTTGCCGTTGCGGATCACCGTGGCGGGAACTTTATCGACCGCGTATTCGGCGGCCTTATCCTTGTCGGTCTGAAAATTACAGGTCTCAAGCGAGAGCTTGTCGCTGATCTGCGTGAGCTCCTCGAGCAATTGGCGGGTTTCGCGGCCGTATTCGAGATTCAGTTCCTGCGTAAAGTGCACCAGCTTGACGGGATTCGGAATCCCCGCAAGCCGTTCCCGAATCTCCTCCACGTCAGAGTCACGCAAAAGTCCCATTGTGCATTCCCCTATGGAGTGCGGCAGCTTGCTGTCGCTTTGGTGTTCGCCAGCTTGCTGGCGTTCCGTCAGCCGCAAGCGCGCTTCCGGATTCGAAAGCGGGAGCGAGCTCCCGCACTCCAAATTATCTTCTATTCCCCATCCACCTCAAATCCCAATTTCTTCAATTTGTACCGCAAGGCGTCGCGTGTGATGTCCAGCATCTTCGCAGCCTGAGTCTGGTTGCCCTCGGCCTGACGTACCGCCGTCGCCAGCAGAGCGCGCTCGATTTCCTCCAGTGAAGTTCCTTGCCGGGGAAGGCGGAGCACGGGGACCATTCTCCCCGAAGGCAGCGGCCGCCAAATGGAAGCGGTCCCGGTCGAACCGGGATTGTCATCGCCCTCGTGTTCGGCGGTGGTCAGTGGCACGGCCGCGTCAAACCCCTGGACCCGGCCGGTGACCTGGATGGGCAGGTAGATGGGGCGAATATACTCCGTATCCTCCAGAATCATGGCGCGCTCGACCGCGTTTTTCAGTTCGCGCACATTTCCCGGCCAGTCATAGTCCATCATCAGATCCCGCGTCTCATCGGTGATGCCTTTTACATTTTTGCGGAAGCGGACGTTATAACGCTCGATGAAAAACTCAACGAGCGGGAGAACGTCCTCCACGCGATCGCGCAGAGGCGGAATAAAAATCGGAATGATGCTCAGGCGGTAATAGAGATCCTGGCGGAACGTCCCCTGGCGCACCCCCTGTTCGAGGTTGCGGTTTGAAGCCGCGATCACGCGGATGTCCACGGCGATATCTTTCACTCCACCGACCCGGCGAATGGTCTGCTCCTCCAGCGCGCGCAGCAGTTTGGCCTGAAGATAGGTGGAAAGCTCGCCGATTTCATCCAGGAAGAGCGTGCCGCCGTCGGCCACTTCAAAAAGGCCCTTCTTTTGCGCCTTAGCATCCGTGAACGCACCACGCTCATGCCCGAACAGTTCGGCTTCCATCAGGGTCTCGGGAATGGCGGAACAGTTGATGGCCACAAAGGGTTTCTCAGCGCGCGCGCTGTCATAGTGAATGGCCTTGGCAATCAGGTCCTTGCCCGTGCCGCTCTCACCCTGAATGAGCACCGTAGAGGTTTCGCTCGCCGCCACTTTGCGCACAAAGTTCATCAGCTCGACCATGCGCGGGGATTTGCCCACCACTTCATGGTAGCCGGAGCGCTTGCGAATCTCATCGCGCAGAAAGTCGCGCTCCGAGCGCACGCCGGAGTGATCGATGGCATTGGAGATGGTGATTTGCAGCTCGTCGAAATCGAGCGGCTTCTTCACGAAGTCAAGCGCCCCCAGCTTGATGGCCGTCTTGATGTCGTCAAGCTGCGGGTCGCCGGTGATCATAATGACGGGTGTGGTAACGCGGTTTCCCTTGATTTCCCGCAGCACATCGATTCCGCCCAGGTCCGGCAGACGAACATCCAGCAGAATCAGGTCGGGCGATTCCGCGCGAATCTGCGCCAGGCCGCCCGTGCCGCTCTCGGCCTCGACCGGTGAATAGCCCCACTCCTCCAACTGCCGCCGCACCGACCAACGAATCAGCTTTTCGTCATCCACGATCAGGATTTTTTCGCCAGCCATGTTCTCTTTCTATCCGAAACTCGATGTAAGCGTCCTCAAGCGAATCAGGAGGCTTCTGATGTGTAGGCGCCCCAAAGAGGCCTGATGCCACTGCAGGAAGTAACCCTTCCCCCTATCACCCCTTCACCCCTCTTCCCTCTCCCCGAGGGAGAGGGAAGAGGGGGAGGGGAGTTGGGGTGAGGGGTGTTTTCAGCCCAACACTTATCGCTGATTTTCGAATTCCGAATACGCTACGACTTTAACACCGCAGATTCCACCACCGCCTCCCCCATGGGCAAGCGGATTATATTCCTGCTTCCCTCTTTCAGCCCGCAATCCGCGGTCAGCGTTCCACCCTGCTGGCTGATAACCCGCCGGGAGAGCGATAATCCCAATCCGGTGCCATTCTTGCGCTTTATACAAAAAGGCCGAAAGATTTTTTCGAGCCGCTCGCGCGAAATGCCGCCCCCTATGGTCGCAAGAATGATTACCGCAAACGAGGCGGGCAAGGTCATCAGATTCCGGCGATTCGCGGGAGGAAAGTGCAAAAGACGTTTTAGGCCCGCCCGCTCCAATGGTATGATGTTTCCTTTTCAGTGACGCTCAAGGAATTCAATTTTACCACAAGGCTACGAGGGTGAGCAGAAAGCCCGAAACCTTCTTCGAGGAGATGAAGCGGTATGTGAGTTTCAGCGAAGAAGACGCTCGCCTGTTGCAGGCGGTCGGCGCGCGCATGGACCCTTACCTGCCCGGGATGTCCGAGCGGTTTTACGATCAAATCATCCGGCATCCCGACGCAGGCAGGGTCTTTACCGGCGGCGATGAGCAGACTGAGCGCCTGAAACGCATGCTGCAAGTGTGGGCTGGAAGCCTGTTTCGCGGGCCCTATGACGAAGAATACGCCGCCGAGCGGTACAAGGTCGGCGTGCGCCACGTGATGATCGGCCTGCCGCAGCGGTACATGATCAG
>JASHTY010000255.1 GCA_030040315.1 Terriglobia bacterium | reverse complement strand
CCGAAGCGCTCTCAATATTTGAGGTGAGTGCCAGGCCCAGAATCGTGAGGCAGGCGAACAGGCGCCAGGCGCGCGTGCTCTGCGATTCTCCGGCATGTGTGTTGTCCTGGCCCATAATGACTACGGTTGCGCCCGGGATTTCCCCGCCGTCGAATCCAGTCCGCGGCCGCTGGTTGCAGCCTCCGGGGCATTGCGTTCCCAGGCCTCCTCAAGTTGGTCGTCGAAGTCCTTCACCGGGTGATAGCGCGAGCGCAGATACATGCGAAGCGGCCTTTCGGCGCTTCCGTCTGAACCGGGACTGCGCGGAACGTCGAGCCATGCGGACCACATGACCCAATGAACGTGATATTTTTCGAGCATCTCGACGGCGTTCTCCACTTGGTCGGGGCGCGTGTACGTGCTGTCGGTCACGAAAGAGACTCGCGCGGGATTTTGCAGGCCAAGAAGGAAATATTCATCGCAGTCGTCCGCCTGAAAGAAGTAATCGCCTGGATGCGTGTGCTGGAGAATCCAGCGAAATTTTTCATAATGGTCGGAATCGAAGAATGCCGTGCGGCCCGTGGGGGTATCGAGATAAGCCTTCCAACCCGCTTGAAGAACAATCGGCTGAACCAGCATCGCCACCATTGCGCCCGCCCAGGCGGTGCCCCTGAAAACGCTTGCGATCCTGCCATTGCCCCTGATCATCCACATGTAAAGGATTAAGGCAGGCGGCGAAACCGAAATCAATCGGAACCAGACCGGCGACGTCACGATTCCAAGAAACAAAGCGCTTCCAACAATGGCGAGGAGCATCAAGCGATCCTCCACGCGGCTCGATACCTCGTCGCGATTTCCCGCATCCCGCCGGCAATATTGAATAAAGAAGAGGATGTAGACCGTAGGCAGCAGAAGATGAATGAAAATCCACATCGACAGGGCGCCTTCTTCGATTCCTATCGGCAGGTCCGTGGGCAAATCCGCTCCGTAAACGTAGCGTGTTCCCCAAAACCATTTGGACCAGTACTTGGCGAGGAACACCACGGTGCAATTGAGGAAAACTTTGGGACCAACCTTCCAGGCAAGGTATGTGACGACGGGCACGGTGACGCCGAGGAAGGGAAAAAGCAGGTACGCGGCCGTTTTCATCAACCAATTCCACTCTTGCTTTTTCGCACGCCATTCCCAAAGCAGATATGCGGCGAATCCGGCGATGGCTACGATCCCGCGCGAGTGGGTGAACAGCGTGGCAAGAGCGCACAGCGCCCCGGCCGCGGCCCACCTCGACGGGGTTCGTTGCGGAGTCAATACTGCAATCGCAGCCATGCAGGCGAGCGTGCTGAACCAGTGGTGGTTGGGATCGGGCTCGGAAAAAAAGCACACTCCCAGAAAAAGCAGGCTGGGCAGGTAAACCAACGAGCCGCTCAATACTTGCTTCGAAATCGCGAGGCACGTCCATGCCAGGCCGATTCCCAACCCCACCCACACTGCGCTGGGAATCCACGCGCGCACGCCGAAAATCCTGAAGAGAATCATGTAGAAGACCTGCGTCCCGGGAAGCGTAAATTGGAAAAAATCCCGGTATATCACTTGACCGTGAAGCATTTTGATCGCTTCCAGTAGATAAATGGGCGTCGTGTCCCCTTCGTAAACCGGCGTGTGAGGAAGAACGAAGGCGTCGAAGTACAGGCAAGTGGGCGCCAGGATATACACGGCTGCTTTCAATGGCGAGAAGGATGATTGGGTGTTTGCCAAATCGTGATTCTCTGACGAGCTAATCGATATTAGGGCCTTCCAGGCGTTTTCCGCAATACGTTTGGTCGCCGAATTTCCGCCTTATTTGTATGTGACGAAAGAGATGACGTTGCCATCGGGATCTTTAAGGTGAAAATCGGTTCCTCCCCAGGCCTGTTTCGTCGGCTTTTGGGCGAAGTCCACGTTTCGCGCTTTGAACTCCTCAAACAAAGCTTGCCCATTCGCAACTTCGATGAAGGCGCAGATTAACCCTCGCTCCTGGGCGGCGGCTTGCGCGAAGAATGGCTGCTCCACATGACGAAGGTGCAGGCAAGCCCCCTGGCGTGATACGGCCCCATAAAACGGGGGGATTCCACGAAGAAAGTCAATTTTAAAGCGCAGCTTTTCGTGAAAGAAATTGGCGCTCGCCTTGACATCGCGCACAAAGAGCACCGGAATGGCATTCTTCACCACCGGAGGACCGGAGGAGGCGCGCAGCGTTTTTGGTGCGTCCGCCGCTGCCGTTTTAAGTTCGGCCCAGTTCCCATAACCGGATTCAACCGCAACGATCTCCTGCGCCAACGCCAGTGTAAATTTGAGTGACAGCACCTGAAGGTCCGTCAAAGACCGATAGCGTTCAAGGTGACGGACCCGTTCGCCGATGGAGAAATTGCCTGCGCGGTGCCAGCGGAGGAGCAGCTTGGATTGTTTGCGGTAGGTTTCAACGGTAGGCATAGACACACTCCTGCTGAGGTTTTCAGCGGGCGGGCCTAGCCCTTTCGATAATTAAGTATCGATGTGCCCCACGAGGAACGATTAAGGTTAAGCTTTGACGTATACCGTGTCAATCGAAAATGGGGAGGTGAAAAAGGGGCTGGATGACGCAGAGCGAGCTCAGCTCCGGGTCGAATACGAACGGCACAATTGGACCGCGCGCCAGCGCGAATACCATAACCTGCACGCGACGCCTTTGTTGGACTATTGAGCCGGTAAGAGGCATAATCGCGCAGAAGGGCAATCAGCGCGATGGCCACAGAGGAGAAGGCATGGATTCCGAAGCGAATGTTCCGGTCATTCAAACTCCTACTGAAGTTGACCAAAGGTCGGTTAAAGAACTCCGGGCGGCTTTCATGCATCACCTGCGCCGGACTCTGGCCAAGGACCGCTACAGCGCCACCACTCGCGACCGTTACTACGCCTTTGCGCTGGCCGTTCGCGATCGCCTGATTGAGCGCTGGATTGCCACCCAGCAAACGCACCACCGCGAAAACGTAAAAAGGATTTATTACCTGTCGCTGGAATTTCTAATCGGCCAATCGTTTGAGCACAATGTCATGAGCCTGCTTCTGGAGGACGCTTGCCGGCAGGCCATTGAGGAAGTCGGAATCGGATGGGAAGAATTGCTGGCGCAGGAACCCGACGCGGGCCTCGGCAACGGCGGGCTGGGACGATTGGCGGCGTGCTTTATGGATTCGCTCGCCACGCTCAATTATCCCTCGGTGGGTTACGGCCTGCGCTACGATTTTGGCATCTTCAATCAACGCATCGTGAATGGCTATCAGGTGGAGGTTCCCGATGACTGGCTGAAACTCGGTTACCCCTGGGAAATCGCCCACCCCGAATACTCCTTTCAAGTTCCGCTTGAAGGAAGGGTGGAAACCCGTCAGGGTCCGGAAGGTATTGAGTGGCATTGGGTGGATACGAAAACCGTCATTGGAATGCCTTACGACCTGCCCATGGTAGGGTACGGGGCGCACAGCGTGAATACCTTGCGCTTGTGGTCCGCGAAGGCTGCGGAGGAATTCGATCTGGATGACTTCAACCGCGGCTCCTATGTGGACGCGGTGGCCAACAAAGTTCTGGCCGAAAACTTGACCAAGGTCCTCTACCCGAATGACAACGTTTTTGAAGGCAAGGAGCTTCGCCTGAAGCAGCAATATTTCTTCGTTTCGTGCTCGATTCAGGACATTCTGCGCCGCTACAAGAAAGACAACCACGAATGGGACTCATTTCCCAGCAAGGCCTTTATCCAGCTCAACGACACGCACCCCTCGCTGGTCATTCCCGAGCTGATGCGCCTGCTGATGGACCGCGAAGGATTGGGCTGGGACCAGGCGTGGCGCATTACCACTTCGTCCGTGGGTTACACGAACCACACCATCCTGCCGGAGGCGCTGGAAAAGTGGCCCATCCGCATGTTTGAGCGCCTGCTTCCCCGGCACCTGCAAATCATCTATGAGATTAATGCCCGCTTGATGCGTGAAGTGGCCACGCGCTGGCCCATGGATAGCGACCGCCTGCGCCGCATGAGCATCATTGACGAAACGGGCGAACGATACGTCCGCATGGCAAACCTGGCTACCGTGGGCTCATGCTCCGTGAATGGCGTCGCCAGACTTCACACCGAGCTTTTGAAAAAAGAAGTGCTGCATGACTTCGCGGAAATGTGGCCGCAGAAGTTCAATAACAAGACCAATGGCATCACGCCTCGGCGCTGGCTGTTGAATTCCAACTTTTCACTTTGCAAGTTGATTGCGGAAGCCATCGGCAAGAAATGGATCACGAACTTGGAAGAGCTGCGCAAGCTGGAGCCCCTGGCGAAGGATCCCGCCTTCCGCAAGAAATTCCGCGCCGCCAAGCGGGAGAATAAGGAAGTGCTTGCTCACCTGATCGCGCTTGAAACGGGGGTTCGCGTCGATCCCGATTCGCTCTTCGACGTGCAGGTAAAGCGGCTGCACGAGTACAAGCGCCAACTGCTGCTGGTGCTTTACATCATCGTGCTCTACGATCGCCTGAAGCAAAATCCCTCGCTCGATATCGTTCCACGCACGTTCATTTTCGGCGCCAAGGCCGCGCCCGGTTACTTCATGGCCAAGCTGATTATCAAGCTGATTCACTCCGTGGCGGAAGTGGTGAATAGCGATCCCCAGGCGGACAGGAAGATCAAGGTCGTGTTCCTGCCCAATTACCGAGTGTCGCTGGCGCAGAAAATCATTCCGGCCGCCGACCTGAGCGAGCAGATTTCGCTTGCCGGCACGGAAGCTTCCGGCACGGGCAACATGAAGATGCAGCTTAACGGCGCAGTGACCATTGGGACGCTTGACGGCGCAAACGTGGAAATCCTGGAGGAAGTGGGCGAGGAGAATATTTTCATCTTCGGCCTGAAGGCGGAGGAAGTGGAGCGGCGCCGCGCGTCCTACAATCCCCGCGACATATACAATAGCGACGAGGAAATACGGCGTGCACTCCAGTTGATTGAGAAGGATTTTTTCAGCCTGATGGAGCCGGGAATATTCCGGCCCATCGTGCAATCGCTGCTCGACGGTGGCGACCACTACATGCTACTGGCCGATCTGCGGGATTACATTCACACCCAGGAGCGGGTGGATGCCGCCTACCGCAAGCCCGATGTGTGGGATCAAATGGCCATATTGAACGTGGCGCGCTCGGGAAAGTTTTCCTCCGACCGGACAATCAGGGAATATGCCTCCGAAATCTGGCATCTGGAGCCGACGCATGCGGTAAAGACCGCGACGTAGGGGAAGCCCGAATATCCCGTTGGGAACGCCGCCGAAGGAGATCTTCTGGAACTCATTTCGCGCTGCTTCAGGCTTGCTGGACCGCTGATGGCCGTCATTGCGCTCGGCCCACCTCCAGGGTTTTCCCGCACCGCGGCTGACGACGCTTCCGATCAAGCCGCGATTCAGGAAGCAGCCCGATGGATCGGTCGCGAGGGCAAGATCTCAACCGAGTACCGCTATGTAATGACCTGCAGGGTGCGGCTGCTGTTTTTCTGGTCCGGCAAAGACGACGTGGGCGGCGGATACGTCCGCATCGGCAAGACTGACGACGCGCAGCAGATGAT
The DNA here is from genome assembly GCA_030040315.1 of Terriglobia bacterium. Lineage (GTDB taxonomy): Bacteria > Acidobacteriota > Terriglobia > UBA7540 > UBA7540 > Bog-366. The sequence continues at coordinate 3,211 of JASHTY010000255.1, read as the reverse complement.
TCAAGTTCTCTTCGGATCGGACCCTGCCAAAGCGCCGCTTTCCATCAATCGCTGGGGTGCGGGCACGGAGGTGCTGAAGGGCGAAGGCTCCGGGCAGGCAAGCGCCTTCTTCGGCTTCATGAAATCCTCCCAGGGACAGTCGGCGCTGGCCATGCAGAAGGAACTTTCCAAGGAGAAGGCCAACGGCAATCACCTTTTTGAGGGAATCATCAGCCGCGTGGATGAAGATGACAGGCGCGCCCTTTCCACCACCGTTCCATTTGAGTCCAACACCGATTTTGACTTTCACCAATACGCCGAGGCGGAGAAAGCCACCCTGCAGGAATTACAGAATAATCCGCAACGGCGGGTGCGCCGCCTTGACGATGCGGCAGTGAGCTCGTGCCCGCGTGCCGGCGAATTTCTTTCAACTGTCCTGCAATTGATCGATGCGGCCATGGCGGGCCGGCCCACGCCCGTTTCGCTCTGCTACATTTACAACGCGCGCCATTACACGGCCACCTTGACCAGCGTTCACCCCCTGGACGAGAAAAACGTGCATGTGACCCTGCGCGGAACAGGCGCTCCACTCGACCGCAGCTATCGACACCTGAAGGAAGCGCACTTCCTGGTCACGGGCAAGGAAACGGGCACCAAGAACTCATTCGAGATTTTGATCGGAACGGAGGGCGACCTGCGCGGCGCTCCTCTGCAAATCACCTATCAGCCGAATTTTTGGTTTCAGATTATTCTGAACCTGGCACAAAGCCCGCCGCTGGCCGGCGGAACTTAGTGGGCTGGAGCAGACTCCTGGTGTGAGGAGTCTGCGATCCAATTCGGACACCAGACCTGTAATCTGAGACGCAGAGATTGAAATGCATCTCTGCACCGGCCAGCCCTCACTGCTGCCGCGGCATCAAACCAATCTGCGAAATGCTACAATTGGCTGACTCGCAGGTGTTCGCCCATGTTCACCACGCTGCTGCTCTTATTTTTGCAGATTGTCCCCCAGGGGCAGCAACCCACTGCGCCCAATCCATCTGACCAGTGCAGCATTCAAGGCGTGGTGGTTTCGGCGGGCACGGGCGAACCGCTGCACAAGGCATCCGTGGATGCGTTCCCGACGGAAAACCGCAGAGCCAACGATCAGCCCCAGGGAGGTGGCGCGATAACCGACGCCATGGGCCGCTTTGAGATTAAGGACCTTGCCCCGGGAAACTACCGGTTGTCCATTGAGCGCAATGGGTATGTGACGCAGCAATATGGTCAACGCAATTCCCAGGGCCCCGGTACTATCCTGACCCTCACTGCTGGGCAGAAAACCTCGAACATCACCGTCCAATTGATTCCTGCGTCGGTAATTTCCGGCCACGTTTTTGACGAAGATGGCGAGCCTGTGCTGAACGCGCAGGTCACAGCGATGCGCTTCTCTTATGAGAACGGCCAACGCCAGCTTGTGGGCAGCAAGATTTCGCAGACGAACGACCTGGGTGAGTTTCGCCTTTTCGGACTTACTCCCGGGCAATACTTTGTGCGCGCGATTCTCCGGCCGAACCGGTCAGAGGTTGCCAAGACGCGCGAGGGCTACGTTCCGATTTATTATCCCGGCGTTCCCGACTCCACCCGCGCCGCTCCCGTGACGGTGAAGGGCGGAGAGGAGTTCAGCGGGGTTGACATCAGCCTGCAACCGGTCCGGACTCTTGCGGTCAAGGGGGCGGTTGTCGGATGCCCATCCACAAATCCGGTGGGGCAGGGGGGATCCGTTTTCCTTTCGGACCAGGCCTCCGCCAGCAGCCCGGGGATTAATGCCCCGGTGCGCGACCTGAATGGTCAAAAAACCTTTGAATTTCCCGGCGTGCCGCCGGGTTCATACGTCTTGAGCGCGATGGTTATTAGGGATGGAAGACAATGCATTGGCCATCAGGCGGTGGAGGTGACGGACGCTGATATTGAAGGTTTGATGGTGAACGTCAGCGAAGGATTGGATATTAAAGGCCAGGTTCGCGTAGAGGGACAACTCGAATCCGGCGCAGTCACCTTCGTCAACCTGCGGCCAAAGGTTACCAACGAAATGTTCTTCTCCGGGACGAATGACAGCACGAAGGGGGATGGAACGTTTACCCTGAAAAATGTCCACGACGGCGATTACGAGGTCAATGTGGGCGGCCTGCCGGAGAATTACTATTTGAAATCCGCGCGGCTGGATGGAGTGGATGTGCTCACTGCAGGCCTGACCATCGATGGCCGGCAGACTCCGCAGATGCTCGACATTCTGGTCAGCCCCGACGGTGCGGGGGTGGATGGCGTGGTCATGAAGGATGACCAGCCCTACCAGGGAGCAACTGTAACGCTCGTGCCGAACCCGCCATACCGCGGCCAAAGGCGGTTGTACAGCACGGCGACTTCGGATCAGAACGGCCACTTCAACCTGCAAGGACTTGCTCCTGGCGACTACAAGGTGTTTGCGTGGGAGAAAATCGAGCCGGGCGCTTACACCAGCACGGATTTCCTGCAGCCGTACGAAGACCTTGGCGTGAGCGTGCATGTGGCGGAGGGCTCGCGTAATTCCGTGCAAGTTGATTTGATTCCCGCCAAAGACGCGAGCCAATAACTGATCAGCAAGTTGAAGCGCGTAGCACTCGGCTGACGCAGATTACTGGGGTTGGGACTCTGCGACGCCGAAGGGATGTCTGGCCTGTAGCGTCAGACGCAGAGATGAAACGCATCTCTGCGCCGGCCGTCGGGCGTCCCGCCCTCGCTGCCTTTCGCACCGACGCCTGAATTGGTTTACAATCACGGACGTTCAATCGACGTTTAACACTGCGGCAGATGAAAACAAAGGTGGTGTGCATGGAAAAGGCGATAAGAGTGAGCCGAAGAAAGTTTCTCGCCGGGTGCGGATCAGCGCTGGCGGCGCCGGCGCTCGCCTCTGGCGCTCCGCAAATCCAGTGGAACCCCGGCCCGGTGCGTTACGGGGTTCGCACACCGCTACCTAATGAGATGGGATTGCGAGAGCGGGCGCAACTCGTCAAGAGGCTTGGGTACGACGGAATCGAACTGGGGAACGAATGGTCGGAGAAGCCGCTGGAATTCCTGCAGGACCAGCTTGCGGGAATCGGTATCGCCGTGAGTGCGGTGGTGGGGTCAATCAAACTTCTTGATACCGACCCCTTGGTGCGCGCGCAGGGCGTGGACACCGACCGCCAACGCCTGGAATTAGCTAAGACCTTGG
>JASHTY010000254.1 GCA_030040315.1 Terriglobia bacterium | reverse complement strand
AGGTTCGTCAGGGCGGCGAGAAACAGGTTCCCAAGGCTATGCCCCCGCAATCCGTGGCCGCGGGAGAAGCGGTAATTGAAAATCTGGGTCAGAAGCTGTTCATCCTCGGCGAGGGCCACCAGGCAGTTGCGGATATCACCCGGAGGCAGGATGCGGAAATCGCGGCGCAGGCGGCCGGAACTGCCACCCTCGTCAGTCACCGTGACCACGGCAGTCAGGCGGGTAATTTCCGGGCGCAACTGGGCGGGGCGCCCGGGCTCACTCACATGGTGCTTGAGGCCGCGCAACACCGTTGACAGCCCGGTGCCCCCACCAATGGCAACTACGTTCATCGATTCGGAACGATTCCTGGCGTCCGATGCCGGGCGTTGCGGGAGGGTTACATAGCTTCCGGATTCATCAGCCGCTGGAACCGCGGGTCGCCGGCAAGCCCCTGAAGATCCTCATCGCGGCGCGCGTGGATGCGGTTTTCCGGGCGCAAGGCAAATGATGTTTCCAAATGCGCAAAGGCCGCATCGAAATTTCCGCCCATGGCGTGTGACACTGCCAGCGCGTACTGCACGTGTTCCTGCCGGGGTTTCAGTTTGTCTGCCTTGCTCAGGTTCTCAACCGCCCGTCCGTATTCCTGCGCATTGAAGCAAGCCACGCCCAGAGTATAGAAATCGTCGGCGGACTTGGGAACCGGCGCCTGGCGTCCGATCTTCTGGCGGCAAAGGCGAAGGTGCATCTGGGCACGCTCGGCAACATCCCGAGCCTCGTTTTCGGCGAGCTTGGCGAAGAGCTCCGCCGCGCGGCTGAAGTCCTGCCGCTGAAAAGCTCGCACAGCCGTTTCGAAATTCTTGACCGCCGCCTGGTACTGCGGATCGACTTGGGCACGGGGCGGTCTTGCCACTGCCCTGCCCCGATGATTGGTTCTAGCCCGGCCGCCTGAAGCGCGCCTTCCCACATGATTATGCGAATTTCGGGATTTGCGCCGAACCGCACCGCTTCTTCCACGTCCTGAGCGACTTAGCCGCGTTCTCGTTTTTCTGGAGCTTGCCATAGTTTGCCGTTTTGTCGATTAAGCCCCTTGGTTTCAACAGCTTGTCTTACCACACGGGCTCCCTGAAAACCCTTGCACAACCCTTCCCACAGCTATCTATAACATACTTACGTATTTGGAGTCAAATCGCCAGTCATGCAGGAGATAATATGAGCCAAACCGCAAAGATCAAAGTATTTGTTTTCAATCCGGCTTCGGAGGATCCAGAAGCAATCGTCCTCCGGAAGAGCCGGAGGCTTTTGCTGTGGCTGACCGTCAGTTGAGTGACTGACCGCCGCCAGGAAGCAACCCCTCACCCTAGCACCCCCTCGCCCCTCTTCATTCTCCCCGCGGGAGAGGGAAGAGGGGGAGGGGGGTTGGGTCTGTCAAAATCATGACAGCCCGTGAACTCCGATTCCTCCAACTGTCAGTTTGCTTATGCAGCCCCTCGTTTGCAGGAACCCTACGGATAAGGTACATTTAGGAAGAGAGGCCTGAATGGGAGCTACACCCGGCCGCACAATCGAGAATTCCTCGCGCGAAGCTGCTGCGTGTTGCCGCAGCCGAATTCCAACATATCGTTCTCTCGAACCATAACGTGGAAGCGCAACATCATAATTGAAGAGGAGGTCCATTGAATTGACCGAATACAAACACCCCGAAGTTCTGGTGACCACGGAATGGGTTGCAGCGCATGTCGATGACCCAAGTGTCCGCCTGGTGGAAGTAGATGTGGATACGAGCGCCTATGAAAAATCGCATATTAAGAACGCCAGCGGATGGAACTGGACGACGCAGCTTAATGACAACGTTCGGCGCGACATCCCCAGTCCCAGGCAGTTTGAGGACCTGTGCGGCGCCTCCGGAATTTCCAACGACAGTACCGTGGTTCTTTACGGCGACAACAACAACTGGTTTGCCGCCTTCGCGTTCTGGCAATTCAAGATTTACGGGCACAAGGATGTGCGCCTGATGGATGGTGGCCGGAAGAAGTGGGAGCTGGAGAAGCGCCCGCTCACCACGGAGGCAACGCCCGTTACGCGGACCACCTATCACGCCGGAGTGCCCGACGGCACCCTGCGCGCCCGCCGCGACAACATTTTCCAGATTCTTTCCGGCAAGCCTGCCAACCTTGTGGACGTCCGGTCACCCGATGAGTTCACGGGTAAAATTATCGCGCCTCCGGGCATGTCGGAAACCGCACAGCGCGGCGGGCACATTCCCGGCGCCGTAAACGTCCCTTGGGCCAAGGCTGTGAACGAAGATGGCTCATTCAAGTCCTATGACGAGCTTGTGAATCTCTACGGGTCGCTGGGAGTACAGCCCGACAAGGAGGCGGTGGCCTACTGCCGCATCGGCGAGCGCAGCTCGCACACCTGGTTTGTCCTGAAATATCTCCTGGGCTTCGAGAAAGTCCGCAACTACGACGGAAGCTGGACGGAGTGGGGCAACCTGATGGAAGCCCCCATTGAAAAAGGCGAAGCAAAAGCCGCTGGCGGAGCGCATTAATTTCGCAGCCAAACGCAAAAACCTCAAGGTACGGCGTTCTATTAGAGTTGGTTTGGCAAAAGGGTCCGGAAAGGTTTGGGTGCCGCGGGGGGCCGAATTCTATTTTGACCCCCTGCTAACCTTTTGCGGAAGTTTGCATCCTAAGCACTAGACGGTGAAGTTCTGCCGTTACCAGGGAATAGCGGAAATGATGCCGGTCCCCTCGCCGATGCCGCCCGGTGAACGACTGCGCCGCTGGAGCCTGCGCGTTTTGCCGGTCCCGGTGGTCTTCGCCCTGGTGGTTGTAGCCCATTTCCACAAATCACCCGTCGTGGCCGCTGCGGAATCGCGCACGGCAGTTGTAAAACGTGCAGACTTTGTCCGCACCATCCGCATCTCCGGCTCTACGGAGGCGGTCCGGGCGTTTTCCGTGCAATCGCCCAAAATGGCGGGCGGCGGAAATCAGATGGTGCTGATGAGTATTGTGCATGCGGGCACGCGCGTTCATCAGGGTGACGTTCTTGCCGAATTC